>JANWJK010000184.1 GCA_025452005.1 Acetobacteraceae bacterium | reverse complement strand
CCGGGCCGTCGCGCACCGCTTCGCAGAACAGCATCACCGCGTGCGTGTTGGCATCCTCGACCATGTAGTCGAGGAAATCGGCGGTGTTGAGATCGGCCTCGTTGCCGGTCGAGATCACGTAGGAGAAACCGATCCCGGCCGCCTTGCCGCGATTGAACAGCGCGAAGCCGATGCCGCCCGACTGAGCGATCACGCCGATACGGCGGTCGGACACCAGGGTGCGGCCTTCGTCTTCCTTCACCTCGACGGTCGGGCTGAACGTGGTGGCGACCTTGCCGAGTGCGTTGAAGTAGCCCTCGCAGTTGGGTCCGCAGGCGCGCAGACCGGTGCGCCGCGTCACCTCGACCAGCGCGGCCTGCATGTCGCCCGCCGCCCCGCCCTCCTCGGCGAAGCCGGAGCTGATAATCAGCGCGTTCTTCACGCCGGCGCGGGCGCATTCCTCGAGCGCCGGCGCCACGCCGGCGGCGGGGATGGCCACCAGGGCGAGATCCACCGGTTCGCCGACCGCGCCGATCGAGGCCTGGCAGCGCAGTCCGCCGATCTCCTGATAGCTCGGATTGATCGGCAGGATGCGGCCGGGAAAGCCGTTCTCGCGCAACTGGTGCAGAAGGCGCCCGCGGATGCGGTGGGTGTCCGGCGAAGCGCCCAGCACCGCGATCGAACGCGGCCAGAAGAAGCTCTGCAAGGCGTGCTCGGTCATCCGCGGCTGCCTGTCGGGATTTCCCGGAACGGCACGTCCTTGTCCACGCGCACGTCCTGCGGCAGGCCGAGTACGCGTTCGGCGATGATGTTGCGCATGATCTCGTCGGTGCCGCCGGCGATGCGCAGCGCGGGCGAGTACAGCAGCGCCTCCTCGAAGATACCCGCCACCGGCATGTCCTCGCCCATCGCAGGGCCGGCCATGCCGATCAGGTCGAGACCGTAGGACAGGATATCCTGGAGCTTGTTCGCCGCGACCACCTTGATGATCGACGATTCCGGTCCCGGCGTGCCACCCCGCGACAACGCGGTCATGCCGCGATACTTGGTGTATTTCAGGCCTTGCGAGCGGGTGTAGAACTCCGCCAGCTTCTCCTGCACGCCGGCGTTGTCGATCGCCAGACCGTCCTCGAGTTCAAGCTGGTTTGCCAGGCGGAACAGCTCGGCGAAGTCGGGCCCCGGCGAATCCCGCATGCCGTGCCGCTCGTTCATCAGCGTGGTCAGCGCCACGCGCCAGCCGCCGCCCACGGGGCCGATGCGCATCGCATCGGGGATGCGCACGTTGGTGAAGAACACCTCGTTGAAATGCGCCGAGCCCGAGAGCTGGCGGATCGGCCGCACCTCCACACCTGGCGTCTTCATGTCGAGGATGAAATAGGTCAGCCCGGCGTGCTTCGGCACATTCGGATCGCTGCGCGCGACCAGGATGCCGAAGTCGCTGTAATGCGCGCCGGAATTCCAGATCTTCTGACCGTTGATCACCCATTCGTCGCCATCGCGTTCGGCGCGGGTGCGCAGCGAGGCGAGATCGGACCCGCCCGACGGCTCCGAGAACAACTGGCACCACACGATATCGGCGCGCATCGTCGGCTTGACGAAGCGCTCGCGCTGCTCCGGCGTGCCGCAGACGCAGATCGTCGGCATCGCGAGCTGGATGCCGATGCCGAAGATGCCGGATAGCACGTCGAACTGTGCTTCCTCCTGATTGTAGATGACGTTCTGGATCTGCGTGCCGCCGCGGCCACCCCATTCCTTCGGCCAATGGATGCCGACGAAGCCCGCTTCGGCCTTCTTGCGCTGGAACGCCTTGGCGCGATCCATCGCACCCGGGGCGTCCTGACCGCGGCGATAGCCTTCCACCGCGCCGGGCTTGCGGCGTTCGGCATTGGCTTCCAGGAAGGCGCGGGCCTCGGCGCGGAATGCGGCCTCTTCCGGGGTGTCTTCGAAATCCATCAGGTGGCTCCCTCAGTCCGTCGGCAGCGCGATCGTGTTGCTGCGGCGCAGCTCGGCGATCAGCCGGCGCTTCCACTCGCGCGTGCCGCCGAGTGCCAGCGCGTGCAGTTTGGCGCGGCGATAGTAGAACTGGCAGTCCATCTGCCAGGTGAAGCCCATGCCGCCATGCGTCTGGATGTTCTCCTTCGACGCGAGCCATCCGGCATCGCAGGCCGATATGCGGGCGACCGACGCGGCGATCGGCAGTTCGGCGGCATCCGTGTGCAGCGCCCAGGCGCCGTAATACGCGTTGGACCGCGCCAGCTCGACCGCGATGTAGATATCGGCGAGCTTGTGCTTGATCGCCTGGAACGAGCCGATCGGCCGGCCGAACGCGTACCGCTCGCGCGCATAGTCGCGGGCCATCTCCAGTGCCGCCTCGGCGCAGCCTACCTGTTCGAACGCGAGCATCACCGCTGCCCGGTCGAGCAGATGACGCACCGAATCGGCGCCCTTGCTGCCCGGCAGCGGGTCGGCCGGCGCGCCGTCGAACACGATCCGCGCATGCGATCGCGTGGGATCGATTGTGGTGACGGTCTCGCGTGCCACGCCGGAGCCGGTGAGATCGACAATGGCGAGGCACGGTCCCCGGTCCGCGCGCACGGCGACGATCGCGAAGTTCGCCACATCGCCGTCCGGCACGGCCAGCTTGGTGCCGGATAGTTTCCCGTCGGTGACATGCGTGGCCAGCCTGGCTGGGTCGACCGGCCCGGGCCGTTCTGCCATGGCAAAGGTGCCGATCAGCTCGCCGGCGGCAAGTTTCGGCAAGTAGTGTCGCTTCTGCGTGTCGCTGCCATACAGTTGTAACGCTTCACTGGCCAGGTACACCGAGGAGGCGAACGGCACCGGCGCCACCGCGCGTCCGATTTCTTCGGCCAGCACGCAGACCGCCAGATGGCCGAGGCCGGCGCCGCCGAATTCCTCGGGAATCGCGGCACCCGTCCAGCCCATCTCCGCCATCTCGTGCCACAGTGCGCGATCGTATGGCTCCGGCCCTTCCAGGATGCGGCGGGGCACGCTGGTCGGACAGCGCTCGGTCAGGAACCGCCGGGCCTCGTCGCGCAACTGCTTGAGTTCGTCCGGGAAGTCGAAGTTCATCCCGGGAGGCCTGCCAGGAATGACTCCATCGCGCGGTTGAAGGCTGCCGGCTGGTGCAGGTTCGCGGCATGTCCCGCGCCATCGATCACCACCTTGGTGGCGCCAGGGATCTTGCGGGCCATGTACTCGGTGGCGGCAAGGAAGTTGGTGTCATTGCTGCCGACCAGCACCAGGCTCGGTACCGAGATCGTTTCCAGCGAGCCGATCACCGCGTCGTCGTGCTGCGTCAGCATGCCGCGCGCCGCTCCCGCCAGGCCCGAGGCATCGCGGTGCTGGCTCATCCGCACCTCGTCGCTGCTCCCGAGTGCAGCGAATCCGCGCGCATCCAGGTCGTCGGCGCGCTGGCGGGCGCGCTGGTTCCAGGCCTCGCGCGCTTCGGCCTTGCGGAATCCCGGGCCCGTGTCGAAGATCATCAGCGCGCGCGTCATCGCCGGGTGGGCGCGATGGAATGCCATCGACATGTAGCCGCCCAGCGACAGTCCGCCGATCACCGCACGCTGGATGCTGCAGTCCCGCAGGACGGCGGCCATGTCCTCGACGGCGGCAGCCTCGGAATAGGCGGCAGAATCCGACGGATAGTCGCTTTGGCCATGGCCGCGCATGTCCCACACGATCACCTGGAAGCGGTCGCGCAGTGCGGCGATCTGGCCGTCCCACATGCGGCACGTCGCGCTGTAGCCGTGTGACAGCAGGATGGCAGGACCCTGTCCATGCACCTCGTAGTGGATCGCCACGCCGTCGCGGTCGAGCCTCGCCATGGCCATTTCCTCCGCCCCTACTGACGGGTAAGGTCGCACGAGGCGCAATTCAGCGGAAGAGAGAGCAGGGCAGGGCAGCATGGCAAGCTACGAGCATATCGGCGTGTCGCAATCCGGCATCGTTGCCACGATCGAGATCCGGCGGGGGCCGAACAACTTCGTCGATACCGACATGGTGGCCGAGATCGCCGATGTGCTGGAGGGCTACGACCGCACGCCCGAGGTGCGCGCGATCGTACTGTGCTCTGAGGGCAAACATTTCTGTGCCGGAGCGGATTTCGGCAGCCGTGGGGCGGACGGGGTCAATCGGGGCACCAAGCGCGGGCGGCACCTATATAAGGAGGCACAGCGGCTGTGGCGCACCGGCAAGCCGATCGTTGCGGCAGTGCACGGGGCGGCGGTGGGGGCCGGGGTCGGACTGGCGGTGATGGCGGATTTCCGCGTGACCTGCCCTGAGGCGCGGTTCTCGGTCAATTTCACCCGGCTGGGTTTCCACCCTGGCTTCGGGCTGACCGCCTCTCTGCCGCGGCTGATCGGGGCGCAGCAGGCGTCGCTGCTGATGTTCACCGGGCGGCGGATCACCGGCGAGCAGGCACTGGCGATCGGCCTGGCAGATTATTGCGTGCCGCAGGACGAGGTGCGGTCGAAGGCCACCGAGTTGGCGACCGAGATCGCCCAATCGGCGCCGCTGGCGATCGTGGCGACGCGCGAGACACTGCGGCGGGGGCTGGCGGAGGCGGTGGCCTCGGCGACCGAGCGCGAATACGAGGAGCAGGACTGGCTGCGCAACACCGAGGACTTCCGCGAGGGGGTCAAGGCGATGGCGGAGCGGCGGCTGCCGGACTTCAGGGCGCGCTGACAACATAGTGCCCAAGCCGGTTCACGGTCATATTTTGTCAATGAATCAGCCCTAACGTCGACGTCCGGAGCGGCACAGTCTCGAAACGTTCGCTTGCGTTCCCGCCGGACTCGACTATGATGTAGGCACGGTTGGGGTGAGACCAGATTGTTAGAAGCCTATACGCAAAAGAGACAGTGGCTTCAGCTCGGATTTTCTGTTGCCAGAAACCCGACGGACCTTCATAAATCGATACCCGACGGCGGTACCGCCAAAGCCGGCAAGTCCGTGAACGGAGAATAGAATGTCCTCGGTAACAGTACCAGGCACCGGCGGCTCGATTATTACGATAACGACGAACGGCACGGCCACGCACCTGATCGCGCAGCAGATCGCGAACGCGCTGGCAGCGGCTGGTTCTCGGGCAGTAACGACCACCGGCAGCGGCGGCCCGCTTCCGCCGACCACCCCTGGTGCGACCAATGAACTGGTGATCACTGGCGGCGGCGGCACCAACAACGTCACGGGCTTTCCGTTCGTCACCAACAACAACACCTCGCCCAACACCATTTCGGGGCTGAACACAGCGATACTTTCTGGTACTGTTGGCGGTTCGTTCTGGGTGGACGGCAACAGCACGGTTGCGGCGGGAGGCGGGAACAACCTCATTATCGGCGGCCCCGGCGGCAACTACCAGTTGGCTGCCGGTGACGGCAACGACACGATCTACACCAGCGGTGGCGGCACGATCGCAGGCGGCGGCGGCGCCAATTTCCTCTGGGCTGCCGATCCGACGGACCCGCTGCCGAACTACATCATCTCCGACGGCATCGGCGACACGGTTGCGGCCGGCGTCGGCCCGGACACGGTCGTCGCGTATGGCAGCAATGATCTGATCTTCGGTGGGACGGGCACGCTGGTAGTGGGTGCCGCCCCCAACTCGACCGTGGTGTCCGGAACCGGTGCCGAGACCATCTTCGGCGCGAGCGGCTCGCTCGTGCAGGGTGATGGCTCGGCCGGAATCCTTTTCGTCGGCGGGGCGGGCAGTGCGACAGTCTTCGGCAGCACGGCTTCGGTCACCACCATCTTTGGTGGCCCGGGCTCTGCCATCACCTTCCAGAACAACGGCGCGCCAGGCGCCATCATGTCTGCCTATGCCGGAAACGAGACACTTTCCTCCGCCCTCTCGACCTCCAACAACAGCCTCGCCGGCGGCTCCGGCAACGCCAGCCTGCTGGGTGGCGCCGGCAACGACGTGTTCTGGTCGGGTACCGGCTCCAATACGCTGACGGGCGGTGCCGGAAGCGACAACTTCTCGTTCATAAAGGGCGCCTCCGGCGGAGCCGACGTCATCACCGACTTCAGTCCCAGCGACAACGTCTGGCTTGCGGGATATGGCAGCACCGCAGCGGCCACAGCCATATCCAATGCGACCGTCAGCGGCGGCTCATCGACCATCCAATTGTCGGACTCCACCCGGATCACGTTCCTCAACGTTACCAACCTGAGCACCACAAACATCCACAGCAGTTGATCCGCGGTAGTTCGGGTCAGTCCGATTCACGAACCCTGATCGCCGCGAGCAGAACGCGGCTGTTTGCTTTGCGCCATCCGGTCGTCAATTGACCCTGGATGTCATCGTCGCAGTCGAACTGCTCGAGAACAATATCGAATCCGATGTCCTTCAGGAGTTGCAATAAGCACTCCTTCTGGAGCCAAAAAGACCTGTTGTTCGACCACGAGGACCATTTCAGGGTGTCGAGCTGCTCCGAAGGCATCGCTTCGTGTTCCGGATACCAACGGCCTCGGAGCCCCTCATTTTCCGTGACCTCCGAGAGACCGTAGATGTCCACCGCGGGGCTATGTTCCGAAGTCGCAACGTGAGTCTCGAGGACCAGCGCACGCCGGCAGACGCGTGCCACGTCGGTCAGAAACTGTTTGGGCCGGTCAAGGTGGTACAGCAGGCCGCATACGAATCCCACGTCGAACGGGCCATATGAAGCGATGTTGGCGGCGTCATCCTTGATGAAGTCGAGCCCGGGAAGGTCGACGCCGGCCTTGACGCGGAGGCAGTTGCGATAATTGCTTTCGCGGACCTCGATGCCGGTGGCGACCAGACCCAGGCGGGCGAATTCCGTGGCAAACCCACCCTCCAGACAGCCGATATCCACCAGGCGGCGCCCTTGCAGACCGTCCGGATAGATGACCCGGAGCAGACGGGTCACCGCGCGGAAGATGCCGTTCTCGCTCATCAGCATGCCCGCCGCCGGGAAGGTTTGCGTCCCGTCGTCCAAACGCACGTTATGGGCAGTAAAGGTTTCGGTCGGCGGCGCTTCCGGTGCCGGTAGAGATTGTGCCTGACCGGCGGGCCGCAGAATCCTGCGAAGCAGGGGCAGCATCGTAGCCAACCCCCTCAAGACCGCCCCGTCACTGTGCAATCGCAGTCGCGGCAAAAGTCGGTTCGCTCAACCACGATCGACGATGGACATCCAATCGTGGCGTGCCTCCAACTGCCGAACCACCTCCCGCTTGTTGTGCTGCACATCGGTCGCAGTCCTCAGCATAGAGTCCTCATGAAAGCGATACTCGGCGAGGATTTCCGGAACGTGGATTCCCCAAAATCCATGTTCGATACAGCAGCACCAGAAGTCGTAATCTTCCCAGCCATGTTGGATGTGGGTATAGCCGCCGATGCCGGCCCATGCCCACTTGGCGATCAGGGCCATGGCATCGACATAGTTCGCTTGAGAGAACAACATCTGTGAGAAGGCATCGGTGCCGATGACGTGATGGTGGTCGCCGAAGCACTGGATCTTCGTATAGGCGAAGGCTGCGCGCGTGCCGCGCAGCGCCCGCAAGGTCCTGGAACAGAATTCGGGCAGCAGCCGGTTGTCCGCGTCGAGCGGCACCACGAAATCCGTTTCCGCGGCGTCGAAGCCGATATTCCTGGTCGCCGCCAAGCCCTGATTCGCAATATTGCGCAGCAAGACGATTCGGTTGAACCTTTTGGTCACTGCCTGACGCCTCATCCAATCACCGGCAACTGACAGCGAATTATCGGTCGAGCAGTCATCCACCACGACCAGGTCGATGGGCTGCAGCGTCTGCTCCTTCACTGACTCGAGCGCATCCGTGACATACCTTGCATAATTGAACAGCGGAATGACCACGGTGACCTCGGCCGTCCCGAGCGCATCGGCGGCGAACACCACCTCGGAACGTGGAATCGACGGTGGCGTGGTCCGCGACGCATTGCGCCGGCGGAACTCGAGCTCGAATGCTCGAGCGGCATCCTCGCCGCCTTCAAGCTGGGTCAACAGCGAAAGCACGAGATCGGCGCGACGATGCGGCCCATAGCGCCATAGGACATCGAGATACGCGGCATGCGCGATCCGCCGCCGCAGTTCAGGGTCCTCGATCAAGTGCCGAATTGCCTCGAACCAAGACTCCGTTGTATCGGCCAGTAGCCCGGTCTCGCCGTCACGGATCGCGTCTCGAAGCGGCTCGGTGGGCGATGCAACGGTACACACACCGGCCAGCGCAGCTTCGAAAAACTTGAGTTCGCTTTTGGCCTCACAAAACGGATTGCCAGTCTCCAGGGGCACGATGGTGGCATCGAGGCGCGCCAGCTCGGCGGGCAGATCGGGGAGTGGAACGAAGTCCCGCCATTCGATCTGTGCGGCCACCTGCTCGAGCGCTGGGAATTCGTCGATATCCAGCATGGGCCAGCCTATGACTGGATCGCGGAACAGCACCAGCCGGCTTGCCGGATAGCGGTGCAATATGCGGGCGACGGCCTCGACGGCCACGCCAAAGTCGCGCTGGTGAGTGCGCGTGCCAGCCGGATAACCGATGCGGAATAGCCCATCATGATCGCTCACGCCGCGGTGACGGACCGCCAGCCGGGCGGCAGAATGCACGTTGGCATCGAAGCCGTTCGGCAACACGAATGTCAGCTTGCCCATGCGCCTGGCATGCTTCGCCAGTTCGTCGGTGGTGCAGACGCACGCGTCTGCCTGTGCCAGCACCTCGCGGACCCGCAGAAACAACAGGCCTACCTCGCGCGAGTCGTGCTGTTGACTGCGAATGCCGTCGATGACGAGTTCGGACGCCATCTCCGGTACGAACATAAGGTCGTCGATGTCCACGAGGAGCTTGGCCTTCCCCTTACGGACCGCTGCGATGGCCGCCGCGACATCGGGCTCATTGCCGGCGCGCCAGATCACCACGAAGTCCGCTTCCGCGAGTTCACGGTGGTTCGCCGCCATCCTGGCGCGCGTGAGGCACAGCACGGAAGCGCCGATCGCCTTGGCAGCTTCGGCAAACCGGACGACACGATAGTCGTGTCCCGGAGTGTCCGGCTCACCCGAGATGACCACGATCCGCCAAGCGCTTGGCCGGATGTCCGCTGCCGTCGCAGCCTCCGTGGCCGCCGGATTGCGCCCGCGGCGCAGACCCCGCAGCTTCCGTGCGGCGGTCACGGGCGCCCGAAGCATCCAGGCGACAGTCCGACGGAGCGGTGCCGGCACCGCGCGGCCGACGCGCCGCAGCGGTCCCGTGGCCTGCCATAGCGTGGAACCGACCACCGAATCGTACTCTCGCCGGAGGCGTGTCAGCTCGCCGGTGGCCTGGGTCAATTCCTGCGATACGCGCTCCAGGTCCTGCTGCGCGGCGTCAAGCTGCATCGAGGTCTGGCTCAGTTCCGCTCTTGACTGAGCCAGGCGCGTCCTGCTTTGAGCCAGATCCGTCCTGGCCTGAGCGAGTTCGCCGCGTGCTCCGGCTGTGTCGCTCTCGGCAGTGTCGCCGCGTGAGAAAGCCACATCAGGAGATCGGGATGCGCCCGGTTCAATGGAATGGCCGCGGCGAGACGTTGCGCCTCCGTCCGCAACTGCGCAACGACCGGCAGGCTCTCCCGCGCAAAGAGCATGATGTTCTGACGGTACCAAACCGGAATGTTCCGATCGTTCCAGATCAGCGGTCGGATAATGTCCAACGCGATCAAATCGTGGGTGTGAAACAGATCGCGCCAGTATTCCGGAAGTTGCTCGTTTTGGTGTCGCCGCCCCTGCTGGCCGGGCAGTGCGGCTGAAAACAACACAAGGTCGGCGTGACGGACGCACGTTGCGACAATGGTCGCGGCGGCCTCGGGAGCGAGATGCTCCGCCACCTCCAGGCAGAGGACAAGGTCGAAGCGGCGATGAAGATCGAGGTAAAGGTTCAGGTCGGCATGCAGGATGCGGTCTGGATCGATTTCCAGAAACTGCGGATCGATCTGCTCCTGTTCGACACCGACGACGTCGCGTCTTCCATCGGCCGCGAAGCCGCGCAACCAAGCCCCGGTGCCACAGCCGAGATCCAGCACACTGCGTATTTCGAGCCACCGGTCAAGCAGGTTGCCAACCACCGTCGCCGCGTAGCGGGAAGCCCCGGCGAAGCGCTGGTGGTCGTCGACATGTGAGTCGTACTCGGCTTGCGGCGTCGCGTGTGGCAATAGCTCCGGCGCATCCATGTCATGCGGACCCGAGAGGTGATCGGCGCTTGGGTGAGCGTTCGTGCATCGGCCCTTCGATCAGCAGCAACCTCCGACGCGTCACCGAAGTGCCCGAAGAATCACCTGGCGCCCAGCATCTGCGCACATGTCAGCCTCGACCGATTCTGCGCAAGATGCGGATTGTTCCGCTGGACGAGGGAGTGGGCGCGCACTGGCGTGCCTCTCGACCGTTCGCCGCGGTGATGGATGACTGGCGCCACGCCTGCTATCTAGCTGGTCCGCACCACACACTCAAGGCGGTGTGGTGCCGGCTCGCGACGGCAGACAATGCTGGAGACCCCGTTGTTCCGCACTTGGTTTCAGCTCGGCTGAGGTCCCTCATGCTCCTCCCGCGCACACCCTCCCTGCGCCTTGAAGGCCGCCGCGCGCTGGTCACCGGCGCCGGCCGCGGCATTGGCCTCGCCGCCGCCGCAGCCCTGGCGCAGGCCGGCGCGCACGTCGTCCTGGCCGCGCGCACGGCAGCCGAGATCGAGGCGGCATCCGCGCAGATTCGTGACGAAGGCGGCAGCGCCGAACCCCTGGTGCTGGACGTGACCGACCTCCCCACCGTGCGCGCCGCGATCGACGCACAGGCGTCGTTCGATGTGCTGGTGAACAACGCCGGCACCAACCGGCCCGCGCCGTTCCTCGAGGTGACCGAACAGGACTACGACGCCATCGTCACGCTGAACCAGCGCGCCGCGTTCTTCGTGGCGCAGGCCATGGCGCGGCGGATGGTGCAGGCTTCGGTGCGAGGATCGATCATCCACATCTCCTCGCAGATGGGCCATGTCGGCGGCGCGCGGCGCACCGTCTACTGCATGAGCAAGCACGGCATCGAGGGGCTGACCAAGGCCATGGCGATCGACCTCGCGCCGCATGGCATCCGGGTGAACACCATAGGACCGACATTCATCGACACGCCGTTGACCCGCCCGTTCTGGAACGACAGGGCGTTCCACGACGACGTGCTGCGGCGGATCAAGCTCGGCCGGCTGGGAACGGTGGAAGACCTGATGGGCGCGGTGGTGTTCCTGGCGTCCGACGCCGCGGCGCTGATCACCGGCACCGCACTCGTCGTCGATGGCGGCTGGACCGCGGAATAGGAGACACCATGATCCGCACTCTCAAGCATGGCGCGAGCGAGGAGGAAAAGTTCGCGGCCGACCGGCAGGTGCGCCAGACGGTCGAGGCGATCCTCGACGACATTATGCAGCGCGGCGATGTCGCGGTGCGCGAGCTGTCGGCGAAGTTCGACAAGTGGGAACCGCGGGAGTTCCGCCTGTCGGCCTCCGAAATTCAGTCCCTGATCGACAGCCTGCCCAAGCAGGTGATCGACGACATCAAGTTCGCGCAAGCGCAGATTCGTCGCTTTGCCGAAGTGCAGCGTGCGGCCTTGCGTGACGTGGAGGTGGAGACGTTGCCGGGTGTCCGGCTGGGTCACAGGAATATCCCCGTCGCCAGTGTCGGCTGTTATGTGCCGGGCGGTCGTTATCCGATGGTGGCATCGGCGCATATGAGCGTGCTGACGGCGAAGGTTGCCGGCGTGAAGCGGGTTGCCGCGTGTACGCCGCCGCTGAACGGCGTGCCTCCGGCCGCCACGGTTGCCGCCATGGCACTGGGCGGGGCCGATGAGATCTATCTGCTCGGCGGCATCCAGGCCGTCGCCGCCATGGCGCTGGGCACGCCGAGCATTCCTGCCGTGGACATGCTGGTAGGTCCCGGCAATGCGTTCGTCGCCGAGGCGAAGCGGCAGTTGTTCGGTCGCGTCGGCATCGATCTGTTGGCCGGTCCGACCGAGACGCTGATCATCGCCGATGACACCGCGGACGCCGAGGTGTGCGCGACCGACCTGCTCGGCCAGGCCGAGCACGGCCCGACATCGCCGGCGATCCTGCTGACCACATCGACGAAGATCGCGAACGAGATCCAGGCGGAGATCGATCGCCAGCTTGCGCGCCTGGTGACCGCCGATATCGCCGGCGTCGCCTGGCGCGATCACGGACAGGTCATCCTGTGCGATACCGATGACGAGATGGCGGCGGAGGCCGATCGCATCGCCTCGGAGCATGTGCAGGTGATGACCCGCGAGCCGCGCTGGTTCCTGGAGCGGATGACCAACTATGGTTCGCTGTTCCTCGGCAAGGAGACCAACGTCGCATACGGCGACAAGGTGATCGGCACCAACCACACGCTGCCGACCAAACGTGCCGCGCGTTACACCGGCGGGCTATGGGTGGGCAAGTTCCTGAAGACGGTGACCTACCAGGAGGTCAGTCCCGAGGCGACCGCGATGATCGGCGAATACTGCTCGCGGCTGTGCGCGATCGAGAACTTCGCGGCCCACAAGGAGCAGGCGGACCTGCGGGTGCGGCGCTACGGTGGCAGGAACGCGACTTGAGGGTATGATGAGCGCGAAGCAATAAGGGAGCGACGGGCATGAGCGAAGAGATCGCCACTCTCGGCGGCGGATGCTTCTGGTGTCTGGAGGCCGTCTATAAGGATCTGCGCGGTGTGCGCGGCGTGATGTCGGGCTATGCCGGCGGGCACGTCGCCAATCCCGGCTACCAGGCCGTCTGCACCGGCACGACCGGCCACGCCGAGGTTGTGCAGATCAGGTTCGATCCGGCGGAGGTGTCCTACGCCGATCTGCTGCGCGTGTTCTTCACCATTCACGATCCGACGACCAAGGATCGCCAGGGGCACGATGTCGGGCCGCAGTACCGCTCGATCATCCTGACGCATTCAGACGAGCAGCGGCAGACCGCGCAGGCCGTGATCAAGGAGATCACGGACGCGAAGGTCTGGCCGGCGCGCATCGTGACCGAGATCGAGCCGCTTGCCGTATTCTACGAGGCTGAAGCGGAACACCACGACTACTTCGCGCGCAACCCATGGACCGGATACTGCCAGGCTGTCGTCGCGCCGAAGGTCGCCAAATTCCGCAAGACCTTTGCTGACCGCCTGAAGCGCGAAGCGGCGGAGTGAAAGGACCACGATCATGGATATGGCATTCACCGCCGAGGAACTCGCTTTCCGCGAGGAGGCGCGGCGCTTCTTCCGCACCGAGATCCCGCAGTCGATCCGCGACAAGGTGGCGGAAGGCGAGGGGCTCACTCGCGACGATATGATCGCCTCGCAGCGCATCCTGAATGCGCGCGGCTGGGCGACGCCCAACTGGCCCGTGCAATGGGGCGGGCAGGACTGGTCGCCGGTGCAGGTCTACCTGTACCAGGACGAGATGCAGCAGGCGAACGCGCCGTCGCCGATCGGCTTCAACGTCACGATGGTCGGTCCGGTGATCGCGCAGTTCGGCAACGACGAGCAGAAGCAGCGCTTCCTGCCGAAGACCGCCAATGCCGACATCTTCTGGTGCCAGGGGTTTTCCGAGCCGGGTTCCGGCTCCGACCTCGCCAGCCTGCGCACGCGCGCCGAACGCAAGGGCGACAAGTACGTGATCAACGGCCAGAAGATCTGGACCACGCTGGCGCAGTACGCCGACTGGATCTTCTGCCTGGTGCGTACCGATCCCGCTGCCAAAAAGCAGGAGGGGATATCGTTCATCCTGGTGGACATGAAGACGCCAGGGATCACCGTGCGCCCGATCGTGACCATCGACGGCGGACGCGAGGTGAACGAGGTCTTCTTCGACAATGTCGAGGTGCCGGCTGAAAATCTCGTCGGCCAGGAGAACAAGGGCTGGGACTATGCCAAGTTCCTTCTCGGCAACGAACGCACCGGCATCGCGCGGGTGGGTGCATCGAAGGCGAAGGTCGCCCGCATCAAGGAACTGGCGTCGATGGAGCGCGTCGGCGATCGGCCGCTGATCGACGATCCGCGCTTCCGCGAGAAGCTCGCCGCTGTCGAGGTGGAGCTGAAGGCGCTGGAGATGACCCAGTTGCGCGTCGTGGCCGATGAACGCAAGCGCGAGAAGGGCCGGCAGAATCCTGCTTCGTCGATCCTGAAGCTGAAGGGCTCCGAGATTCAACAGCAATTGACCGAGCTGCTGATGGACGTGGTCGGGCCGTATATACTGCCGTATCAGCGCGACTTCGACGGCCGCAACGAAGAGGTGATCGGCCCCGATTACGCCACCGAGGCGGCGCCGATGTACTTCAACTATCGCAAGGTCTCGATCTACGGCGGTTCCAACGAGATCCAGCGCAACATCGTCGCCAAGGCGATACTGGG
>JANWJK010000183.1 GCA_025452005.1 Acetobacteraceae bacterium | reverse complement strand
GCGGCACGCGGTGTTCCTTGCCCGCCTTGATCCGCGATCCTGGGATGGTCCAGACCGCGCGCTCGAGGTCGATCTCGTCCCAGGTCGCGCCGCGCACCTCACCTGAACGGGCAGCGGTCAGGATTGCAAACTCGAGCGCCCGTGCGCCCATGCCGTTCTGTTCGCGGAGCTTCGCCATGAAGGCCGGGGCCTCGCGCCAGTCGCACGCCGCAAAGTGCTGGACGGGACGCACCTTGCGCACCGCCGGTAGGGTCAATTGCAGATGCCCGCGCCACGCCGCCGGGTTGGGACCGGAGCGCCAGCCTTGCACGATGGCGTAGGACAGAACCTTCTCGATCCGCCCGCGTATCCGCGACGCGGTCTCCGGCTTCACGCGCCAGATCGGGTTGAGGACCTTCAGCACCAGATCGGTGTCGATCGCCTCGACGGGGATCTTCCCGATCACCGGCACTACGTCGGCGGCGAGCGTCGCCCGCCAAGTCGCGCCGTGCTCGGCGGAGCGCCACCCCGCTTCCTGCGTCGTGACGTAGCGCTCCGCCGCCTCGCCGAACGTGATCGCCTTGGCCCTTGCTTGTTCGGTTGCGCGGACGTCGAGCGGATCGACGCCGTCGCGAACGAGCTTGCGCGCCGCGTCCGCCTTGTTGCGCGCCTCGACGAGCGAGACGTCGTCGACATGGCCGAGGCCCATGCTGCGGGCGCGACCCCGGATCATGTAGCGGAACAGCCAGGATCGCTGCTGGGGTCCCCGGACCTGGAGATAGAGGTTCCCCCCGTCGCTATAGAGGCCGGGCTTGGTCAGTTTGCGAAGCTTCAATGCGGTCAGGAACATCAATCCATCATCGGGCCGGAGCAAGGCCGGCATACAAATCAGCCCACAAGTGGAACACCGCTTCTGGCCGATATATAGCGACGTGAGCCGACAATGGAAAGCGCTTAAATGTTGTATTCCTTGGATTTACCGACATCAGCCGACAGCGACCGACACCCCTACGGTAGAGATCTGCGCCGCCGTGGGGAGGCGGACGAGACCGGCGTCGGGCTCATCGGCGTGCGGGGCGGCCGGCTTGGCGGCACGCGGCCGGCGCTGGACCGAAGCGGCAGGCTGCCGGGTTGGCGTGTCCAGGCAGGCGGTGCCGCGCACCAGGCTGGCCTCGAGCGCGGTGGCGCGCAGCAGGCCGCGGGTGATGCGCGCCAGGATCTGGGCGATGTCCTTGGTGCCGAACGCGCTGGTGGCGCCGGCGACCTCGGTGTTGATGGTGCGCTGCTGGAACGAGGCAGCGAGTTGCCGACCGTAGTCGATGAGCTTGCGGACGAGACAGATGAGGCGCGCGGAGGGGCTGGGCTGATCCGCGGTTGCGGGATCGGGCTGGGTGGTTGGGGTGGCGACCGCGACGGACATGAACAGAACAAGAACATAATGCCCGTTGGATGTCAAGGAAGATTTTCCGAACATCGGCGGAACCACCGACCGAGGAAGACGGTTCAGCAATACGGCATGCCAACGCTCTCCAACCCTTCGGCGATACGATCGAGGAAGCTTCCGAGGTAGGGCAGGCCCGAAACGCCCAGCAGTGCAGGAGGCGGCGAAGAGGCTGGAGCACTAGACTGTACTGACTCCAACCTTGGTTGCCCGTCTTCCCACTGTCATTGCGAGCGAAGCGAAGCAATCCCCGCATGCATTGGTGCAATTTACCCGCGAGATTGCTTCGCTACGCTCGCAATGACAGCGTTGGCCGGGTCTGAACCGTCGGAATGACGGTTCCGGTGTCAGCCAAGGCCGGCGGCTGGCGGTTGTTCCGGACCCGCGGCCGCGAGGCGGAGGCCTTCTGTCTTGATCGCCCAATCCTGCGGACGGGCCCAGGATGGCCGGTGCCGCCGGCGTTCGATCTGCTCGGGGAACTGTGCCTGGGCGCGCTGCAACGCATCCCGGGCTTCACGCGACCGCCCAAGATAGGCCAGAGCGGCAGCGGAGAACAGGTGCGGCGCAAAGAACTTCGGCCGCCGCAGCGTCACCTGGCGGTAGCTCTCCAGCGCAGCCTCGAACTCTCCCGAGAAAAGCTGGAAGTCGCCGATCCCGTTCAGCCACTGCCAGGTCAGCGGATCGTGCGGGCTCGCACGCATCGCCTGCCGCAGGCGACGAATTGCCTCGTGATGATAACCGGCGCGGCCCAGCACCAAGCCGAGTACGCTCATGACGAAAGCGCTGTTGGGGTTGAGAGCCAGCGCCAGCCGCGCTTGAAGGACGCTTTCCTCCCAGTCGCCGACCACGCACATCATTGTTGCGAGTACGGCGTGCGCCGTTGCATCCTTGTCGTCGAGCGACACCGCCAGACGTGCTTCGACGTATTCGATCCTCTCAAGGTCATCGAAAGGTCGCATCGAATAGAGCCAGGCATCCCAGTACAGGGCGAGCGCATAGCCATAATGGCCGGGCGCGAAATTAGGATCGAGCGCGATCGCCTGGCGGAAGAATGCCTGCGCGGTCTCATTGTCCTCGGCGCCGTATTTGTAGAAATGCCACAGCCCGCGCTGGTAGGCCTCCCAGGCATCGAGCCGGTCCGGCGGCTTGCGCAACACGCGCTGGCGCTCGGCCTGGGCCAGTGTCGGCTCGATCACCGCTGCGACGCTCGCGGTTATCTCGTCCTGCATGGCGAAGATGTCGCTCGACGCCCGATCGTAGCGCTCGGCCCAGAGATGGGCGCCGGAAATCGCGTCGATCAACTGCGCCGTTACGCGAACGTTGTCGGCACCCTTGCGCACCGAGCCTTCGAGCACGTAGCGGACGCCGAGTTCGCGCGCGATTTGACGCACATCCACCGCCTTGCCCTTGTAGGTGAACGTGCTGGTGCGCGCGATCACGAAAAGCGCGCGGTATCGCGACAGTTCGGTGATGATGTCCTCGACCATGCCGTCGGCGAAATACTCCTGGTCCGGTTCGCCCGACATGTTCAGAAACGGCAAGACCGCCAGCGAGGGCTTCTCCGGCAGCACCAGGCCGGGTTGCGCTGAGGCGGCATTCGGTGCTGGCGCCGGATCTCGCGCGGCGGCGATAACCGCTTCATCCCGCGCTTCCCTGACAACCGGTCCCACGAAACGATACCCGCGGCGAGGCCGTGTCTCGATCCAGCGGTCGCCGCCTGGGGTCTCGCCGAGCACCCGCCGCAATGCCGCGATCTGAACCGTGAGGTTACTGTCCTCGACAGTCTGGCCGGGCCAGACGGCTTCGATCAGCGCGTCCTTCAAGACCAGTTCGCCAGGCTGCTCGATCAACGCCCGCAACACGGCAACTGCCCGCCGGCCGAGTGCCACCGGCTCGTCTCCAAGCAGCAGCAGGTCGCCCCGCGTGTCCAACCGGAATGGCCCGAGCGCGTGGATCGTCATCAGAAACGAGCCTAGCCGGTTCGGAAATTTTTTGGAAATTCTTCCGTTTCCGTTCAGGACGCGCGGCGGCCGGAGGGCCTATTGCGGGTCGACGTGACCTTTCCGCGATCCCTCGCCGCCGGCGAGAACAGGGGCGCGAAAATCAACAAGGGGGAAGCCATGTCCTTGCGGATCAATTCCGAAGCGCCGAACTTCACCGCCGATACCACCCAGGGCACGATCCACTTCCACGATTGGATCGGCGACGGCTGGGCAATCCTGTTCTCCCATCCCAAGGACTTCACCCCGGTCTGCACCACCGAACTCGGCTACATGGCGGGGCTGATGCCGGAATTCGCCAGGCGCAACACCAAGATCGTCGGCCTGAGCGTCGACCCGGTGGAGAACCACGCGAAGTGGGCGCAGGACATCGAGGAGACGCAGGGCCACGCGGTCACCTATCCGATGATCGGCGATACCGAGCTCAAGGTGGCGATGGCATACGACATGCTGCCCGAAGGCGCCGGCACAACCTCCGATGGGCGCAGCGCAGCCGACAATGCCACGGTGCGCTCGGTGTTCGTCATCGGTCCGGACAAGAAGGTCAAGGCGATGCTGACCTATCCGATGACCACCGGCCGCAACTTCGACGAAGTGCTACGGCTGCTGGACTCCTGCCAGTTGACCGCGAAGCACATGGTGGCGACGCCGGTGAACTGGCAGCCGGGGCAGGACGTCATCATCCCGCCGGCCGTGTCGAACGAGCAGGCGGCGGCGAAGTATCCGAACGGCTGGAAGACACTGAAGCCGTATCTGCGCGTGGTCGCACAGCCGCGCAACTGATACGTCCCCGCGCATCCGGCTGGCGCGGGCCTATGACGTGCTTGCCGGATCAACGGTGGCTTCGCCATCGGCATCGACCACGCGCGATTCGTGCCCTCGGCGATGCGCCGACGTCGACGCGCCAGGCAAATAACGTCGTTGCATCGGGACGAACGTCGGCCTTCTGAAAGCATGGCGTGGTTTGCGGTCCGGCATCTCTGCGCCTTAAATTGCCCGCTCAGGTCCGCAAGGAGAGGGGCGTGCCATCCACCGTACAGCAACCGGTCGTCGCGGGACTCACGCGTGCCGCCATATTCCTTGTCGCGACGATCGATCCAGGAGCGGACCACGGCGCGACTGTGCGGGGCTTGTGTGGCGATCTGGCGGGGCTGGTGCGTGCCGTCGGCTTCCGTGACCTCGAGGGCGATCTCTCATGCGTCATGGCGTTCGGCTCCGACGCCTGGGACCGGCTTTTCGGAACACCGAAGCCGAATGACCTGCATCCGTTCCGCGAGATCCGCGGCCGGCATCACGCCGTCGCAACGCCGGGCGACATCCTCTTCCATATTCGCGCCGTGCGCATGGATCTATGCTTCGAACTGGCGACGCAAATCGTGTCGCGGCTCGGTGGTGCGGCGTCTATCGCGGACGAAGTACACGGTTTCAACTACTTCGACGATCGCGACCTGATCGGCTTCGTCGACGGGACGGAAAACCCCGAGGGGCAGGCGGCGGTCGATGCCACCATTATCGGCGAAGAGGACACCGCGTTCGCCGGCGGGAGTTACGTGATCGTGCAGAAATACCTGCATGACCTGGCCAGATGGAACACGCTGCCGGTCGAGGAACAGGAGAAAATAATCGGCAGAACGAAGCTGTCCGATATCGAGCTGGACGACGCGGTGAAACCCGCCTTTGCACACAACGCGCTGACGACAATCGTGGAGGACGGGCAGCGGCTGGAGATCCTGCGCGACAATATGGCGTTCGGGGATGTCGGCAAGGGAGAGTTCGGAACCTATTTCATCGGCTATGCCCGATCCCCACGGAGGATCGAGCAGATGCTGACGAACATGTTTGTCGGCAATCCGCCGGGAAACTATGACCGGTTGCTGGATTTTAGCCGCCCTGTCACCGGGACGTTGTTCTTCGTGCCGTCGGCGACCTTCCTGGAGGGTGTCACGGCCGAGATGCCGGCGCCGTCGAATGCTGCGGATATCAATGAACATCGGGGTGAGGACAGGTCCAGATCGCGGTTATCTTCGTCCGACGGCTCGCTTGGCATAGGTTCACTGAAAGAAGGAAGCAGGACGTGAACAACCTCCATCGGGAACTCGCCCCCATTTCTGATGCGGCCTGGGCTCAGATCGAGGAGGAGGCGTCCCGCACCCTCAAGCGCCATCTGGCGGCGCGGCGGGTGGTGGACGTGGAGGGACCGAAGGGAGTGGATTTCTCCGCGGTCGGCACTGGGCATCTACAGCAGATCGCAACGCCAGGCGATGGGATACAAGCGGCACAGCGTAAGGCAAAGGCGCTGGTGGAATTGCGCGTTCCCTTCGAACTCACGCGCCACGCGATCGACGATGTCGAACGGGGCTCCGCGGATTCGGATTGGGATGCGCTGAAGGAGGCGGCGCGCAAGCTCGCCTTTGCCGAAGATCGCGCCGTCTTCGACGGGTATGCGGCCGGAGGGATCGAGGGTGTGCGTCAAGGCACCAGCAATCCGGTCCTGACGCTTCCTGCCACCGTGAAAGCCTATCCGGCCGTAGTGGCGCAGGCGATCAGCGGATTGCGCCTCGCTGGCGTCAATGGCCCGTACAATTTGGTTTTGGGGGCAAAGGCGTACACGTCCGTCAGCGGGGCCAGCGACGACGGCTACCCGGTGCTTGAACACATCCGTCGTCTGGTCGATGGTGAGATCGTGTGGGCGCCTGCCATCGAAGGCGGCTTGGTTGTCACGACGCGTGGCGGCGACTTCGAGTTGGCGATCGGGCAGGACATCTCCATCGGTTACCTCGGTCACTCGCGATCCGCGGTCGAGCTGTATCTACAGGAGAGTTTTACCTTCCGCCTGCTGACCACGGAGGCAGCCGTGGCGCTTTCGGCCGGGGAAGGATGAACCTACGGCGCGTCTACCGCGGCGCGCCACAGGGTAACCCATGGTGTTGGTTCCGTTTGGCCTACTGAAGGCCAAAAAGACCCATGATCCGGGTGAAGGCGGCGCATCGGTTCTTTCCTCCAACGGTCCCGCGGCGGTAGATAGCTGATGGCCTCTTCCGGTTTGGCATCCGATCGCGAGGCGCCCAGCCTGCGGGCGCTGTACGATTCGGCACTGGGGCCGTACCTGGCGGCGCAGGATGCGCGCGTGCTGGCCGCGCGGCGCAACCGCTGGCTGGTGCTGGTCGCGGGCCTCGCGCTCGCCGGCGGCCTGTTGGCCTGGGTGCTGCGAAGACACACCGACAGCGAGATCGGGCCGATGATCGCGTTCGCCGTGGCGGTCGGTGCTGTCGGGTTCTTCTGGCTGTCGACAGCTTCCCTGGCAGACGATGTGCGGCATGAGCTGATGAGCCGGATCGCCGCCTGGCTGCGCCTGCGCTACGAGGCGGCAGCCACGGGATTTGATCTCGAACGCTTCGCGCTCCTCGGCCTTGCCGGCTGTGACAAGATCAGGCGCAGCGACCGGCTCTCCGGTAAAGCGGGCGGACTCGGTGTCGACATGATGGCGGTCCGGCTCGCCGATGAAACCTCGACGGGCATCGGCAGTGAGCGCCAGACGCGGACCATCGAGCGCTTTACCGGACTGCTGATGCGGCTCGGCGATCCGATGCCGCCTGGTGTACGCTTCCGACTTGTGCCGCCTGCTCAGGCAGCGGCCAGAAACATGCTGCGCGACGTTACCATCGTGACACACACCCATTCCACCAGTCGCTCGATGCCGCCGACGGCCGGTCTCCCGGCCATGCAAGTGACCGAACCGGAAGCGGCCCCGGTCACATTGACGGGTGACACGGCGTTCGACGCGAGGTTCGAATTGCATGCGCTGGGTCCGGATGTCCCGCGGCTTTGGTTCGGCTCGATGCCGGTACGCGCGAGGCATTGCTCGACATCGCGGGACGCTTCGGCGGCGGTCCGGTCTCGGTCGGCTTCGACGGAGGCGAGATACTGCTTGCCTTCGTCACCGACCAGCGGTTCGAGATCGGGCCGCTGCGTCCGCCGATGGCACAGTTCGAGCGCGTGCAGCATCTTGCCGATCAGATGGGCATCCTCAACGTGATCGCCGACCGGCTTAGGACAGCGTGTGATAACAACACGACCGAGCTTCAGCCTGGACCGCACACTGCATGAAACTGAGCGTTGGCGGCCGACTGAACGCCGATCCCCAGAACGATGATATCGAACGCGCCATCGATGAACGACCCCAAGGTGCGGACTGGCATATTCATCTCCAGTCCAATGGCGACGATTACATCGAGGCCTTCGCCCGACCGAGCGGGTCGTACCGCGTGGCGTTTGTCGACCGCGGGCGCCGCTTCCATGCCACGCAGCCGGTTGACGCAGATACGGTCAAGACCATTTTGGTCGAATACCTTAACGACGATACGGACTGGCGCACCGAATGCCGCTTCGTCCCCCACCGGGTGAAAGGGAGCCGATCGAAGGCCGGCCAGCGCATCAGTTCCGAACCACCGACCTGGGCCGTCATGGTGGTCGCCGGTACTTTCTTCGTAGCGCCGTTCATTTTCGTACTGGCGAACCGTTGGCTCGTCCATCTGCCCTCCGGCTTCGGCATTGTCTGGCTCGTCGCCGGACCGATGGTGGTCATGGCCCTCGCCATGCTCGCCAACAAGATGATGCAGGCCCGCCGCGCATCGGTTTGGCCGCAGGCTGCCGGGCAGATCACCAAATCGGACGTGGTTGCGACTCATCACCAGAAATCTGGCGAAGCGACCGAGGTGACCAATATTCCGGCAATCGAATATGTCTTCTCCGTCAAGGGACGCAGGTTCACCGGCACACGCATCAGCATTGGTGAGGATACCGGCGGCGCGAATCCGAGGCGACACTTGCGCACTATCCCGTCGGCGCCGCCGTGAAAGTCCATTACGATCCCGCTGACCCTGGCAACTGCGTGCTCGAACGCGAGATCCCGAAAGATGTGCCCAAGGGCTGCGCCATGATTCTGGCGATCCTTGCTGCTATCGGTTTCGGTGGTTACTGGCTGGTTGTGCATTTCCTGACATTCATCGAACCGTACGTGCAGGATGCCAGGGGCAAATCAGTCGTTGGATTCACGATTGGTGGGCTGGTGGCTCTGATGCTCTTTTTCGGCTCGCGATTTGTGGCGAAATCGGGCGCCATGTGGCCGGTGGTGCCCGGCAAGGTCGTGCAGAGCGGAACGGAAAGCTACCGCTCGAGGGTCAACCGCAACACCGTGACGGTTTACGCGCCCGTGGTCGAATATGCCTATGTCATCAACGGGCACGAATACCGCAGCCGGCAGATCCAACTCGACGACGACGGGGACCGTGGCTCACGTGACGACGCGCAACAGATCGCTGCGCGCTATCCCGAAGGCAGCGAGGTCGAAGTGCATTATGACCCCGCAAACCCGAGCAACGCGGCGCTGGAGAGACCTGCCGGCCCCGCGTGGTATCTCCTCGTCGTCGCACTCGTGTGTTTCGGTGTGGCGCTCTATGCGAGCCGATTACTCCGCTGAACCGAGATTGAATAGACCGTCAGACGAATGAAAAGTCGGCGGCACCAAGCGACGCGAGTTGCGTGTTCTGGAGTACGATGATCCCCGCTCCGGCAGCCTTTGCCCCAATATCGATATGCACATCGGCGCCGACCTGGGTGACCTGTCCGGCCAGGTCACCGAAACTGTGAAGCGCGGCGCCGTAGCCGGTGATGAGGATCTTGTCGAGGCCACTTTGGAAGTCGGCAATCGTATCGGTCCCGTTGGATGCCGAGAACACAAACCGATCGGCGCCCGCACCGCCGATCAGTGTGTCATCGCCCGCGCTGCCATGCAGAACGTCGGCACCGGCGCCGCCGTTCAGGATGAACCGAAGGCCAGAAGTCGGTAACCGGGAAGCATCGATAATATCGTTCCCCGCCAGTCCGTTGACCATCACCGTGTGGTTCCCGGTGAGCCCGGCGACCAATTGCCCGACATTGATCGTATCGTCACCGGAGGTGCCGCTGAACTGGACCGGCGTGTCGCTGGAAGCCGATACCAACGACCTGGCAAAGGTGCTCGCCAGCGCACTCTGGATCACGATGTTGTTGCCGGCGCCGCCGTCCAGCACGTCCTGTCCGCCGCCGCCCAGCAGCACATCGTCTCCCGCGCCTCCGAGCAGCGTATCGTTGCCCGCGCTGCCGATCAGGACGTCGTCGCCAGCACCGCCGTCCTCGGTCAACTGGATGGAAGAGCTCAGTCCGGTCGCCTCGATGACATCGTCCCCGCCCAGGCCGTTGATGACGAGGCGATCGGCGGACTCGAAATTGGCGATGGTGACTGTGGTGGCCAGGCCCGATACAGTGAGCACGCCGTTCGCGCTGCTGATCGAGATCACGTCATCGCCGCCGGTCCCGTTGATGACGATGGTGTCCACCGCGCCGTCGCCGCCTTGCGAACCGGGGACCGCGCCAAGGTCGATGGCAACCTTGTTCAGCTTCGTGCCGCTAAGGTCATTCAAGGTGATCGTGTCGGCGCCGCCTCTCGCGTTGAACTGGACGGTCTCGATCCCGTTCAGATCCATGGTCACGTTGCCGACATTACGGAAGAAGCGCACGCGCGAGCTATTCGCGGAGATGTCGATGTTCTCGTTGACGTTGGCGCCGTTGAACAGCAACGTGTCGGTCCCGGCCTGACCTTCCACCGTGTCGCTGCCATCGCCGGGGTTCCACACGAAGGTGTCGTCGCCAGCGCCCAGCAGCGCCACGTCGTTGCCCGTTCCACCGTTGACCAGATCGCTGCCCGCGCTGCCGACAATGATGTCCGCGCCCGCGTCGCCGTTCAGCACGAGATTGATCCGCCCGGCCGGCAGCGCCGACGCGTCAATCGTGTCGTTGCCCGCCTGACCGTTAATGGTGAGCGTGTCGAGGCCGGCATCAGCGTGTGCGACCGTCACCTGGGCGGCCAGACCATTGACCGTCACAGCGCCACCGCTGGAGGCGATCTTCACGGCATCGTCGCCGCCGGTGCCGTTGACGATGACGTTGTCGGTTGCACCGTCGCCGGTGGCTGTTCCCGTGCCGGCCAGATCGAGCGCTACCAGTGTCGTCCCGGTCCCTGTCAGGTCGTTCACGTTGATCGTGTCCGCGCCGCCTGCGGCGGCGAACCGGATGGTCTCGACGCCGTTCAGGTCCATGGCGACGTTGCCCACGTCGCGGGTCAGGCGAACGCGCGAGCCATTCGCGGAGATGTCGACGTGCTCGTTGACGTTGGCGCCGTTGAATCGCAACGTGTCGTTGCCGGCCTGGCCTTCCACAATGTCGCTGCCATCGCCCGGGTTCCAGACGAACTGGTCGTTGCCGTCGCCCAGCAGGGCGACGTCGTTGCCACTGCCGCCGGCGACGACGTCATCGCCGGCACCGCCGATGAGGACATCCGCGCCGGCGCTGCCGGTGATGGTGTCGTTGCCGTCGCCGCTGTCGATGGTGAGGTTGATCGCGCCTGCGGCGAGCGCCGAGGCGTTGATCGTGTCGTTGCCGCCGAGCGCCCGGATGACCAGGCTGTCGTCGGCGCCCTCGGTGGCGTTCAGCGTCACCTGCGCCGACAGGCCCGAGACGGTCACTGTATTGCCGCTGCCGACAATGTTGATTGTGTCTTTGGCGGCAGTACCATTCACCGTCACGGTGTCGGCTGCTCCGTCTCCTGTGCCGCTGCCAGGCAGGCCGGACAGATCGACGGTCACCTGCCTCGCATCGGTGCCGGACAGGTCGTTGACAGCGATGTTGTCGGCACCGCCCCTGGCGTTGAACTGGATGGTCTCGATCCCGTTCACGTCCATGGTCACGTTGCCGACGTCACGGAGGAAGCGCACGCGCGAGCCATTCGCGGAGATGTCGATGTACTCGTTGACGTTGGCGCCGTTGAACAGCAACGTGTCGGTCCCGGCCTGACCTTCCACGATGTCGCTGCCATCGCCCGGGTTCCATACGAAGGTGTCGTTGCCCGCGATCAGCAGCGCCAAATCGTTGCCGCGGCCGCCGGTGATCAGATCGTTGCCGTCGCCGCCCAGCAGAACGTCGGAACCGTCGCCGCCGGTAATCGTGTCATTGCCCGCGCCGCCATCGATGGTAAGCTGGATCAGGCCGGCGAGACCATTTCCCGCTGTGATGATATCGTCGCCGCCATTGGCGTTGAGGACGAGGTTCTCAGTGGTGCCGATATCGAGGCTGAATGGAGCGGGACTGACGCGCGAGAACAGCACACGAGAGCCATTCGCGTTGATGGTGTAGACCTCGGCGCCGTTGCCGCCATTGACCTGGGCCGTGTCGTTGCCGTCGCCGCCCTCGAAGAGGTCGCTGCCGTCGCCGGGATTCCAGATTATGAGGTCGTCGCCGGCCTGGCCGAACACCTGGTCGTTTCCGGTGCCGCCGATCAGCGTGTCGTTGCCATCGCCGCCGAACAGCAGGTCGTTGCCCCCTTTGCCGGACAGCACATCGTTCCCGGCCTGACCGAACAACTGATCGGCACCCGAACCGCCGGTGAGCGTGTCGTTGCCGCTGCCACCGAACAGATCGGCGGCCGGCAGAGCGCCGTTCGATTCGTCGAGTCCGATGATGTCGTTGCCCGCCAGACCGAAGACCTGGACCCTGGCCGTATTGGCGACGGTCGCCTTACCGCCGACGATGCTGACGGCGCCGCCATTGAGCAGCAGATTGCCGGCCGCGTTTCGGCTGAGCGTTATCGTGTTGTTGGCGCTGTCGCCGATTGCGGTGAGAATGCCCGCGGCAGGGCTGAAGGTGGCGGTGACGGCCATAGCAGTCGCGATCCTTTCTTCTCTTTTTCGCTCGCCTCCCGGCGCGGTATTGCCGACGGGCATCGACGGTCAGCCAACGTTCGTGCCGCAATCGCCGCTGTAGCCGCTACAGGAGATTCAGCCGGCGTTATTTCGGCGAACTAGCCCGACAAGGCCCGTCCGTTCCGTATCGTTAAGGAGACCATAAGGGCGCACGAGACGCAACGGCAAGGGAACAATTGCGGTTGCGCCCGGTCATGGAGCCGACGCGCGACCGCCAGCGCCATGGCGACGCATCTGGGTTGCACCAGATCCATCTCGAGCAACCATAGGTTCCTTCAGACTTCAGAGAGAGACCGATTGCTCAGTGCCGCGGCAACAGACGCGGCCGCGTCTCAGTTCAGGAAGAGCTTCCCTGGTTGAGTATCCCCCGCGGATCCAGCGCCCGCCTCACCGCGCGCATCACCGCCAGCGCCTCGGCGCCATGCTCCTGCTCGAGGAACTCGCGCTTGCCGATCCCCACGCCGTGCTCGCCGCTGCACGAGCCGCCCAGCGCCAGCACGCGCGGCACGATCTTCGCCGGTGGCGATCCCCTGGTGCCGGCTTCAACACCAGGCACGCACGGTAGCAGGGCAACCGGATGAATGGCCGATGGTTCGGGTTGTCCTGTCATTGCGAGGAGCGCAGCGACGCGGCTATCTCCATGGGGATTGCTTCGCTTCGCTCGCAATGACAGCGAGTACCGCGGCGACGCGAGATACTCACGCGTCCACCCGATTGCCCTGCGCCAGTAGGCATCGTGCCGAACCTTCCGCGGGTCCTCGCCATGTGTCGTGAGTGTGCCGTCGATCACTGTGGTAGCTCGTCTGTCCAGACCTTGAAGCTGGTCAGTGTGTTGGGTCCGAATGTGTTGCTGATCGGCACGTCGGCGGCGTCGCGACCTCGCGCGATCAAGACCCGCCCGATGCGAGGTGTGTTGTTGCGTGGATCGAACGTATGCCAGGCGCCATCCAGATAGGCCTCGAACCATCCGGCGAAATCCATGGGAGAATGTGGCGGCGGCACACCGACGTCGCTGAGATAGCCGGTGCAGTAGCGGGCCGGGATATTCATGCAACGGCACAGGGTCACAGCGAGATGCGCGAAATCGCGGCACACCCCGCGCCGCTCGTTAAAAGCCTCCCACGCTGTCCTGGTGGCGCGAGCGTGCGCATAGTCAAACGCGATATGCGCGTGGACAAAGTCGCAGATTGCCTGCACGCGAGCCCAGCCTGACTGCGTCTGACCGAATAGGCGCCACGCCGTATCCGACAGGTGATCCGTCTCGCAATAGCGGCTGCCGAGCAGGAATACCAACGTGCTGTCCGGGAGGTCCTGCACCGCGTGCTGTCGGGCGGATGCGACTATCGGATCCGGCTTGCCGGAATCGTTGACCACGGCCGTGCTCGCGATTCGCGTCCTGCCCGGCGGGGCGACGATCCTGCTGCACCAATTGCCGAACCCGTCGTGATACGCACAGATGGGAATTGGCGGGTCCGTTACCAACTGATCCGGAACGACGAGGTCAGCGACGCGCGAATGGTGGACATTCAGCATGAGCAGCATCGGCGTCGGCTGTGGGCAATCGTAGATAAGTTCAAAGCCAAGACGGATGTGCATATTTTGCGCCTTGTTGTAATGATGGCGACCATCGTGTCCATGCGCCGCGATTACCTTGAAGCGAAGTTAGCCGCTCCAGCGATCGTCACGTAGAAAGCGCCATCGCTCATTCATGGATCATGGCTCTATATCGCGACCCATCTGCCACGCGCAAAGGCCTATCGAATGGCCCATGCCCGCCGCGGTAGCCTGAGGCGCAACTTAATTTTCAGGCAGGCCCCTGTAACGCAGGGGCGGCTCCCCATGTAATACCGGATAGGTTTGCCGATGAGGGGAGATCCGTCCTCTCACAGCGTGACAAAGAAGAATCCAATGAAAATTCCCGCGTGGGTAAAACCCGGACTCTGGGGGTTGGCTTCCGGCGCGGCCATCATGGCCATTGTCGGTTTCTCGGAACTCGGCTGGAAAACGGCGACGCGCGCCGATGAACTCGCGCAGGAGCGGGCAGAAACAGCGGTCGTCGCTGCACTTGTGCCATTCTGTGTCGCGAAGGCCCAAGGGGACACCGAACACGCGGCACTTGCGAAGCTCCGCGCCGAACAGTCGTCCTTCTCGCGGAGTGACCTTGTGATAAAGGCGGGCTGGGCAACGCTTGGGGTCGCAAACGCTCCTGACAGCGCTCTGGCACGTGCCTGCGCCGTCAAGCTCTATGCGATGAAAACCAGCTGAGCGATCAAGATCGCCAGTGGCTTCTCCGCTTTGGCGAAGGCACATGAATAGGCAGCAACTGAGCAGGCCGTCACTCAAGATCACGCGGCAAGCTGATCAGAATCGCGCGGCCTACTTCATCGTCGAAGTATGGAACCCTTTCGTCAGTGCCTATCAGCTGGTCAATTCCGTCGAGGATGGGCTGGCTCGCGTTGGCGAGTTGGCCAATCTGATCTGTCGGATGTGGGTGCAGCGACATCCAAAGCGAGAGGTCCTCGTCGATGTGCCCGATCCTCGCGCGACCGAAGGACAGCGGTGGGCAGAATTCCGGATCAACGCCTCGACGTTCAAGAGTTACGACACGCGATATGATGACCGGCCGGCCTGGGCAAGGGCAGCAGGAATGACGCAGGCTGCCGCGGCAACCTGCACCCGGGTCGGCTGTGTACTGCCGCCCTCCAACGCATCGTGAGCCACTGCTGGCGAACCGACTACAGCCGCGCGGGGCGGATCGGTGCCGCGACCCACATCATCCCGCTTCGCCCTGCTGCTGCTCCGGAGGCCGAGGGTGTGGCTGATATCGCCGCGAAGGTTGTGATGATCATCAGCGGTCATCTTGGCATTGACCCGACGTCGGTCGTCTCGGCGGCTTCGCTGACAGATGACCTCGGGGCTGACAGCCTGGATACGGTTGAGCTGGTCATGGCCTTCGAGGAAGGATTCGGCATCGAAATTCCCGAGGCCGATGTGGAGCGAATCCGGACCGTGAAGGATGCGATCGAGTATGTTCAATCGAGAACCACGTCAGGGTAGCTTGGGCCGACGCCGGTTGGAGGGATTTTGACGTGTCCAGTTCCGATGCTTTCGCCTTGCGGCAGTCCGGTTTGAATGAATTTCTATTCGCGCCAGTCGGGACCGAGGCTAATGGCATGACCCTTAGCCTGGTCTCCGTGTTCGCTCGGCTAGGCAACGATCCGTGGCTGGAGGCAGGCAGACTGGCCAGGCTACCCAGGTCAGAAGCGATCGAAAGCCTCGCACGGGTCATCGCCGGCATGCCGACAAGCATCTGGCCGCTTCCCGCCGCAACGGTGCTCGCCGCTCGCTTGGTCACGCTGCTGCCCACGCAATCTGGCAAATCCGGACCAGTACCGTCGTCGCCGGCATTGCGTGCGAAGATTAGCCTCTGGGGAGGCCTCACCGTCGTGCTGGTGTGCGTCGCATGCCTGCTGGCCTTCGAAGCAGGTGTCTTCAGGGTATCTGATGCAGCACGGCCCGACGTGGGCAGCATCGCCAGCTTCGGTGTATCGCCTCGCTGATCGCCCCAGCGTCAAAGGCTCAGAATCGCCATCGCTGAGCGCCCAGGCGAAACTCGCGGCTCACCCGTGTCGCGGCAGCTTTCGGACAAGCGTCGCATCGGTGGCGTGCCGGCCCGCAGCCTCGGCTGTAACCTCGGCCGAAATCCGTGCCAGGACTCCCTCGAGCCCTGGCTCCGATGTGGTGTTCAACTCCTCAGCGGCGCGACGCAACGCTTCGCGTCGCAGCAGCCGAGCGGTCATCGCGTCGAACTGCGGATCGGGTGCATCCTGGTCCGCCATTGGGATCCTCCCAGCGGTTCCCTTCGCTCAATAGTCTCCATCGTCCATGCCACCGGACGATCCGTTGCCCACAGGGGGTTTCTCCTGCCGCTCCGCCACCATCGCCCCGGTGGTGATCATCAGCGAACCGACAGACGCGGCGTGCTGCAATGCGGACCGTACCACCTTGGTGGGATCGATGATACCGGCCTTGACCATGTCCTTGAACTCGCCGGTTTGGGCATCGAAGCCCCAGTTGTACTCTTCCTTGTCGAGCACCTTGCCAGAGACCACGGCACCGTCCTCGCCGGCGTTCTCGGCGATCTGGCGCAGCGGCATCTGCACCGCCTTGCGCACGATCTCGATGCCGACGCGCTGATCGTCATTCTCGGCATTGAGTTTGGCCAGGATCAAGGACGCGCGGGCCAAAGCGACACCGCCACCAGGGACGATACCTTCCTCGACGGCCGCCCGTGTCGCGTGCAGTCCGTCATCGACGCGGTCCTTGCGCTCCTTCACCTCGACTTCGGTCGCACCGCCGACACGGATGATCGCAACGCCACCGGACAGTTTCGCCAGCCGCTCCTGCAGCTTCTCGCGATCATAGTCGGAGGTGGTCTCTTCGATCTGCGCACGGATCTGATTGCAGCGGCCGGCGATGTCGTGCTTCTTGCCGGCACCTTCGACGATGGTGGTGTTCTCCTTATCGATCAGCACCTTCTTCGCGCGGCCCAGCATGTCGAGCGTCACATTCTCCAGCTTGATGCCAAGCTCTTCGCTGATCACCTGGCCGCTGGTGAGCACCGCGATATCGTCGAGCATCGCCTTGCGGCGGTCGCCGAAGCCAGGAGCTTTCACCGCGGCGACCTTCAGCCCGCCACGCAGCTTGTTCACCACCAGGGTCGCAAGCGCTTCACCCTCGACGTCCTCCGCGACGATGAGCAGCGGGCGGCCCGATTGCGCCACCGCCTCCAGCAACGGCAGCAAGGGCTGCAATCCGGAGAGCTTCTTTTCATGGATCAGGACGTAGGGCTGATCCAGCTCGATGATCATCTTCTCGGCGTTGGTGATGAAATACGGCGACATGTAGCCGCGGTCGAACTGCATGCCCTCGACGATGTCGAGTTCGGTCTCGATGCCCTTGGCCTCCTCGACCGTGATGACACCTTCGTTGCCGACCTTCTGCATCGCCTTGGCGATCATGTTGCCGATGGCGGCCTCGCCATTGGCAGAGATCGTGCCGACCTGGGCCGTCTCGGCCTGTGTGGTGATCTTCCTGCTGCGCTTCGTCAGTTCATCCACCAGCGCGATCACCGCCTTGTCGACGCCGCGCTTAAGATCCATTGGGTTCATGCCGGCGGAAACCGCCTTGCCACCCTCGCGAACGATGGCCTGCGCGAGAAGAACGGCCGTTGTGGTGCCATCGCCTGCGACATCGTTGGTCTTCGAGGCGGCCTCGCGCACCATCTGTGCGCCCATATTCTCGAATTTGTCGGAGAGCTCGATCTCCTTGGCGACAGTCACGCCATCCTTGGTGATGCGCGGCGCACCATAGCTCTTGTCCAGGATCACGTTGCGACCCTTCGGACCGAGCGTGACCTTCACCGCCTGGGCAAGTATGTCGACGCCACGCAACATGCGCTTACGGGCATCGTCGCCGAACCGAACGTCTTTGGCTGCCATTTGCCTATCCTTCCTGAAATCGATGATGGGAGCTGATCACGCGGCCTTCTTCTTGGCCGCCGGGATACCTTCGATGATGCCCATGATGTCGGACTCCTTCATGATCAGGAGTTCTTCCCCGTCGAGTTTCACCTCGGTTCCCGACCACTTGCCGAACAGAATGCGATCGCCGGCCTTCACCTCGAGGTTGACGATCTGGCCCTGCTCGTTGCGGGCTCCTGGACCGGCCGCGACCACCTCTCCCTCCATCGGTTTTTCCTGGGCGGTGTCGGGAATGATGATACCACCCACAGTCTTCTCCTCGGCATCGAGGCGGCGGATCACCACCCGATCGTGCAACGGACGAAATTTCATGAATTTATGACTGACCTGGTGCCAGCGGTTGAAAGCTGGTCGGCTTGCCCCGTACCTTGCCTGCACACTTCAGGTGCTGGCATCTGGCACTCTAGTCCCGGGAGTGCTAATCATCTGGGACGTTGGGTGTTGCCATTCAAGCTGCCGGTGGAACTCTTTAGTCTTGTAGCGCTTGCGGGGCGCAGGTTGGCAGAAGCCGATTTGCGTCGGCCCCAGTCGCTGCGAAACCTGGTTGACTGAAGGACCGCATTCCACCCGCAGCATATATCCAACCTGCGGAATTCCGTTTCGCCGCAACAAACGCGGACGCGTCTCAGTTCAGGAAGATCTTGCCCGGGTTCAGTATTCCCCGCGGATCCAGCGCCTGCTTCACCGAGCGCATCACCGCCAGCGCCTCGACGCCATGCTCCTGCTCGAGGAACTCGCGCTTGCCGATCCCCACGCCGTGCTCGCCGCTGCACGAGCCGCCCAGCGCCAGCGCGCGCGCCACGATCTTCTTGTCGAGATCCCAGGCGCGCTTCAGGCCATCCGGCTCCGGTGGCACCAGGATCACCGTGTGGAAGTTGCCGTCGCCGACATGCCCGACGATCGGCGCGGTCAGCCCGGATGCAGCGATGTCCTCCTTGGCACCGAGGATCGCTGCGTCCAGGCAGGAAATCGGAACGATGGCGTCGGTGGCGATCCCCTGGTGCCCCGGCTTCAGCGCCAGGCACGCCCAGTAGGCATCGTGCCGCGCCCTCCATAGCCTGGCACGTTCGGCTGCCTCGGTCGCCCAGCGGAAGCCCTTTCCGTCGTACCCGGCGGCAATCTCCTCGGCCTGCTTCGCCTGCTCTGCCACCGCGGCCGCGCTGCCATGGAACTCGAAGAACAGGCTGGGCAGTTCCTCCAGCCCTTCCAGCTTCGAATAAGCGATGCAGGCGGCCATCTGCGCGTCGTCCAGCAACTCCATGCGCGCGACGGGGATGCCCATCTGCATGATGGCGATCACCGTCTCCACCGCGCCGCGCAAGCTGGGGAACTGACAGGTGGCGGATGACATCGCCTCGGGTATGCCGTGCAGACGCAACTGGATTTCGGTGATCACGCCCAGCGTGCCCTCGGAGCCAATGAACAGCCGCGTCAGGTCGTAGCCGGTCGCAGACTTCCGCACGCGCCCGCCGGTGTGGATCAGCCTTCCGTCGGCCAGCGCCACCGTCAGCCCCAGCACGTTCTCGCGGATCGTACCGTAGCGCACCGCGTTGGTGCCCGAGGCGCGGGTCGCGCACATGCCGCCGATGGTACACAGCGCGGTGCCGGGATCGACCGGGAAGAACAGCCCCTGGTCGCGCAGGTGCTCGTTGAGCAGGTCGCGCGTGACGCCGGCCTCGATGCGGCAGTCCATGTCGGGCTGGCTCACATCGATGATGCGCGTCATGTGCGACAGATCGAGCGTGATGCCGCCGCGCACCGGCGTCACGTGCCCTTCCAGCGACGTGCCTGCGCCCCACGCCACCACCGGCACATGCGCGTTGTTGCAAAGTGCCAGCAGATGCGCGGCTTCGTCCGAGGTCTCGATGAATGCCACCCCGTCGGGCAGCACCGGCGGCTGGGTGTCCTGGCCATGCGAGTGGTGCTCGCGCAGCGCGACGTTGGTGGTGATGCGCTGGCCCAGAAACTCACGGGCGGCGGCGATCACCGCATCGACGGCTTCAGGCATGTGGTGTCCCTCGGACTGATGCGCGCCCCATAGGACCTGGCGGCACGGGGTGGCAAGGGACCGGCATGTTTGCGGTCGGGACCGTCCGTGCCGCCATCCGTGCCAATCGCTTCGATGTGGCGCGCCCAGGGGAGCGTTGCCTGGCCTGAATTCGGCGCCGGTCATGGACGCAGCTACAGTGCAGCCGGCGATCCTTCACAAGAACAGAGGGGGCAAGGTCTGGTGAGCGTGACGTCGAATGCCGCACTGGTGCTCGGAGTCGAGCGGCTGCGCACCGAGTTCCGCATCAACGGTGCCTGGCATGCGGCCGTGGACGACGTGTCGTTCGCGCTTGCCTCGCGCGAGACGCTGGCGCTGGTGGGGGAATCGGGCTGCGGCAAGTCGGTGACCGCGCTGTCGGTGATGGGCCTCGTGCCAACACCGCAGGGCCGCATCGCCGGCGGCAGCATCGTGCTGGAAGGGCGCGACCTCGTTGGCCTGCGCGAACCGGCGCTGGAGAAGCTGCGCGGCGCGCGGATGGCGATGATCTTCCAGGAGCCGATGACCAGCCTCAACCCGGTGATGACGGTCGGCACGCAGGTGGCCGAGGCGCTGATGGTGCACCAGGGCCTGTCGCGCCGGCAGGCGGAGGCAAAGGCGCTGGCGGTGCTGGACGAGGTGAAGGTCCCCTCGGCGGCGCGTCGCTTCCACGAATACCCGCATCAGTTCTCGGGCGGCATGCGCCAACGGGTGATGATCGCGATGGCGCTCGCCTGCGAGCCGGCGGTGCTGCTGGCTGATGAACCGACCACCGCGCTGGATGTGACGATCCAGGCGCAGGTGTTGGGGCTGCTGGCAGACCTCAAGGAACGACATGGCATGGCGATGCTGTTCATCACCCACAACCTGGGCGTCGTGGCGCAGATCGCCGACCGGGTGGCGGTGATGTATGCCGGCCAGATCGTCGAACAGGCGGCAGTGGGAGCGATCTTCGCGCGTCCGGCGCACCCCTACACGCGGGCGCTGTTCGCGGCGATCCCCCGCATGGATCGCGACGCGCAGGAGCTTGCCGCCATCCCTGGCCGCGTGCCGCCGCTCGATGCGATGCCCGCGGGCTGCCGGTTCGCGCCGCGCTGTCCGCTCGCGCGCGACGGGTGCGAGCAGCCGCAGGTCCTCGCTCCATTCGGCGACGGACATCTCGCGCGCTGCCACGTCGCTACTTCAGGCGTCGTCTAGCCAGCAGGCCGCAGCACCGCCAGATCGCACCCCTCGTCCGCCTGTAGCACCTGGTCGGCAACGATCCGGTCCCACCCGCGCGCGGCCTTCGCCGGCGGCCGCCACAGCGCGCGCCGCCGCTCCAGCACATCCGATGCGACCAGCAGATCCAGCCGCCGCTCCTTCACCGACAGCCGGATCCGGTCGCCGCTCTCCACCAGCCCGAGCGGCCCACCGGCCGCCGCCTCCGGCGTGATGTGCAGCACGATGGTGCCGAACGCGGTGCCGGACATGCGGCAGTCGCTCATCCGCACCATATCCTTCACGCCGGCACGCGCCAGCTTCTGCGGGATCGGCAGGTAGCCCGCCTCCGGCATCCCCGCCGGAGTCAGCGAGCCGGCGTTCTTCAGCACCAGGATGTCGTGCTCGGTCACATCCAGCGCCGGATCGTCGATGCGGTCCGCAAGATCCTCCAGCCCATCGAACACCACCGTGCGTGCCTCCGTCTCGAACAGCCCAGGCGTCGCCGCGCTGCGCTTGAGGATGGCGCCGCGCGGGGCCAGCGAGCCGAACAGCGCTACAAGCCCGCCTACGCGCGACACCGGCTCGGCACGCGCACGGATGTATCGGCGGTCGACGAACGCCGGTTCGCACAGGCGCTGCTCCAGTGTGGCGCCGGTGACGTCGCGCGCCGCCAGGTGCAGCAGGTCGCGCAATTCCCACAGCAGCGCGGGCATGCCGCCGGCGGCATGGAAGTCCTCCATATAGCCTTCGCCGGTCGGCTTCAGGTCCACCAGCACGGGCGTGGTGTCCGACAACTCGTTCAGCCGGTGTAGATCGACGTGCACGCCCCGGCGACCGGCGATCGCGGTCAAATGGATCAGCGCATTGGTCGAGCCGCCCAGCGCCAGCAGCACCCGCAGCGCATTCTCCACCGAGGCCGCCGTGATGATCTCCGACGGCCGGATCGGCGCCGCGATCAGCTTCACCGCGAGCCCGCCGGCCTCCTCCGCCGCGCGCAGCCGGTCGGCGTGCACCGCGGGGATCGAGCCATGGCCCAACGGCACCATGCCCAACGTCTCGGCGATGCAGGCCATGGTGGACGCGGTGCCCATGACGCCGCAGGTGCCAGCGGTGGTGGCAAGCCGGCCCTCGATCTCACCGATCCGTTCGGCGGTGACGCGCCCGGCGCGATACGCGGCCCAGTAGCGGCGGCAGTCGGTGCAGGCCGACAGCCGCTCGCCCTGATAGGGCGTGGCGAGCATCGGCCCGGTGACAAGCTGCACCGCGGGGAT
>JANWJK010000182.1 GCA_025452005.1 Acetobacteraceae bacterium | reverse complement strand
CGGCCACAGCAATGCGCAGCATCCCACCGGATGGGTGACCCGGGGGCGCCGTCCTCTTCCTCGGTGGCCCGCCGTGGTCCTCGGACCCACCCGCGTCAGCCCTTGCCTGGCTGATCACAGGCACAGCCCGGGGCGTTTCGCACAGGCGCACTCTTCGCGAAGGTTGAAAGCATGGGTCGCATCGCTATCATACGCCCCTCTCCCGCCATAGAGGATGCGAAGCAGCAAGATGGACGGCACCGCCGCCAGCCCGACCGAGATCATCCACGTCGACGACCGAACGGTCGCCTGCGACGGCGGCGACACGGCGTTGGGCCATCCGCGCGTCTTCCTGCACATTGCGGACCGGTCCGTGCTGTGCCCCTACTGTTCGCGCCTGTATGTGCTGATCCCCGGGCCAGGCCCGGGGACAAGCGAAGGAGCCGGCCACGCCAGCGGACACTGAATTCCTGGAACAGGCCGAGGAGACCTCGGGCCTCGACCAGAAGCTGCATCTGATCCTGATCGACGGATCGGGCTTCATCTTCCGCGCCTACCACGCGCTGCCGCCGATGACCCGGCCCGACGGCACGCCGGTGAACGCGGTGTTCGGCTTCTCCAACATGCTGGCCAAGCTGCTGCGCGAGCATGTCGGCACGCACATCGCCGTAATCTTCGATGCCGGCAGGAAGACATTCCGCAACCGGCTGTACGATGCCTACAAGGCACATCGCCCGCCGCCACCCGACGATCTGATGCCGCAATTCGACCTGGTGCGCCAGGCGACCGCGGCATTCGGCGTGCCGGCGGTCGAGCTGGAAGACTGGGAAGCGGACGACCTGATCGCCGCCTATGCGAAATCCGCGAACGAAGCGGGTTGGCAGGCCACCATCGTGTCGTCCGACAAGGACCTGATGCAGCTCATCCGCCCAGGTGTGGAGATGCTGGATCCGATCAAGCAGAAGCCGATCGGCCCCGCCGAAGTGATGGAGAAGTTCGGCGTCACGCCGGACAAGATGATCGACGTCCAGGCGCTGATCGGCGACTCCGTGGACAACGTGCCGGGCATACCGGGCATCGGCCCCAAGGGTGCCGCCCAGCTCATCAACGAGTTCGGCGACCTGGACAGTGTGCTGGCAGCGGCGCCGGCGATGAAGCCGTCGAAGCGGCGCGACAGCCTGATCGAGCATGCCGACAAGGCGCGTCTCTCGCGCGATCTGGTGACGCTGCGCACCGATACGCCGCTGCCGCTGCCGGCCGATCAGTTGCATGCGCGGGAGTATGACAAGCCCAAGCTGGCGGCGTGGCTGAGGACACAGGGGTTCCGCAGCATCATCACCCGCCTGGGGTTGGACAGCGAGGCACCGGCACCCGCCGCAACGACAGTGCAGGCGGCGCCACGTCGCGCCCAGGCCGCATTGCCGCTCTCCGAACCACCCAAGCCGGCGGAGGTGGCATCGGGTTTCGGTCCCTACACGACGATTGCCACCGAGGCCGCACTGCGCGCCTTCCTGGCGGAGATCTCCACCTGTGGCTTCGTCGCCATCGATACCGAAACGGACGGCCTGGATGCGTCGCGCGCGCCGCTGGTCGGACTGTCGCTGGCCGTGGCGCCGGGACGCGCCGCCTATCTGCCGCTGCGGCATGAGGGGCTTGCCGAGCAGGTGCCGCTCGCCGTGGCGATCGATGCACTGGGGCCGGTGCTGACCGACCGCAACGTGCTGAAGATCTACCAGAACGCCAAGTTCGACATGCTGGCGATGCAGCGGGCCGGGTTCCCGCAAACCTCGCCGTTCGACGATGTGATGCTGATCTCCTATGCCCAGGAGGCCGGCATGCACGGTCACGGGCTGGACGAACTATCGCAGCTCCATCTCGGGCATACGCCGCTCAGCTACGACGAGGTCACCGGCACCGGTCGCAATCGCATCCCATTCCAGCTGGTACCGATCGAGCGTGCCACCGCCTATGCCGCGGAAGATGCCGATGTGGCGCTGCGGCTGTGGCAGGCGTTGCGGCCGCGCCTGCGATTCAACGCCGGCCTGGCGGTGTACGAGCAGGTGGAACGTCGGCTGCTGCCCGTGCTGCTGGGAATGGAGCGCGCCGGCATCAAGGTCGATGCGGACGATCTGCGGCGCATGTCGGTCGATTTCGAGCAGCGCATGGTGGTGATCGAGCGCGACATCCATCGCCTCGCCGGCCGCGAATTCAATGTCGGTTCGGCCAAACAGTTGGGCGAGGTGCTGTTCGACGAGATGAAGCTCCTCGGTGGGCGGCGGATGAAGACCGGCGCCTGGGGCACGGACGCGTCGGTCCTGCAGACACTGGCCGATCAGGGGAACGAGCTGCCGGCGCGTATCCTCGACTGGCGCCAGTTGCAAAAGCTGAAGTCCACCTATGCCGATGCGCTGGTCGGCGAGATCAATCCCGATACCGGCCGTGTGCACACGAGCTACGCACAGGCGATCGCATCCACCGGGCGTTTGTCGTCGAACGATCCCAACCTGCAGAACATCCCGATCCGCACCGAGGAAGGCAGCCGCATCCGCCACGCCTTCATCGCCGAGACGGGGCACATGCTGGTCTCGGCCGATTATTCGCAGATCGAGCTGCGGCTGTTGGCGCACGTCGCCGACATTCCCGCGCTGAAGGAGAGTTTTTCCCGCGGCGAGGACATCCACGCGCGCACAGCGTCGGAAGTGTTCGGCATTCCGATGGCCGGCATGGATCCGATGACACGCCGCCGCGCCAAGGCGATCAACTTCGGCATCATCTACGGCATCAGCGGCTTCGGGCTGGCGCGGCAGCTTGGCATCACGCCGGGAGAGGCACGCACGTATATCGATGCATATTTCACCCGCTATCCTGGCATTCGCACCTACATGGAGCGCACGAAGGAGGAGGCGCGGATCAACGGCTATGTTACGACGCCGTTCGGCCGTCGCTGCTGGGTGCCAGGCATCGCCGACAAGAACCCGGCGCGCCGCGCCTATGCCGAGCGCCAGGCGATCAACGCGCCGCTACAGGGCGGTGGGGCGGACATCATCAAGCGCGCGATGGTGCGACTGCCGCAGGCGTTGCAGGATGCCGGATTGAAGTCGCGCCTGCTTTTGCAGGTGCATGACGAACTGCTATTCGAGGCGCCGGAGGGAGAGGTCGCTCTCCTGACCACACTGGCGCAGCAGGTAATGGAACGTGCGGCGACACTCTCGGTGCCGCTGGTCGTCGAGACCGGTGCCGGCCGCACCTGGGCGGACGCGCACTGAAGCGCTACTTCACCGGCTGAAGTCCCGCATCGGCCGCTGCAATCTCGACCCGCACCAGAAGCGTTTCCAGGTCGCGGATCGAGTAAGGCTTGTTCAGCACGCCCTGCAACGTTTCGAGTTCGTGCTGTTCCGCCTCGCCCAACTCGGCATAGCCTGTCGCGAGGATGATCGGCCCGCCGTACCCACGCTGCCGCATCACGGACGCGACCTGCAATCCGGTCATCGCCGGCATGGCATGGTCCAGCACCACGATCGCCGGTCGTGTCTCGAGCGCTGCCAGCGCCTCGCGTCCGCTTGTCGCCGTCGTCACGCTGTAGCCAAGCTGGCGCAGCATGTCGGCGCTCACCTGGAGCACGTCGGGGTTGTCGTCCACCATCAGCACTTTCGCACCCGACTTCGCGCGCTGCTGCTCGACCGGCGGACGAGCAGGCTTCGGCATCTCCATCGCGCGCGGCAAGAGCAGCATGACCGAGGTACCCCCGGCAGGCGACGTCGTCAGCCGCACGGTGCCTCCGGACTCACGTACCATCCCATACACCTGGCTCAAGCCTAGCCCACTGCCCGACGGCCCCTTGGTGGTGAAGAATGGCTCGAACGCACGCTGTGCAACTTCGTCCGTCATGCCGACGCCGGTATCGGCGACGGTGATCGCGACATAATCGCCCGCCGCGATGTCGCCCCTCGTCGCAGCGTCGGCGACAGGCTGGTTTGCCGTGGCGATCGTCAATACGCCGCCATCCTCCATCGCATCGCGCGCATTGAGCGCAAGGTTCAGGATTGCCGCCTCGACCTGGCTCGGTTCAACCATCGCCGGCCACAGATCGTCGCCGAGCAAGGTATCGATGCGAATGCGCTGGCCGTGCGTGCAGGTGCGCAACAGCGGCACCAGGTCGGACACCAGCCTGTTCACGTCGGACGCCTGGACCGCCAGCCGCTGGCGGCGGGAGAACGCGAGCAGCCGGCCGGTCAGTTGCGAACCGCGATACACCGCGCCGGTGGCACGCTCTATCCAGGTACGCTGCCGCGCCTCCTTCGGCGGCACGGTCTGCGCCAGCAGATCGAGGCTGCCCTGTATCGTCGCCAGTAGATTGTTGAAGTCGTGCGCAATGCCGCCGGCAAGTTGGCCGACCGCCTGCAGCTTCTGCGACTGCACCAGTGCGGCCTCGGTGTTCTGTCGTTCGGCGATCTCGACCTGAAGGCGATTGTTGGTGACCAGCAGTTCCTGCGTGCGCTCGGCAACGCGTGCCTCCAGCGCATCGGCGTGTTCGCGCAAATCCTCCTCGCGGCGCGCCAGGGCGGCGGCCATGCTGTTGTAGGCTGCGGCGATCTGGCCGAATTCCGAATGGGAGTCCTCGCCCTGCACCGGCGTGCCGAGGTCGCCCTCGCGCCAGCGCCGGGCCGCCGCCAACAGCGCGCGCGTCGGCTGGCCGATGAAGCGGCGCGCGATGAACAGCGTGACCAGGAACGCGCCGACGGCGACCAGCGCAAGCAGCAGCCCGGCACGCAGGCTCGCGCGGTTGATGTCCGCCGTCATCGCGGCCTCGTAGAACCCGATCGCCACCATCAGCCCGTAAGCGGATTGCGCGGGGGGAATGAAGCCGACGATGCGATAGGTGCCGTCGATGCTCTTCAGTCGCTCAATGCCTGATCGGGCGGCCGTTACCAGGGCCATCGCCGGAGGCGGGAACCGCTTGCCGACGAACTCCGCATGCTGCGGGCTGCGTGCAAGGATGACGCCGTCGCGATCGGCGATGGTGAGCGCACTGCCGGCCAGGAACGGCGATCCGGTCTGCTGGAGCCTCGACAGGTGCTCCGACAGGCGCCCGAGATCCAGCCCGACCACCAGGACGTTGCCGCGACCCGGGCGCTTTTCGGCCAGCGGCAGGGCGAACGGCAGGAAGCCGGCACTGACGCCGGACGCGGTTGCGAACCGACCAGCAGCCAACCCTGTGGCGGCGACGGCATCGCGTGCCCATTGCGGCGGATCGCCCTCCGCCGATTGCAATGCCGGCTCCGAGGTACAGATCACCTCGCCGCCCGCGTCGAGCAGCGCGATGAAGGCAAACATCGGCAGGCCGCCCAAGGTGGCGCGCAGTCGCTCGCCGCACGCCGGCGTGGCGTCACGCACCTCGTCCAATTGTGCGACGGCGCTCAACAAGGTGCGCGCGCCCTCGGCTATGCTGTCGACATCGCCGTTCAACAGTTGCGCCTGCTGCAGCGACAGATCGCCGAACTGTGCCCGACGCTCCATCCAGTGACTGTATTCGACCCAGGCGCCGAGGAGCATGACCGGGAGGAGACAGGTCAGCACGACGAGCAGTAGCCGCGTGGACAACCGCATGCTGTGGTGGCGGCCGATCATGTCAGGCGCCGTCCGCGGCCGAGGCTGCGCAACACGTCATCGACTGCTCCCGCTCCCGTGACGGTCCGGGACAATAGGCCGGGATGCCGCAATGCGGAAAGACTTTCGGTGTCAGACCTCGAGCCACTCGCGGCGAATGTCGGCGCGCGCGTCGATGTCGGCGGGTGTGCCCTCGAACACGATGCGGCCATGGCCCATGACGTAGAGCCGGCGGGAGATGCGCATCGCGATGGTCAGCTTCTGCTCCACCAGCAGGATCGCCACGCCACGGCGGGCGATCTCCTCCAGCAGCCGGCCAACCTGCTCGACCAGCATCGGCGCCAGGCCCTCGGTCGGCTCGTCGATCAGGATCAGGTCCGGATCGCCCATCAGCGTGCGGCACATGGTCAGCATCTGCTGTTCGCCGCCCGACAGGACGCCAGCCGCATTGTGCTGGCGTTCGGCTAGGTTGGGAAACAGCTTGAACACGTCGTCGAAATTCCAACGGCCGAACCTGCCGGCGCGCTTGAGGCCGAGCATGAGGTTCTGGCGCACGGTGAGGGTGGGAAAGACCTGGCGGTCTTCCGGCACATAGCCGATGCCGGCCTTCGCCACGAGGTTGGCGCGCAAACCGGCGATGTCGCGACCGCGATAGCGGACGGTGCCCACCGGCTCGACCAGGCCCATGATCGCCTTGCAGGTAGTGGACCGGCCGACGCCATTGCGGCCAAGCAGCGAAACGATCTCGCCCTCGCCCACCGAAAGATCGACGCCCTGCAAGATGTGGCTCTTGCCGTAAAAGGCGTGCAGGTCGCGGACTTCGAGCATTAGCGGCACCCCCGGGGGGCCGATCCCCCTCTCCCGCGAAGCGGGGAAGGGTTGGGGAGGAGGCGCCTCATGCCGCGATCGCGCCCAGGTACGCCTCCTGCACCGCCCGATTGGACCGTATCTCCGCCGGCGGCCCGGACGCGATCACCTTGCCGTAGACCAGCACGGTGATGGTGTCCGCGAGATCGAACACCACGCGCATGTCGTGCTCCACCATCACCAGCGTCCTGCCCTGCGTCACCCGCCGGATCAGCGCCACCGCGTATTCCGTCTCGCTGTGGCTCATGCCCGCGGTGGGTTCGTCGAGCAGGATCATGCTGGCGCCACCGGCGATGGTCATGCCGATCTCGAGCGCCCGCTGCTCCGCATAGGATAGCAGCCCCGCCGGCAGATCGTGCCGTTCCACCAGATTCAGTTCCTCCAGTAGCCGGTCCGCTTCCTCGTTCAGCGCGCGCTGCCGGCCCAGGGCGTGCCAGAAGGAATAGCGATAGCCGCGGCTCCACAGCAGGCTGCAGCGGATGTTCTCGTAGACGCTGAGCCGATGGAAGATCGAGGTGATCTGGAAGCTGCGCGACAGACCAAGCCGCGTGATGCGATGCGGCGCCAGGCCATCGAGCCGGGTCGCATCCAACCTGATCTCGCCCGACGTGATCGGGAAGCGGCCGCTGATCAGATTGAACAGCGTGGTCTTTCCGGCGCCGTTCGGGCCGATCAGCGCGTGACGCTCGCCCGCCGCGATGTCCATGTCCACGCCGCGGATGATTTCGGTCTGGCCGAAGTTCTTGGTGACATTCCGCAGCGACAACGACGGCGAGGTCATCGCCTGGCGACCTCTGTCAGACCATCCCAGACGCGCTTGAAGTGTCGGGATTCGCGCGTCAGCCAGAAGCCGCCGCCGAGCAGGCAGGCCAGCGAGGCGATCCATGGCGCCGATCCGAAGATGTCGACTGCCCGGCCGAACAGTTCGAGACGCTTGCCTTGTGCCATGCCGATGGTGAGGAACGACAGCAGTTCCACCACGCCGACGAAGCCAAACAGCACGACAAGTCCCGGCAGCAGGATGCGCAGATACGGCACCACCAGCCGGCGCAGCAGGCCGGCCCGCGCGATCGGGGCGTGTTCCAGGATGATGCCGGTGAGTCCGGTCGGCGCAAAGGTCACCATGGCGATGAACAGCACGCCGACGTAGACCAGCCAGGAGTTCGACATCAGGCTGACGCCGCTTTGCAGCAGCGTGATCAGGATGGCGCCCAGCACCGGGCCGAAGAAGGTGGTGGCGCCGCCGATATAGGCCATCAGCAGTGCATTCGCCGCCAGTGGCGCGGCGACCGCATCGAAGGTGACGATTTCGTAGGTGATGGCGAACAGCCCGCCGGCCACGCCGGCATAGAAGCCGGACACCGCGAACTGCAGGAAGCGCACGATACGCGGATCGTAGCCGACGAACTGCGCCCGTTCGTGATTGTCGCGGCACGCATTGGCCATGCGGCCGAGCGGCGTCATCGTGTGGAAATACATGCCGACGGCCGAGATCATCATCCAGGCCACGATCAGGTAATACACCTGGATCGACTGGCCGTACTCGAGACCGAACAGGCTGATGCCGATCTCGCGGTCGGTCTTCACACCACCTTCGCCGCCGAAGAAGTGATGGAACATCGTCGCTGCCGTCGTGACAAGCTGGACGATGCCGAGGGTGATCATGGCGAAGGCGGTGGAGCGCTGCTTGCACGCCATATAGCCGAACACGATGCCGAAGCCGAGACCGCTGAGCCCGGCCAGCAGAGGGATCAACTCCATCGGCACAGGCAACTGGCCGGCGCCGGCGGCATTGAGGAAATGCACGGTAGAATAGCCGGCGAGCCCGAACAGCACAGAATGGCAGAACGACAGCAGCCCTGCCTGCCCCATCAGCATGTTGAACGACAGGGCGAAGATGATCATCATGCCGGTCTGGCTCAGCATCGACACCATGAAGCCGGATTGGCGCCCGTGCTGAAAATCGTAGAACAGCCAGGGCAGTATCACGGATACCAGCAGCGCGGCGATCCACGGCCATAGCCGCACGGCAATCGCCGCGGGGCCACGCGACGGCAGGGCGCGGAGTGCCGTGTCGCTCATGTCTCGCGCGTGCCCATCAGCCCGCGCGGGCGGAACAGCAGGATCACGATCAGCAGCACATAGGGCACCAGCGGGCCGATCCGCGAGATCGAAATAGTAAGGATCTCCCCCAGCAGATCGTCCGCCGACACGGAGATGCCGAGTGGCCTGAGCATGTCGGCGAACGACCACTCCATGACGACGGAGAAGGTCTGCACCATCCCCATCAGGATCGAGGCGATGAAGCAGCCGGCCAGCGAACCAAGGCCGCCGAAGATGACCACGACGAACACGATCGGCCCCATCGCATCGGCCATGCTCGACTCGGTGGTGAGGTAGTTGCCGGCGATGACACCGGCAAGACCGGCCAGCAGCGAGCCGCCGGCGAACACGATCGTGAAGACACTCGGCACGTCGTGGCCGAGTGCACTCACCATGCTGGGATGCGTGAGCGCCGCCTGGATGATCAGACCGATGCGCGTCTTCTTCAGCAGCAGCCAGATGGTGAGCAGCATGAGCGCCGAGATCAGCAGCATGAAGCCGCGATAGGCCGGGAAGTTCTCGCCGTACAGCGAGAACAGCGGAAAGTCGAGCGAAGCAGGCACCCGGTATGGCATCGGCAGCATGCCCCACGCCATCTGCACCGCGCGGCCGATGATGAACACCAGACCGAAGGTGAACAGCAGTTCGGCGATGTGCCCGTTATGGTGGACACGGCGCAGTCCCCAGACCTCGATCGCGGCACCGATCGCGCCACACAGTAATGGAGCGATGATCAGGGCGGGCCAGAAACCGACCCAGCGGCTGAGCTCGTACGCGAAGTAGGCACCCAGCATGTAGACGCTCGCGTGGGCGAAGTTCAGCACGCCCATCATGCTGAGGATCAGCGTAAGCCCGCTCGCCAGCATGAACAGCAGCATGCCATAGACGAGACCGTCCAGTAGCGAGATCAGGCCGATCTGCATGACCGGCCCGCTCTTACGACGACGGCCGCTTCATCTTACAGGTGGTCGGCAGCGTCTCGTCCGCCACTGTCGTCTTGAACTCGGTCTTCCAGCCCAGGCCCGTCTTCTCTGCATCGTACTTGACGTTCTTGGTAAAGACCCCCTCATAGTACGGATATAGCAGTTGGTGGTCGTCCTTGCGCATGATGTTGGTGGCCCCGAACAGATCCTTCTGCTCCATGCCCTCCAGCGCCAATGCGACCTTCACGGCATCGGTGGATCCCGCCTGATTGATGGCGCGCACCATCATCTCGAACTGGGTCACGCTGGGGACCGCGATGAACATGAAATCATGCGTCGCCCGCCATTTCTTGACGAAATCCTCGGCCTCCGCATTGTGCTCCTCCGAGGGTATGTTCTCGTGGTCGTCCAGCACCGACGTCACCCGGCCTTCGCCGGCAGAGCCCATCGCCGTCGCCGCGCCGATCACGTGCGCGAGGTAAGTGTCGAAGCGGATTTCGAGCCCCGCATCGACGGCCGCCTTGAGCAGCAGGTTGAGATCCGGGCCATAGTTGCCGGTCAGCAGCGACTGCGCACCCGACGCCTTGATCTTGGTGACGTAGGGTGCGAAGTCCTTGATCTGCATCAGCGGTATGAACTCGTCCGCGACGATCTTGATGTCGGGGCGATACTCCGCGAGGAAGCGCTTGGTATCCTTCTCGATCGACTGGCCGAAGAGATAGTCCTGGTTCAGCAGATAGACCGACTTTACCGATTGCGGCAGCGACTTGATGCGCGCCACGGCCCGCATTTCCACGCTGCCGGTGAAACGGAAATGCCAGAAGCTGCACTGCTCGTTGGTCAGCTCGGTGGCAAGCTGACCGCAGTTGATCTGGAGCACGCGATTGTCCGGATTGCGCGCGTTGTGCTTGTTCACCGCGTCAATCAGCGCCGATCCGACATTGGAGCCGACACAGGACATGACGAACGGCAGGTTCTGGTCGGTCACGCTCTTCAGCGCGATCAGCGCCTCGGCCGGCTGCAGCTTGTCGTCGAACGTCACCAGCTCGAACTTCTTGCCGAGTGCGCCGCCCTTGGCGTTGATGTAGTCGACGATGAACTGGAACATCTTCAGGCTGGCATCGCCGCCCGAGGCGAATGCGCCGGAGAACGGGTCGATATAACCGATCTTGATGGTGTCATCGGCGGCCAGCGACCGCTGTCCCGCAACGGCCAATCCCAGCAACATAAGGCATGTGATCGCGAGCAAGCGCAGACGCTGCATGTTTCTCTCCCTGGCCGCCGTTTCGGCAATTGGATGAAGCTTAGGCATCGGCCGGAAATGAAGTCAATTTGCCGATGCGCGTTTGCCAGTCGCCGCGGTTCTCGCTGTCATTGCGAGCGAAGCGAAGCAATCCCCATCGATGGGGATTGCCGCGTCGCTGCGCTCCTCGCAATGACAGCACAACCCGAACTACCGGCCATTCACCCAATTGCCTTGGCGCGCAAAAGCCCACTTACAGATAGATCTGCCGAACGATCTCCTCCTCGTCCGCATTGCCGCCGCGCTGTTCGGCCACCGCCCCGTCGCGCAGCACCAGGATACGATCGGCCACTGACAGCGCCAGACGGAGGTTCTGCTCCACCATCACCATCGTGACGCGCTGCCGCTTCAGTGCGGCAACGATGGCGGCGATCTCGCTTACGAAGGCCGGTGCCAGCCCGCCCGACGGTTCGTCGAGCAGCAGCACGCGCGGCTCGCTCATCAGCGCACGGCCGATTGCCACCATCTGCTGCTCGCCGCCGGACATGAGCCGCACCATCTGTCCGCGCCGTTCGAAGAGCCTTGGGAACGATGCATAGACGCGGTCCCGCAATCGCGCGGCGTCGCCACGCTTCGTCCACGCGCCCAGACGCAGGTTCTCATCCACCGACATCTCGGGAAACAGGTCGCGCGCCTGCGACACCTGCACGATGCCCCGGCGGAACGTGCGATGCGGCGGCAGTCCGGCGAGTTCCATGCCGTCGAGGCGGATCGACCCACGCCGCGGCCGCACGAAGCCGCTGAGCGCGTTCAGCAGCGTCGACTTGCCGCTGCCGTTGGCACCGAGCAGCGCCACCGCCTCGCCCTCGTTTATATCGAAATCCACGCCGAACAGGACCTGTCGGCTGCCGTAGCCGGCTTCCACACCGCGCGCGATCAGCAGCGCGTCAGGCATGGCCGAGATAGGCTTCCAGCACGGCACGATCCGCGCGCACCTGTTCGGGCGGCGCGTCGGCCACCTTGCGTCCGTCGTTCAGCACGATCACGCGGTCGGCGACACTCATCACCAGTTCGATCGCGTGCTCGATCAGCAGGATGCCGATGTTGCGCGTACGCGCGAGGTTACGGATGACGCTGGTGAGTTGCTGGCGCGCGGCGGGCGCCAGGCCCACCGCGGGTTCGTCGAGCAGCAACAGCGGCGGATTGGTGGCGAGCGCACGCACGATCTCCACCATGCGCTGCTGGCCACCGGAGAGTGCGCCCGCTTTCTGCTCGGCGATGTGCGCAAGGCCCATCGTCGACAGCAGTTCGCGCGCGCGCATCGTCGCGGACGCTTCCGCAGCCGCCGAACGACGGCCGAACAACAGACCGAAGAAGCCGCTTCCCACCTGTGCGTGCAATCCGACCAGCACATTTTCCAGCGCGGTCAGTTCGGGAAACAACCCACCGTTCTGAAACGTGCGGCGGGCGCCGCGAGCCGAGATCTCGTGCGGCGTGAGCCCGGCGATTTCCTCGCCGCGAAAGCGGATGCTGCCACCATCCGCGACGACGTTGCCTGACACGGCGTTGAACAGCGTCGTCTTGCCGGCGCCGTTCGGCCCGATCAGGGCACAGATTTCCGCCATGCAGATCGAACGAGACGCCGCCCACCGCAACCAGGCCGCCGAAGCGCACGGTGACGTCGCGCACCGAGAGCAACGGCGCATCATCCACGATAGTAGCGCTCGACGAACGCGGGATGCACCCGTGCAAGCAGGCTGGCGAGCCCGCGCGGCAGGAACAGGATGACCAGCACGATCAGCAACCCGAATACCAGCTCGTCGAACCCGGGGAAGCTGATGAATACTTGGGGCGCCACGGTGACGATGACGGCGCCGATGATCGCGCCGGTGAGACTGGCCAGTCCGCCCACCATGATGATCGCGAACTGGCGGATCAGCTCCGTGAGATCGAAGGATACCGGCGTCAGGTGGCCGACCGAGATCGCGAACATCGCACCGCCCACGCCGACCACGGCGCCGCCCCAGGCGAAGGCGAGCACGATGTAGCGATCGGTGGGGATGCCCATCGCGGCGGCCGCGATCTCGTTGTCCTTGATCGCCAGGAAGGCACGGCCGAAACGCGACCGCAGCAGCCGGTCGGTGATCGCGACGAGCAGCACCACCAATGCGAGGAAGGCGTAGAATCTGCGCCGATCGGTATCGAGCGCCCAACCGAACAGCGTTGCGGTCGGCACCGCCATGCCCATCGAGCCGCCGGTGAGCGCCTCCCATCTGATGTAGGTCCAGCGCATCAGCTCGCCGAACGCCAGCGTCATGATGGCGAGGTAGAACAGGCGCACGCCGCGCAACGCGGGAATGCTGGCGATCGCGCCGCCGATACCGCCGACCAGCGCCGCCGGGATGACGGTCAGCCACCAAGGCATGCCAAGCTGCACCATCATCACGCCGCTGGTGTAAGCGCCGAGACCGAAATAGGCGACATTGGAGAACGCGAGCAGGCCCAGATTGCCGACGACGAGATTGAAGCCGATGCCGACGGGGACGTAGAGCAGCGCGGTGTTCAGCACGTACTGCTGATAGGGGTTGAGCAGCAATGGCACGGGCAGCAGCGCAAGCGGCAACAGCCAGAAGAGGCGGCGGGACACTATACGCGCACGACGGCGCGGCGGCCGAACAGGCCTTGCGGGCGCAACATCAAGACGAGGATCGGCACAAGGTAGCCGGTGATCTCTATAAAGACCGTGTTGACGTAGAAGCCCAGCAGCTTCTCGGTGATGCCGAGCAGGATGCCGCCGGCGACGGCGCCGCCGAGTGATCCGAATCCGCCGAGTGTCATCGCGGCGAAACCCTGCACCAGCGTCCATTGGCCGAGGTCGGGCGTGAGCGGCGTGATCAGCGACAGCATCACACCGCCGAGTGCGCCGAGTGCCGCGCCGCCACCCCACATCAATGCGTGGAACAACGGGACGTTGATGCCGACCAGCGCCGCGCCACGTTGGCTCTGGAACGTGGCCTGGATCACCTTGCCAAGTGGCGTCACCTGCAGCAACAGGAACAGCGCCGCCAGCAGCAGCAGAACCGAGCCGCAGATGACAGCGTCATCGGTGGTGACGACGACGTTGCCGAACAGATACACGTCCTGCGGATAAGGGCGCGACGGGTTGATGGTTTCGTTGCCCCACTGGAGACGCAGCGCGCCGCGCAGCGTGTAGCCGATGGCGAGCGCCATCATCGCCAGCGACAGATGCGGACCGGCGACGATCGGCTGCAGCAGCATGCGCTGCGCGGCGAAGCCTGCGGCGAACAGCAGCGCGATGGCGAGCGCCATGGCGACCAGGAACGGCAGACCGAAGCCGAGACCGAACACGAACACCGCGTAGGCGCCGGCGGCGACCATGTCGCCGTGGCCGAAGTTCACCACGGTGGTGGCGCGATAGACCACGGTCATCGACAGCGCGATGAGCGCATAGAGCATGCCGGTCGAGGTGCCGCTGACCACAAGCTGCGGCAGAAGGGCGAGCATGCGGACTTACACGGCGCCGAACCGTTGCCGCAAAGTTGGCTTGTGTACCTTGCCGGTTGCGTTGCGCGGCAGAGCTTCGACAAAGCGGATCGAGCGAGGGTGCTTGTAGTGCGCGAGGTTCGCCTCGCAGTGCCGATAGATCTGCGCCTCGGTCAGCACGTGGTCCGGCTTGAGCGCGACAATGGCGCGGCCAACCTCGCCCCATCGCTCGTCCGCCACGCCGATGATCGCGACTTCGGCGATGGCGGGAAGCTGGTAGAGCACGTCTTCGACCTCCGCCGGATAGACGTTCTCGCCGCCGGATATGTACATGTCCTTCCAGCGATCGACGATGTAGTAGAAACCGTCCTTGTCGGTCAGTGCCGCATCGCCGGTGCGCAGCCAGCCGTCCGTGAAGGCGCCGGCGGTTGCCTCGGGCCTTTGCCAGTAGCCGGGCGTGGTGCTGGGGCCCTTAACCCAGATTTCGCCGATCTCGCCGGCAGGGGCATCGGTGCCGTCGGCGCCGACCAGACGCATAGTGACATGCAGACAGGCCTTGCCGGCCGAGCCTGCCTTTGGCAGTGCGTCGCCCGGCTCCATCATCGTGATCACCCCGCACGTCTCGGTCATGCCGTAGCCCTGTATCAGCTTGAGGCCGCGATCTCGCCACTGATGCAGCAGGGGCAACGGCACCGGTGCAGCGGCGACATACGCCAGGAGATTCGGGTTGAAGCTCGCCTCGGCGAACTGCGGCAGTTGCGCCATGAACTGGAAATGTGCCGGGGCACCGATGAAGTGCGTGATGTTGGCCTCGCGGTCGCAGAACAGACGCAACGTCAGGGCAGGATCGTAGGCGCGCATCACCACGGCCTTACCGCCGTAGTGGAACACCGGGTTGGCGAAAACATCGAGTCCGCCGACATGGAATTGCGGCAGGGTGACGAGACATGTGCTGTCGGTTGTGACCCGACAAGGGCCTGTCAGGTTGATGGTCTGCCAGAACCGCATGCCGTGGGTGATGATGGCACCCTTGGGATGGCCCGTGGTGCCCGATGTGTACAGGATTGTCGCAACGTCATCATGCGTCAGCGGTTCCGGCGCCACATCGCCGGTCGCCTCGGCGATCAGCCGTTCGTAGGCGTTGTCCGCCGGATCCCGCCCGCACAGGTGTCGCACGCCGCAGGCGGCGGAAAGTTCCAACGCCGCGTCGCCGAATTCCGGATCGTAGCACATGACGACAGGCTGGCAGTCACCGACGATGAACCGCAGTTCAGGCACCGTCAGTCGCCAGTTCATCGGCGCGAAAACCGCGCCGATGCGTGTGCAGGCGAACTGTAACTCGAACAGGTCGGTCGAATTGTGCGCCAGCACGGCCACCCGGTCGCCACGTTCGACACCGAACCGGGCGCGCAGACCGGCAGCCAGGCGCCCGATGCGATCGTCGAATTCCGCGTAGGTGAATACCCGGCCGGTTGCGAGGTCTTCCATGGCGACGCAATCGCCGCGCGTCGATGCGTTGTGGGCTATCCAGTCATATGCCGGTATCGCCACGATCGCCTCCCTGGCGTGAACCGCCGCTATTCGCTGTCGGCCAGTGCGTCACCCCAGGACCTGTAGACTGTTTCCTGTCCCTGGGCATTCAGGCCGACCGCGTACATTTTCTCGACGCCGACATGCTTGTCGGGGCCGAAGGTCTCGGTATCGGCCAGCACGCCGGTATCGAAGTCCTTCAGCGACTCCACTGCCTTCTCCCAGCTCTCGCGCGTCGGGTTCGGTCCGGCGCGGCGGAACGCCTCCACCGTCACGATCGCAAGAGGAACGCCGAAGTAATAGAAGTTGGTCGGTTCGCCGACCTTGGGCAGCTCGTCCTTGGTCAGGTACTTGACGAAGATGTCGTGGAACTTCTTCAACGGACCGCTGCCGATCTTCGCCTTGAACTGATACGGCTGGAAGAATCGCTGGTTCAGGTAGTCGTGATTCGGGAAGGCCTGCACCACCTGATCGAAGTCGGCGCCCAGCGCGCCCAGCACGATGACGTTGATCTGGAACTTCTGCAGCTCACGCAGCAGCACGATCAGTTCCGGCTGGTACAGGCAGGCCATTACAGCCTGCGCGCCCGATGCCTTGATCTGCAACGCCTGCGCGGTACCGTCGGTGGCACCGTGCTCCAGCGCCGTGGTGGCGACGATCTCGCCGTTATGGCTCTTCACGTAGTCGGTCGCATTGTCGCAGTAGCCATGCGCCCAGTCGTCGCTGTGCATCGCGAGTGCGATCTTCGTCGTGCCAGGCTTGCCCATTGCGAAGCTCGCCATGGCGCGGCCGGACTCGATGCCGGTATAGGTGGTGTGGAAGATACTCGGCGATACCGGGCGGCTGATCTTGGGATTGGCCGACGCGCCGATCCAGGGCACGCCGTCCTGCACCAGCATCGGCTTGATCGCCATGGCCACGCCGCTGCACGGGTTCGACATGATCATGAAGACCTTGTCCTCGTAGATAAGCTTCTTCGCCGCGGCGATGCCCTTGGCCTCGTTGCATGAGTCATCGGCGAACACCGTGGTGAACTTGCGCCCGTTCACGCCGCCCTGTTCGTTGATGTAGCGAAGATACGCCTCGGGACCGTAATTCAGCGGCGTGAATACCGAGGACGGACCGGAGAACGGTCCCAGGTTGCCGATGACGATCGTGGCGTCGGTGATGCCTTGCGTGCTGTCGGCGCTTGCAGGAATCGCCAGAGCCATGGCGATCGATGCGATGATCGCGTGTCCGATGCGCATTGTGATGTCTCCCCGTCTGCGCGGCACCATAACAAGTTCGCTACGCCGCGCCAACCAGTGCGTCCTGTCATTGCGAGCCGAGCGAAGCAATCTCCATCCCGTTATGCACTGCGATGGAGATTGCCGCGTCGCTGCGCTCCTCGCAATGACAGGAAAATGCCATTTCCCCTACCGCCCGGGCGCGCTTATGGGGGATCATGCAGATTGTGCGGTTCAGACATTGCCGCGATATCCATAGAACTCGCGTGCCGCTTCCAGGCTGATCTTGCCGTTGCGCAGATCCGCCTGCACGAGCGCGGGCTCACGTTCGACCGGTATGCCGTATCCACCGCCGCCGGCGGTGGCGATCACGATCCGATCGCCTTTACGCAGCGTGGCTACGATCTTCGAGTTCACCACCTCCTCGCCGCCCGCGGCACGCCTGATCACCGCGCTGGCCCGCCCGCCGGCCATGCCTTCGTCCACTCCGGCCGCCTCGCAGCGATGCCGTTCGCCGCGATACGTCACGGTGGCTTCGCCATCCAGCAGTTCGTATTCGAACACACCGCCGAGACCACCGCGGTGCGTCCCTGGCCCTCCGGAATCGCGGTTCAGCGCCGCGCGGTGCACGCGGATCGGCGCCTCGAGCATCAGCGCCTCGGCCGGAACGTTCAGGCAATTGCTGGCATCGGTCTCGATCACATCGACACCGTCGAGATGTGGCGATGCCCCGCTGCCGGCAACCAGAAGCTGCGACGTCACATAGCGGCGGCCATCGGAGCGTTGGCCACCGAAATGCATGATGACGATCTCGCTGCCGGAGTCGGCCGGCACGCGATCCGGCGCAGCCTGGCGCAGCGCGCCGAGTATCGCGGTGGTTATCCTCTTGATCGTCGATGTGCGACAGCCGGTCGGAGCCGGCTCGCGCGGATTGACCAGGCTACCCTCCGGCAGATGAAACGCCAGCGGACGGAAGCAGCCGCCGTTGTTGGGAACGCGACCCTCCGGATCGGTCACCGCACGCACCGCAAAGCACGCGGCAGCATAAGGTCCCGACGCCATGCAGTTGAACGGTCCGCGCACCTGGGGCGACGTACCAGTGAAGTCGCACATCATTCGGCCGTCTTCGATCGTCACCGCGACCTCGATGCGCACCAGCCTGTCGAGCTCGATCCCGTCATTGTCCAGGTAATCGACATGGCGATAGGTTCCCGCCCGCAGACTGCGCAGCGCCTGCCGTGTCATCGTCTCGGAGCGGTTCAGCAGTTCGTCGAACAACGCCAGCAACTCATCGCGTCCGAAGCTGCCGGCCAGCTCGCCAAGCCTTCGCGCGCCGATCGTGCACGCGGCGACCTGCGCATTGATGTCGCCCATCAGCACGTCAGGCAGCCGTACGTTCTGACGCAGCATCGCGATCAGCGTGTCGTTCAGTACCTCGCCGCGGCGGAATTGCAGCAGCGGGATGCGAATGCCTTCCTGGAAGATCTCGGTGGCGTTGGTCGGCGTGGAGCCGGGCGCCATGCCGCCGACATCCTGGTGATGCGTCATCGCCGCGCTGATCGCGATGACGCGGCCGGCGGCGAACACCGGCATCATGATGGCGATGTCCGGCAGATGCGTGCCGCCGAGATACGTGTCGTTGAGGATCCAGATGTCGCCCTCACCCATCGTCTCGAGCGGCACGTCGTGCAGCAGCCGACCCACCATCGGCGTCAGCGCGCCGAGATGCACCGGAATGGCGAGTGCCTGCGCCAGCGTCTCGCCTTGCAGCGTGAACAGGCTGGCCGAGGCGTCGAGCCCTTCCTTCACGATGGCGGAAAAGGCGCTGCGCACCAGAGTGAGCTGCATCTCGTTGGCGATGCCGTCGAGCTTGTTGCGCAGCACTTCCAGTGTAATCGGATCGACGTCCATCTCAGCCTCGCGTCAGCAGAAGGTTGCCGTTGTCCTGCACCGTGCCGCGCCAGCCCGGCTCTACCAGCGTGGTGGTGTCGTCCTGTTCGACGATTGCCGGGCCAGCGAAGGTCAGACCGGCCGGCATCGCGGCACGATGGTAGATCGTTGCCTGCACCGGGGCACGCGCGCCGGCGATGCGGATCGCGCGCGGCCTCTTGCGCAAATCGTCGTCGATCGGGCGGTAGGCGCCTTCGTCCAGGCGGTCGCTGCCGCCCGCGCGATGCACGGACCGCAGGTTCACGATCGCGGCGGGCTGCTCGGTGGCATGTCCGTAGATCCGATCGTGCAGCGCCAGGAAGTCGCGATACAATTTGTCCAGCGGGTCGGCCGCAGCGGCGTCGAGCGCAACCTCGAGATGATATGACTGGCCAATGTACCAGACATCGGCGGAGTACTGGATAGACACCGGCGTGTCGCCGATGCTCTCCTCCGCCATAAGTCGCGCGCATGCATCGTCCAGTTCCCCCAGCACGCGGCGCACATCGGCGAAGGCGAGTCCGGCCAGCGGACGCGGGAACGCGATCGCCACTTCGTGCTCGGTCGGCGCGGCGAGCAGACCCGCCGCCGACAGCACACCTGGATGGCGCGGGATCAGCACGTTGCCGATGCCAATCTCGGCGGCAAGCGCCGTTGCATGGATCGGACCGGCGCCCCCGAGTGCCACCAGCGTGAAACGACGCGGATCGAGGCCGCGACGGATCGAGACCAGCCGAATGCCCTCGACCATCTGCGCGTTCACCACGCGATGGATGCCAAGCGCGGCGTCTTCGACCGACAGGCCGAGAGGTCGTGCGATCCGCTGCTCGATCACGTCGCGGGCACGCGATGGATCGAGCGAAACCGAACCGCCCGCGAAATACGCCGGGTCGAGCCAGCCGAGTACAACGGATGCATCGGTGACGGTCGCTTCCTCGCCGCCGCGGCCGTAGCAGGCAGGGCCTGGCTCAGACCCGGCGGAATGTGGACCGACGCGCAGGCCTCCAGCGCCGTCGAGCCACGCGATGGAACCGCCGCCCGCGCCGATCGCGTTCACGTCGACCATCGGCACGCGCACCGGAAAGCCGCCGATATTGCCTTGTGCGCGGATCACCGGCTCGCCGCCTTCCACCAGTGCGATGTCGCTCGACGTGCCGCCGACGTCGATAGTGATCACGTCGCGATACCCCGATGAACGCCCCACGATGGCGCCGCCGATCACGCCGGCCGCCGGGCCTGAGACGAACAGCCGCACCGGCCGCTTGCGGGCAACCGATGTACCGGCAAGTCCGCCGCGCGACTGCATGATCTGCAATGGTGCCGTGACATGCGCCGCTCGCAGTCCGTCCTCCAGACGTGCCAGATAGCGGCCGACAACGGGTTTCATATACGCATCGAACGCGGTGACCACTGTGCGCTCGTACTCGCGGAAGGTTGGATCGACGTCGCTCGACAGCGACACGGCGACGCCCGGGTGCGCCGCCTCGATCAATTCGCGCGTGCGCTGCTCGTGCGCCGGATACAGGAACGAGAACAGATAGCACACCGCGATCGCCTGCGCGCCGTCGGCGACGAGTTCCGCCGCGGCACGCCGCAGCGACTCCTCATCGAGTGGCACGATCACCTCGCCCTGCGCGGACACCTGCTCGGGCACCGCCCTGCGCTGCGCGCCGGGTGCCAGGAACACCGGCGTGACCGGTTCCAGCATGATGCGGTGCAGATCCTTGCGGAGTTGGTAGCCGATCTCGATCGTGTCGCGAAATCCTTCGCTGGCGATCAGGCCGATCTTCGCGCCTTTGCGCTCGAGCACCGCATTGGTGGCGATCGTTGTGCCGTGCAGGAAGCGCGCGATGTCGCCTGCCGCAACGCCGAGATCGCGTGCGAGATGGCCGATGGCGCTCAGCACGGCCTCGCTCGGATCGCCGCGCGTGGTGGGAATCTTCAGCACGCGCATCGGTTCGCCGGCGCGGCGGCAGACGATGTCGGTGAAGGTGCCGCCGATATCGACGCCAATGTCGGTCGCTGATGCAGAGTTGGGCGCTGATGCAGGGTCGGGCATGCGGGGAGCGTGCGCCTCCAGGATGATTGGATGCCTGGATAGCACGGCAGGGCTGCGATCGTGCAGGTTGCCAGCGGCCGGTCCCGATGAGAGAACCGCGCGGCGTCCCAACCATAACGAGGCCAACCTGTGCCCGACGAGGGGTTCCAGACCACCACCGCCCCGATTCACGTCGTGCACGCCCCCTCGGCTCGCCGCAACCTGGTGCTCGCCGCGTGCCTCATGGCGACCTTCACGGCCGCGGTGGAAGGCTCGATCATCGCCACCGCGATGCCGACCATTGTCGCGGAGCTTGGCGGGTTCAGTCTGTTCTCGTGGGTGTTCGCGGTCTATCTGCTCGCCCAGTCGGTCAGCATCCCCGTCTATGGCCGGCTCGCCGACATCTACGGCCGCAAGAAGGTGTTCTACGCCGGTGTCGGCGTGTTCCTGGTCGGTTCCACACTTTGCGGCTTCGCCGGCAACATGCAGACGCTGATCCTGTTCCGCGCGCTGCAAGGCTTCGGCGCCGGCGGCGTGCAGCCGATCGCCACCACGATCCTGGGCGACATCTATTCGCCGACCGAGCGCGCCCACGTGCAGGGGCTGGTGTCCAGCGTATTCGGCGTGGTGGCGATGCTGGGACCATCGCTCGGCGCGTTCTTTGTCGAGCAGTTGACCTGGCAGCTTGTGTTCTGGGTCAACCTGCCGATCGGGGTGACGGCGGTCGTCATGATCGCGGTGTTCCTCGACGAGGCGGTCGAGCATCGGCCGCACCGCATCGACTACCTCGGATCTCTGCTGCTGATGCTGGCGATCGCCGCGCTGATGGTGGTGCTGGTGCAAGGCGGGAGCCTTCCGCGCATGGCCACCATCACGGTGGGCGTGGTCGGACTCGTGACCTTGCTGGTGCTCGTGCTGCACGAGAAGAGCACGCCGGAGCCGATGCTGCCGCTGGAACTGTGGCGCCACCGGATCATCCTGGTGGGAAGCGTGGGCGGTGCGATCGTTTCCGGCATCATGATGGGCATATCGATGTTCCTGCCGACCTATGTGCAGGGTGCGATGGGCCGCTCTGCGCTGGCGGGCGGACTGGTGCTGGGCGCGATGTCGGTCACCTGGGCGGTCGCCAGCTTCTTCGGCGGGCGGCTGATGGTGCGCACGACATATCGCCTGACCGCGGTCATGGGCACGCTGGCGCTGATCGTCGGCAGCCTGGTGCTGATCACGCTGACGCCGGAGCGCGGTCTGGTGTGGGTCACCGTCGGGTCGCTGCTGATCGGCGTCGGCATGGGGTTCTGCAACACGACGTTCATCGTATCGATCCAGGCAGCGGTGCCATGGCACCAGCGCGGCGCGGCCACGTCGTCGTGCATGTTCATGCGGTTTGTCGGGCAGGCAATCGGAGCCGCGGCGTTCGGTGCGGTGCTGAACCTCACGCTGCTGCACGATGCACCGGAGACCGTGGGCATGATCGATCGGCTGCTGGAGCCTGGGTTGCGTGAGGGGCTGCCGACGGCGGACCTGGCGCGGTTGACCGATGTCGTGGCGCTGGGGCTGCACAACACCTACGTGCTGGCGGGCGTGCTGTCGGTGCTGGCGCTGGTGTTCGCGTCGCTGTTGCCCGCCAGGCTCAGTCCGGCGGGGCAGACGCAGCGATGAACCCCCCGGGTCTCTGCTGCGTTCTGCATGTCAGAGGTGAACCTTCGATGAACACCGGCCCATTGAACGGCCCGTCGCCCGGCCCTATCCTCCCAGCAACACGGAGTTGTGCCCTGTGAGCGTTCCCGCGCCCGGCGCGATCGATTGCGATATCCATCCGGCCCTGCCCGGCATGCAGGCGCTGGTGCCCTATCTCGACGAATACTGGCGCGCGCACATCCTGATGCGCGGATTGGAGCGCGACAACTACACCGCGTCGGCCTTTCCGCCGAACGCGCCTATCAACTGCCGCCCCGACTGGAAGCCGGCGAAGGGCAGTGCCGGCACCGATCTCGAACTGCTCCGCGCGCAGGCGCTCGACGGGTTCGGCACGCGCTACGCCATCTGCAACGTGCTGCATGGTGCGCCGGCGGTGTTCAGCGAGGATCTCTCCGCCGCGATGTGCCGCGCGATCAACGACTGGCTCGCCGCCGAGTGGCTGTCGAAGGACGACAGGCTGCGCGCGTCGATCGTGGTGCCGATGCACAGTCCGGAGCTTGCCGCCAAGGAGATCGAGCGCATGGCGGCCGATCCGCGCTTCGTGCAGGTGCTGGTGTGGGAGATGGGCGAGCTGCCGCTCGGCCGCCGTATCCACTGGCCGATCTATCGCGCCGCCGAACGGCTCGACCTGCCGATCGGCATCCACGCCGGCAGCTCCTATCGCCACCCGCCGACCAACCTCGGCTGGCCGTCGTACTACCTGGAAGACTATGTTTCGTGGTCGACCGGCTTCGCCGGCGTACTGAACAGCCTGATCACCGAAGGCGTGTTCGTCGAGTTCCCGCGCCTGAAGGTCGTGCTGATGGAGTCGGGCGTGACCTGGCTCCCCGGCTGGATGTGGCGCGCCGACAAGACCTGGCGCGGCGTACGCGCCGAGGTGCCGTGGCTGGAGAAATCCCCCGCCGCGTACGCGCGCGAGCATGTGCGGCTGACCGTCCAGCCGTTCGATGCGCCGCCGCGCGCCGACCAGCTTCAGCGCATCATCGAGGAGATCGGTTCCGACGAGATGCTGCTGTTCTCCACCGACTATCCGCACTGGCACTTTGACGACAAGGACGCGCTGCCCGACGGCCTGCCCGAGCACCTGCTGCGCAAGCTGCTCGTCGACAACGCACTGAAGACCTTTCCCCGGCTATCCCCGTAAGCATGGAGTGCATGCGATGAACGTTGCCGTCATCGATCGCCAACCAGACATTTCGTCGCAGACCAAACTCGGCATTGTCGATTGCGACATCCATCCCTACACGAAGTCGCCGGCCGACCTCGACCAGTTCCTGTCGGAGCGCTGGCGCAAGATGCGCGCCTCGATCGGTGGACGGTCGCGTTCCCCGTTCGCCAACGCGCCGAACTATCCGCGGATGTCGCCGTTCACTGGCATGCGGATGGACTCATATCCGAAGGACGGCACGCATCCCGGCTCCGACCTCGGGATGATGCAGGAGCAGTTGCTCGATCTGTTCAACGTCTCCTACGGGCTGATGATGCCGCTGCTCGGTCGCGGCGCGGACGAACGCAACGTCGAGTTCGGCGCGGCGATGGCGACCGCGGCGAACGAATGGGAGGCGCAGGTCTGGTGCGACCGTGAGCCGCGGCTGAAGGCCGGCGTGCAGATCCCGCTGGAATACACCGAAGCCGCGATCAAAGAGATCGAGAAGCGCGCCGGCGACCGCCGCTTCACCCACGTCATGATCCCGCCGCGCGGATTGGAGCCGCTCGGCCGGCGCCGTTACTGGCCGATCCTGGAAGCCTGTGCGGCGAACGGCTTCTCCATCGCGCTGCATCTCGGCGGCACCAGCGGTCATCCATCGACCGGCGGCGGCTGGCCCTCGTTCTATCACGAAGAGCATCCATCCTATCCGCAGAGCAAGGAGGCGCTGGTCACCTCGCTGGTGATCGAGGGCGTGTTCGAACACATCCCCAACCTGCGTGTCGCACTTGTGGAAGGCGGCTTTGCCTGGCTTCCGTCGCTGACCTGGCGGCTGGACAAGCACTACAAGCGGCTGCGTGAGGAAGTGCCGCACCTGAAGCGGCTGCCGTCGGAATATATCCGCTCCAACATCTGGGTGACGACGCAGCCGATCGAGGAGCCGGAGCGGCCCGAGGATTTGCTGGCGACGTGTGAGTGGATCGGCTGGGACCGTATCATGTTCTCGACCGACTATCCGCACTGGGACCAGGACGACCCGCGCTACGCGTTCAAGGCACCGCTGACGGAACAGCAGAAGCGCATGGTGTTCCGCGAGAACGCACTGGCGTTTTACGGCCTGGAGTGACGGAATGGCCCGGCACGTTGTCGCACCCGCGAGCGAGATCGCGCCGGGGAAGAGCAAGATCGTCGACGTCGCCGGCCGCTCGATCGGCGTCTTCAACGTGAACGGCGAATTCTTCGCGCTGATCAACCGCTGTCCGCACGAAGGGGCGCCGCTGTGCATCGGCTTCGTGCTGGGCCGGTTCACCGCGGACCGACCCGGTGAGTACCGGCTGGAACGGCACGGCGAGATGCTGCGTTGTCCCTGGCACGGCTGGGAGTTCGATATCAAGACCGGCCAGTCCTGGTGTCATCCGGAGAGCGTGAAGGCGCGCACGTATCAGGTGGAGGTGGTGCCGGGCGAGGCGCTTGCGAAAGGTCCGTTCGTGGCCGAGACGGTGCCGGTGTCCGTCGAACAGAACTACGTGGTGGTGGAACTGTAAGCGTCCGCCGCCGTCCATTCAGGAAGGTCACAGAAATGGCTGAGAGCGAACTGCGCAAGAAGGGCCGCGAACTGCGGCGGAAGCTGCTGGGCGATGCCGCCGTCGACCGTATGGACAAGGCCATCTACAACGACCCTATCATGGCGAAGTTCGCCGAAGTCACGCAGGAAACCATCTTCGGCGCGCTGTGGACCCGGCCTGGGCTCGACCTGAAGACCCGGGCGCTGATCTGCGTGATCTCCGATGCCACCAACGGACGCGATCCCGAACTCAAGCTGCATCTGCGCATGGCGCGCAACCAGGGCTGGACCGAGGACGAGCTGGTCGAATCCCTGCTGCACCTCAGCGGCTATGTCGGCGTCCCGTTGATCCGCGAAGCCCTGCTCACGGCGAAGGAGACCTTCGCGGAGATGCGCGCCGAGACATGAGCGCCGAGGCCTGGCGCCAGGCGATTGCCAAGGCCGAAATCCTGCTGTCCGAAGGCGAGGCAGCAGAGGATATCTCCGGCATCGCCGATGCTGTCTCCTGCTTCAACGCCGCGTTGAAGCTTGTCCCACGTGCCATGGCGCCATTGGACTGGGCGAAGACGCAAAGCCGCCTGTCAGCGGCGCTGCGGGCGCTCGGTGCGCGGATCGACGACCCGGTGATGCTGCATTCGGCGATGACCGCGTGCGACCATGCGCTGGAAGTGTACCGACCGGACAGCACGCCCGAGGACTGGGCACGCACTGTGGCGCTGCTGGGCGCCGCACAGATCGTGCTGGGCGAGCGGGACAGCGATCCCGCCTGGCTGAACGCCGCACTCAACAGCTACCGGCTCGCGACCAGCGTCTATACGCGCGAGGCCGCGCCAGCCGACTGGGCGCGCATGCAGCGCAACTGCGGCGCGGTGCTGTCGGTGCAGGGCGAACGCACCGGCGATACCGCGTGCCTGCGTGACGCGGTCGATCACTATCGCGCGGCACTCGACGAATACACGCGCCAGGAGTCGCCGATCGATGTGGCGGTGACGCAGAGCAATCTCGGCCAGGCGCTGCGCGTGCTGGGTGAACGCGACAATGACCACGACACGCTGACAGAGGCGGTCGCGGCATGCCGGGGGGCGCTCGCTGTCTATACGCGTGAAGCTACGCCGCTGGAATGGGCGATGGCCAGCACGAACCTCGCCAACGCGCTGACGGCGCTCAACGACGCCGCGTCGATCGCGGAGGCGATCGCTGTCTATCGTGAGGCAATCGGGGCGCTCGACGGGCCGGCGCACCTGCAGCAGCGGGCGATCGCGCGCTACAACCTCAAGCGGGCCGAGGGACGGCTGGAGGCGCTCCGCCAGTCCCCGAACGACCGCCGTCGATGACGATGTGCGTGCCGGTGATGTCGCTGGAGAAGTCCGAGCACAGATACATCACCACGTTCGCCACTTCCTCCGGCATCACGTAGCGTCCGGTCGGCGTGTTGGCGGCAGTCATGTCGTGCACCGCCTGCGGATTGGCGGGGTTTCGTTGCGCTTCGATCGAACGCATCATGCGCGTCTCGACCGGACCGGGGCACACGGCATTCACCCGAATCCCGAGACGCGCGACATCCGCCGACGCAACCTTTGTCAGCCCCAGCACGCCGTGTTTGGAGGCGACGTAGGGCGCCATGCCGGGGCCACCGAACAGGCCCGCGACGGATGCTGTGTTGACGATGGCGCCGTGCCCTTGTTTCAGCATCACCGGCAACACGTGCCGCATGCCCAGGAAGACGCCCTTCAGATTGACCGCGATCACCTGATCGAAGATCGCTTCGTCATATTCCTGCGTCGGCGCGGCCCGCCCTTCGATGCCGGCATTGTTGAAGAAGCAGTCGATGGAGCCGTACGCGTCGAGGGTCGCCTTCACATAGGCCTGTACATCGGCGGATTTGGTGACGTCCGCCCGCACGAAGCGTGCGTCGCCGCCGCGCTGACGCACCAGTTCGGCGCTTGCCTCGCCTGTGGTCGCGTCGGAATCGACCACCACGACCTTGGCGCCGCGTCCCGCGAAGCCGATCGCGCTGGCGCGGCCGATGCCGCCGCCACCGCCGGTGATCAAGGCCACCTTGCCTGCGAATTCCATCGTTCGTTCCCTCTCAATCGACCAGCAGCACTGCCTTGCCGGATACGCGACGGTCGCGCAACTGCTCGGCCACGCCGGCGAAATCACGCCAGCTTCGTTCCGCACCGATCCGAGGCGTGAGCGATCCGTCGGCGATCAGCGACACCAGCAGCGCGAGATCCGGTGCGAACCGGTCCTCGGCTTCAGAGTAGAAGTAGCTGAAGCTCTGCACGCGCGAATTGGGCACACCACGGAAGTCGGCGAACGCGATCGTGGTCGGTTCACCCGAGGAATTGCCGTACACCACGATTGTGCCCCTGGCCTCGACCAGCTTGACGGCATGCGCCAGCGAAGCGCCACCGGCGGATTCCAGAATCAGGCCGTAGCGGCCTTGCGCTTTCTCGATATCCTCGATCACTTCGCGCGCGCCGAGTTCCTGCATTCCGGACGCCCGTTCAGCCCGTCCGACGACAGCGGTCACGCGTGCGCCGGACCGAGCCGCTAGCTGTACCGCGATGGTGCCGACGCCGCCGGCCGCACCGGTGATCAGCACGCGTTTGCCGAGCAACGGTGCGCCATGGCGCAGCGTGCGCAGCGCGGTCAGGCCGGCAACAGGCAATGTCGCCGCCTGCGCAAAACCGACATTGTCCGGCAACACCGCCATGCGATGTGCAGCTACCGCGACGCGTTGCGCCCAACCGAACTCATCGGTCAGCGCGACGACACGCGCGCCGGCCGCCGGGCCGCTGCCATCCTCGGCCTGTTTCAGCACGACACCGCCGACGTCCTGCCCCGGCACCCATCCTTCGCCGTTGTTGCGGACCGAACGCAGCTCACCGCGATTCAACGAGAACGCGTGCACCGCAACAAGCGCTTCGTTGCGCCGCGGCTGCGGTTCGGGGAGCTCGCGCAGCTCGACCGGAGCCTTGTCGTTCAGTGTGGTGACGAGACCCAGCATCGGTTTGCCCTCCCCTGCAATTCCGCGCGATGATACCAGCGAGTAGAGACGGAGCGTCGCATATGCGCCAGATGGTCATGGTCGGTTTCCTGCAGGCGCAGAACTGCACCAATCTCGTCAGTTCCTGGCGCCATCCTGACTCACGCGATGACTCCATGTCCGCCGACTACTACCGCACCATCGGTCGCGTTCTCGAGGAAGGCAAGTTCCACCTGGGATTCTTCGACGATCGCTTGGCCATGCCGGACCGCTATGGCAACGATCATCGTCATACGGTGGAGCACGGCATTCGCTGCGTGAAGATGGATCCGATCACCGTGCTCACCGTCATGGGCATGGCGACCGAGCGTCTCGGCCTGGGCGCCACCTGCTCCACCACGTACTATGAACCGTTTCATGTCGCGCGGGTGTTTGCGACGCTCGACCTGATGACCGGTGGCCGTGCCGCCTGGAACGTCGTCACCTCGATGAACGACGGCGAAGCACTGAACATGGGGTACAACGAGCACCTGGAGCACGATACGCGCTACGACCGTGCCGACGAGTTCATGCAGGTGGTGCTCGGGCACTGGAACTCCTGGGACGACGACGCGATCGTCATCGACAAGCAGACGGGGCTGTTCGCGCATCCCGACAAGGTGCGGCGGCTCGACCATCAGGGCACGTGGTTCCGCTCGCGCGGCCCGTTCACCGTGCCGCGTTCGCCGCAAGGTCATCCGGTGGTGATACAGGCCGGGCAGAGCGGCCGCGGCAAGTCGTTCTCGGCGCGATGGGGCGAGGTGGTCTTCGTCTCCACGCACACCAGCATGGAGCACGGCAGGCAGCTTTATCGCGATATGAAGGACGACGTGGCGAGCCAGGGGCGCGACCCGGAGCAGTTCTTCATCACGCCGTCGGCGTATGTGGTGTGCGCCGAGACCAAGGCGGAAGCCGAGGACAAGATGGCACTCGTCGAGACGCTGGCGACAGATGAGGACGCGTTGTCGCTGCTCTCTGAAGCAATGAACTTCGATTTCGCGTCGAAAGGTATCGATGAGCCGTTTACGGACGAGGAACTGGCGAACGTCTCCGGCACGCAGTCGATGCGCGACCGGGTGCTGCGCGCGAGCGGCATCGCCAATCCGACGCCGCGCGACTTCATCAAGTTCAGCCATCGCGCGCGACCGAACAAGCCATTCGTCGGCGGGCCTAAGGAGATCGCGGACGGTCTGGAGCAGTGGTTCACCGAACCCGTCGCTGACGGGTTCGTGCTGGCGGCGACTCACGTGCCTGGCACGTACATGGACTTCGTGAAATTCGTCGTGCCGGAACTGCAGCGGCGAGGACTGTATCATAAGGACTACGCAGGAGCGACGCTGCGCGAAAATCTGGGCCTGCCAGTTCCGCACGCTGGGTGGAGGCACGCGAGATGAAGAAGAGAACTGCATTGATGATCGGTCCCTTTGCTCAGGATATCGCAGCATGAAACTCGGCCTCTCGATCGGCTATTCGCGCGCGCATCTCGAGATCCCGGTGAAGCTCGTGCAACGCGCGGAAGAGCTGGGCTATGACAGCATCTGGACGGCAGAGGCGTACGGCACCGACGCGGTGACGCCGCTCGCCTATCTCGCGGCACTGACGAAGCGGATCAAGCTCGGCACCGGCATCATGCAGCTTGCCGCGCGCACGCCGGCCAACGCGGCGATGTGCGCCGCAACGGTCGATGCAATGGCGGGCGGCGGACGCTTCATCGCCGGTCTCGGCGTGTCTGGACCGCAGATCGTCGAGGGCTGGTATGGCGAACCCTGGGGTCGGCCGTACTACCGCTACAAGGACTACGTCGCGATCATGCGCAAGATCTTCCGCCGCGAGGCGCCGGTGACGCATGACGGCCGGGAGATCTCGCTGCCCTATACCGGCGAAGGCGCCGCCGGCGTCGGCAAACCGCTGAAGTCCATCCTGCACATGAACCCTGACATTCCGATCTATCTTGGCACCGGCAATGAATCCACCGTGAAGCTGACGGCGGAGATCGCCGACGGTTGGCTGCCGCTCGGCTTCGTGCCGGGTTCCATGCCCGAATATCTGCCTTGGCTCGAGGAAGGCTTCCGTCGCGCCGGCAACGGCAAAAGCCTGCGCGATTTCGCGATCCAGGCCTCGGTACATGTCGAGATCGACAATGACGTGAAGGCGGCGCTTGCGAAGATGAAACCGGAGGTCGCGCTGTATGTCGGCGGCATGGGCCATCGCGACAAGAACTTCCACAAGGACATGATGATCCGCCGCGGCTTCAAGGAGGCTGCCGAACGCATCCAGGAGCTGTATCTCGAACATCGCAAGGAGGAGGCGATCGCGGCGGTGCCCGACGAATGGGTGGACATGAAATCGCTGGTCGGACCGCCGGAACGGATCAGGCAGCGCTTCCGTGCCTGGGAGGATTCGGGTGCGACCAGTCTCACCGTGCGTTCGCGTCAGCCCGAGGCGATCGAGGTGATGGCGCAGGCCGCGCGGCTCAACTGACGGAGGAAACCCATGCGCTTCAAGGACAAGGTCGCGCTGATCACCGCGGTCGGCAGCGGCATCGGCCGCGCCACCGCCGACATCATGGCAAAGGAAGGCGCCGTGATCATCGGCGTGGACAACGACGAACGTCGCCTCGCGATGGCGATGGAGGCGATGAACATGTCGGGCGGGCGGGCGATCGGCCGGCCGACAAATGCGCTGGACGAGGCGGAGGTGGATCAGGTCGTCGCCTGGGCGGCGAAGCAGTACGGCACCGTCGACATCCTGGTCAATGCGGTCGGCGGCAGCACGATCATCGACAAGCCGGGCGCCACGGTGGATGAGCTGACCTTCGACGATTGGCAGAAGTTGATCCAGTTCAACCTCAACGGCACGTTTCTGTTCTGCCACGCGGTGACGCCGCTGATGAAGCGCCGGAAGCATGGCAAGATCGTCAACCTTGCCTCGATCGCCGGACGTGGATTGAGCGTGTCGTCCAGCAGTGCCTATTCCGCCGCGAAGGGCGGCATCATCGCGTTCACGCGCAAGCTGGCGTTTGAACTCGGACCATTCGGCATCAACGTCAACGCGATCGCGCCGAGCAGGACGCTGACCGAACGCATTCGGCCGCGCTGGAACCAACAGTCGCCGGAGGACCAGGCGGCGGAAATCGAACGCACGCCGCTGCGGCGGATTGCCGAAGCGGCGGACCAGGCAAAGGTGATCTGCTTCCTCGCTTCGGCCGATGCGGACTTCGTGACCGGGCTGACAATCGACGTGACGGGCGGCCTGTAGCCGCCGCCCGCCCTAATACAGCATCAGTTGCTCGTGGTGGCGGCGCAGGTCGGCAAGACCGGCCTTGCACTCGGCTGCGCCTTCCGTTCCGACGGCGAAGCCGAACTTCGTGCAAAGGTCGCGGTCTTCCCGGTCGATCTGCTGATCGATGGCCGCCTGCCCGTAAGGCGCATAGCCGACGACCCACGGCAGGACCGCACCAACGATCGCGGCGGCGACAAACACCGGTACCAGCACGGAAGGCTTGAGTGCGAACGACGGCGCTGACCGGGTCCGCACGGCGCCGGTGGTTGCCGGCGCTCCCTGCGTACTCATTGGGGCCTTGGCGGCGCTTTGGCCGGCTGCGCGAGCGTCACCGTTGCGGCGGTGTCCGACTGCACCTTGTTCATCGGCGTTGCGTCCGGCGCGCCGGCGACGATCCCCATCGAGTCCAGCAGCGCCGTTCCGGGATGTATGAGCCTGTCAGGCTGATCGGGCGTCCGGGTCTGGCAATAACCCGCGCCAATCGTACCAACCAGCAAGGCGAAACCGATTACTGCGTGTTTCATAGCGTCACCCCAAAGCTTGCAGCGTGGAGCGTAGCTATGGCCCGCGGATTTTGGCCGCAGTGACTCTATTCACATTCCGGATGGTTTATTATCCCGTGGCGCGCGCTATGGAGCAGCGAACCGCGGCAGCTTCTCCGCCAGCGCCAGATACGCTTCCTCGTCGGTCCGGTCATAGCGCAGCGGCGTCACCACGATGTTGCCCGCTCGCAATGCGTCGTAGTCGCTCTCGGGCCCCTGCTGGCGATCGCCACGGCGGAAATTCAACCAGTGATACGCCATACCGCGCGGATCCACACGCGTATCCACGTGCATGCCTGCGATCATGCCCACCCCCTGCCGCGCCAAGGTCACCGGCCCGGCCTCCGACGCCAAACACGCCGGGAAGTTCACGTTGAGGCACGCATCCTTGCTCCAGCCGATCGCGAGCAGATCGCGCACCACCTTCGCACCCAACGTGCGCGATGCGTCCCACACGACGTTGTTGCGATCCTTGTAGGCCTGGCTCAGTGCGATCGACGGCACGCCCAGCATCATGCCTGTCATCGCACCGCCGACGGTGCCGGAGAACACCGTCTCCATCCCCAGGTTCAGCCCGCGGTTGACCCCCGACAGCAACAGTTGCGGCGCACCATCGGTCATCAGATGGCAGATCCCCATCACCGCGCAGTCGCCCGGCGTGCCGGAGATGCCGAATCGTCGCTCGCCATGCTGGCTGACGCGCAACGCGTGGTGCAGGCTGATCGCATGCGACACGCCGCTCTGATCATGTTCCGGCGCTACCACCCACACTTCGCGCGCGAGTTCGGCGGCGACCGCCTCGAGTATCGCCAGGCCCGGCGCATCGATCCCATCGTCATTGGTCAGCAGAATTCGATCCAGCACGCGCGCGCTCCGTTTCGTCGTTCGCTGCCTGTTTGACGCGTCCCGCCCGCCGCGTCCAGCATGCCAACGGCGGGAAGGAGACGAAGCATGCAGGTCATCGACGCGCAGGTGCATATCTGGGGCAGCGGCTCGCCGAGCGGCCATCACCGGCAGACCTCGATCTTTACGGCCGAGGAACTGATCAAGGAGATGGACGAAGCGGGCGTCAGCGGCGCGGTGCTGCATCCGCCAAGCTGGGATCCAGGATCCAACGAGATGGCCGTGGAGGCGGCCCGGAAATACCCAGACCGGTTCTGCATCCTTGGCTGGTTCCCGCTCGACAGGCCCGAGGAGCGCAAGCGCATCGAGACCTGGAAGCAGCGCCCCGGCATGCTCGGCCTGCGCTGGTCGCTGACGCGGCCGGAGCAGGAGAACTGGCATGAGGACGGCACGATGGATTGGGTGTGGCCGGCGGCGGAAAAAGCCGGCACGCCGATAGCCACGATGGCGTGGCGCTTCCTGCCGCTGTTCAGCCAGATCGCCGAGAAGCATCCCCATTTGAAGCTGATCATCGATCATCTCGGGCTGGTGCGGTCGGCGAAGGGTCCCGCGGCGTTCGCCGATCTGGACACTCTGTGCTCGCTGGCGAAGCTGCCGAACGTCGCGGTGAAGGCAACCGGTGCGCCGGGGTATTCGGACGCGGCTTATCCGTTCCGCGACATCCATGATGGTCTGCACCGGATATTCGACGCCTATGGCCCCAAGCGGTTCTTCTGGGGCACCGACATCACCCGCATGCCGTGCAGCTATCGGCAGTGCGTGACGCTGTTCACCGAGGAACTGCCCTGGCTGAAAGGTAACGACCTGGAGCAGGTGATGGGCCTGGGCGTGTGCGACTGGCTGGGATGGAAGCGCTCGACCACCTGACGCCGCATCCGCATCAGGTGGCGAAGCCCATCGCCTCGTCATAGGCGCGTCGCACCGGTTCGGGCTGCCCAACGAGGAACGGAAATGTGCGGCGCGGGGCGATCCCCGGGCTTTCCCTACCGGATTCGATTTCCTCTCGCGTCAGGCCCTCGACGAAGTGCCTGCGGCCGATGATGGGAAGTTCGATGCAGCGGTTCACGTCGGGGTCCCGCACGATCGCCTTGGGCTCGCCACCGGCTGCGACGGTGTCCAGGTCCCGGAAGAAGCGCTGCCGCATCATGATGATGCCGCGATCGCTGCGGCCGAGATGTTCACGCTGTCGGTCGGTGACCGCGCCCTGGCCGACCCAACCGATGAAATCCTGGTTCATGATGTGGCTGGTGATCCAGCGTCCGGTCTTCTCGTCGATGATCGGCGAATACCAGTAGGGGATGCTGTTCTGCACGTACGGCTCGCGATCCTTCGGCACGCGGGTGAAGAACCAGCCGACGCTGAGCGTGTTCGTGTCGTCGATCGGCACGCGCCATTCGAAGTGATTGCCCGTGAACAACGCGTTCGGCCACAGGCAGACCCGTCCGACCGTCCATAGCTGACTGGTCTCGTCGGAATCCTCGCGCACGCGACGATAGACAAGGCCATATTCGAATTCATCGAACGCCAGCTTGAGGTGGCGTGGCGCATACGGCCCGTTGTGCCCGTTCAGCCGGCGTCCCCAGTTGTCGTGCATCCACTCGAAATGCACCGGGTCGATCGAGTTCTCCTGGCACTGGAGCCAGTTGCACGGCACGGTCGCGAACACGATCTGGACGAACCCGTTGCCCCAGGTGAAGGGTTCCCAGTTCGGCACCAGCGGCGCCGGTTCAGGCCCGAGATAGGCCCATAGCAGACCCGCCTTCGCTTCCACGCGATAGGCACGAATACGGATCTGGTCGCGGAAGCGGATCTCCGGCGCGTCGGTGTCCTCGAACGGCTGTTCGCGACAGGCACCGGTCGCGTCGAACATCCAACCATGGTAGTTGCAGCGCAGGCCGCACTCTTCCACGATGCCGTAGCTGAGATCGGCGCTGCGGTGCGGACAGTGGCGTTCAAGCAGTCCGTAGCCGCCGGAAAGATCCTTGTACAGTACAAGATCTTCGCCAAACAGACGCACGGGTTTGGTGGGCGCGTCGTCCAGTTCCGCGACTGCCGCGATCGGCTGCCAATATCGTCGCAGCAGCGAGCCCATTGGCGTGCCGGGGCCGACCTCGGTCAGCCGCCGATTGCGTTCTTCGCTGAGCATCAGGCGAGCTTCACCAGCTTCTGCATGCAGCGGATATCCTCGGTGGGCGCGATCGGCGTGCCGCGGTTGCGCATCGCGGTGCGCGCCACCTCGCCCACGTAAATGTCGCCGCGCGAGTCGATCGCCACGCCGTGCGGCGCGATGAACTGGCTGGCACGCTCGCGCGTCGCATCGCCGAGGCGCGCGATAGGCTTACCCTCGTGCGTCACGATGGAGACGCGCGGGCCGATGCCGGGTGACTTCGCGTTCACCGCCATGCCCGGGCCGCTTTCCCCGATATAGGCAAGCGGATTGCGGCCGCGAGTCATGCACAGACCGCACGGCCGATGCAGGTTGTTCCACTGGGCGTGGTATTTTCCGCGCCCGTCGAACACCTGCACGCGGTGGTTCTCGCGATCCGCCACATAGATCCAGCCGTCCTCGTCGCAGCAGATGTTGTGCACGACGTTGAACGCGCCCGGATCGGTGCCCGGTTCGCCCCAGGAGAACTGCAGTTTGCCGTTCGGGGAGTATTTGTGCACGCGCGCGTTGCCGTAGCCGTCGGCGACATAGATGTCGCCCTCGGGCGACAATGCGGTGTGGGTGCAGCGGTTGAACGGATCGCCGCCATATAGCGGCGCCGGCTCGCCGGGCACGCCGATCTCCAGCAGCAGCTTTCCCTCCAGCGTCAGCCGCCGCACCGTGTGGTCGCCATCATCGGTGCAATAGATCGTGTCGTCCGGTGCCAGGTGAACGCCGTGCGGCCGCCTGAACAAGCCCTCACCCCAGGAGCGCAGGAAATTGCCTTCGCGGTCGAACACCATCATCGGATGCTCGCTGCGCGCAAAGACATAGACGTTGTCCTTGCTGTCCACGCCCACCGCGGCCACCTCGCCGTAGTGCCAGCCGTCGGGCAGCTTGCCCCAGTTCTCGATCACCTCGTAGCGATGTTCGCCCGAGCCGACGATGATTGCCATGGCCGCCTCCCTCATGCTGCCGTCCGCCGTGAGCCTATCACCAGGTACGCAGGCAGAACCAGTGGATCCCGATCCTTCATCCTCGTAATGAAATGGCACGTCAGTATTCTGCCGGCGCTCTACATTTACCCTTCGATACATGGTTCTCCCAATACCCGTATTGCTAACAACGCCACACCGGCTTAGCCTCACCGACAAAGATGCGAAAGGGAGCTGGCGGGTCAGCCGGTTCACTCGTAATCGGCTCGCCGCCGCCCTCGATCGACAAGATATCGTTTGATGAGGAGGAAGAGCCATGACGTACGATCTGCTGATCAGGAATGCGCGTGTCGTGGACGGCTCCGGCGAGCCCTCGTTCCACGCCGATGTGGCGGTGCATCAAGGGAAGATTGTCGGCGTCGGCAGATACAACGGCGCCGCCGCCAAGCGCACCATCGACGCCGGCGGGCGGGTCGTCGCACCGGGCTTCATCGATCACCACACGCATTTCGATCCGCAGGCACTGTGGGACCCGTATTGCGGTTCCTCGGTGCAGAACGGCCACACGACGATCCTGGTCGGCCAGTGCGGCCAGGTGATCGCCCCGGCGCGGCCCGGCGACCATGACTGGTACCTCGAATTCTTCGCGGAAGCCGAAGCCATCCCGATGAGCGTGATGCGCCAGGGCATCGACTTCACCTGGGAGTCGGTCGCCGAGTACATGGACGCTCTCGGCAAGCGACGTGGCTGCAATGTCGGCACGCTGGTCGGCCATTCGGGCATCCGGCGCTATGTGATGGGCGAGGCGGCGTCGGAACGCGCCGAGGCCACCGCCGACGAACTCGCTCAGATGAAGCGCCTGATCAGCGACGCCATGTACGCGGGCGCTCTCGGCTTCAGCACGTCTCCGCTGGGCCGCGGCGATCCCGCCGGCGTCGGCACCGACGCCGAGCGCCTGGCGCTCGCCGATGTACTTGGCGAATTGGGGACCGGCGTCATGCAGGTCTCGGGCGGTGCGCCCGGCGGCACCAAGGCGACCCGACAGACGGCCCGCGACCTGGCTGCGCGAACCGGTCGTCCAACCATCTACAATCTTGTCACCCAGCCAATCGAGCGGCCCGAGGAATGGCAAGAGCACCTGCGCTGGCTGGAGGAGGCGTTCCATTCCGGCGCCCGCTGCTACGGTTCCTGCGTCTCGGTCGTCGCCGGGCCGATCTTCGACCTGCGCCTCGGGCTCGACGTGCCGCAGGATGAGGACCTGACCAACCCGAACAGCCTGTTCGCCGGCATGCCGACCTGGGACAAGGTCATGGCCTTGCCCTACCAGGAGCGGATGCGGGCATTCCGCGATCCGGAGACCCGCAGGTCGCTGAGCGCCGAGGCGGTCGAGGTCACCGTCGCCCAGGAACGGCCCGGCACTGACCGGCGCGGCCGCGCGCGCGGCTTCTTCAACCGGCGCTGGGACCTGGTGCAGGTCTTCATGACGCAGCATGAGCGGAACCGCGGGCTTGAGGGCAAGAGCATCACGCAGATCGCCCAGGAGCAGGGCAAGAGCGTCATGGATGCATTCCTCGACCTGTCGCTGGACGAGGACCTCCAGACGTTCTTCATCGGCGTCGACCGCAACACCGATCCGGCGGCGCAGAAGCAGATCCTTGGCTCGCCCTACACGGTGATCGGCACGAGCGACGGCGGGGCGCGGCCGCATTCCGCCGACCGTCACGAGTACAGCACGCATCTGCTGGGGCACTGGGTGCGCGATCAGCAGATCATGTCGCTGGAGGAGGCGGTGCATCGGCTCACCGGCAGGACGGCGCTGATGCACGACATGGACGACCGCGGCTTCGTCGCCGCCGGGAAGGTCGCGGATCTCGTGTTGTTCGATCCCGACACAATCACGTCCAAGCCGCGCGAGCCGGTGAACGATCTGCCGGCTGGCGGGACGCGGGTGAAGCGGGATGCCGTTGGCATCGACTATGTGATCGTCAACGGCACCGTGCTGCTGGACAAGGGCGAGTTGACCGACGCCCTGCCTGGTCAGATCGTTCGCGGCCCGCTGCACCGCGCGAACCACCCGTAACCGGCATCGCGCCCCTCCCGCACGACGATGGCGGGAGGGGCTCATGCCCGCCGTAAGGACCACCGCATGAGTGAGACCCAGCACGCCAGCTTCACGTTCTCCGACTTCCGGCTGCGGAACGGCGAGGTGCTTCCGGAGGTCACCATCGCCTACTGCACACGCGGCCGGCTCGCGAGCGACGGGCGCAATGCGGTGCTGGTGACGCACGGCTACACAAGCGGGCATCGCATGATAGAATCCGGCGCCGGTTCGTCGGAAGGATCATGGAACACGCTGGTGGGTCCCGGCGCGCCGATCGATACCGATCGGTGCTTCGTGGTCTGCTCCAACATGCTGGGTTCGAGCTATGGATCCACCAACGCAGCGTCGCGCGATCCGCGTACCGGGCGGCCGTATGGCTCGCACTTCCCGCACATCACCGTGGCCGACATTGTCACCGCGCAGCGTCGGTTGCTGGAGCACCTCGGCGTGCGGCATTTGCGTGCCGTGGTGGGACCGTCGTACGGCGGCTTCCAGGCGTTCCAATGGGCGGTGACGTTTCCCGACGACATGGACGCGATCGTGCCGGTGGTGTCGTCGCCGCGCGCGCAGAGCCGCGACCGAGTGGCGACGCTGCTGGCGCGCTTCGAGCCCGAACCGAACTGGCACGGCGGCGACTACTACGACACGCCAGGCATGGGTGCCGTCATGCTGGCGCTGCGGGTGGAGACGCTGAAGCGCTACGGCATGAACGCATCGGAGGCGGAGATCGAGCGCATCGCATCCGTCTGGGCGAATGAGTTCGATGCCAATTCATTGCTGATCCTCGGCCGCGCGATGGAGTCGTACGACGTGACGCCGGAGTTGCACCGCATCCGCGTGCCGGTGCTGTACGTTCTTTCGCGAACGGACGAGCTGTTTCCGCCGAGCCTGGCGCCTGGGGTGATGGGCGACCTGCGGAAGGCCGGTGTGACCGCCAGTTACTTCGAGATCGACAGCGAGCTGGGGCACCTTGCCTCCGGTGCCGATGCGGCGAAGTGGGCGTCGGCGCTGCGGGAGTTCATGGCGCGGCTGTAGCCTGCCTAACGTCTTTCGTCGCGTCGCCGGGGTGGTGCTATAGTACCGCCCGTGAGTGCGACTGAGAACAGCAATGGCATTTCCCCCATCGCCGCGGGCGGCCGCAGGCTTATCGCCGTCGTGTATGCCGACATGGTCGGCTACAGCCGGCTGATCGGCCTGGACGACGCCGGCACGGCGAACCGTCTGCGTACGCTGCGGCGCGAGCTGATCGATCCATTGATCCACGAGCACGGCGGCCGGGTGGTGCAGACCGGGGGCGACTCGCTGCTGGTCGCGTTCGACAGCATCGACGGCGCGGTACGCTGCGCGGTCCAGGTGCAGCAGCGGATACCGGCGCATGACGGCGACCAGCCGCCGGACCGGCGTATCCGCTTCCGCATGGGTATCAACATCGGCGACGTGATACCGGACGGCACGAACCTGCATGGCGATGGTGTCAACATTGCCGCCAGGCTGGAGCCTGAAAGCCCGGTCGGCGGCATCTGTGTTTCGCGCACGGTGCGCGACCATGTGCACAGCCAGCTCGATCTGGAATTCGAACCGATCGGCCCACTGACGCTGAAGAACATCGCGCGCCCGGTGGAAGCGTTCATTCTGCGACTGGATCGGACCGCTGAGGCCGAACAGGTCAAGCCGCCGGCTCTGGTCGAGGGCTTTGGGACGCGACCCGCCATCGCTGTGCTGCCATTCAGGACCTACGGTGCGGATCCGGACGAGGAGTACCTCGCCGACGGCATCACCGAGGATGTGATCAGCGTGGTGTCGCGTTGGCGCAGCTTCCCGGTGATCTCGCGTGGCTCGGTGTTTGCGCTCAAGGGGAAGGACCTGGACATCCGGACGGTCGGCCAGCAACTGGGCGCGCGCTACATCAACGAGGGCACGTTGCGGCGGCGCGGATCGCGGCTGCGTACTACGGTGCAGCTCGGCGACGCCGTCACGATGGAGAATCTGTTTTCCGAGCAGTACAACTGCGACTTCGGCGATGTCTTCGAGATGCAGGACGAGATCGTCCGGGCCATCGTGGGTGCCATCGAACCTGAATTGCTGCGGCACGAACGCGAACGCGTGACGCGGACGCCGCAGCAGAATGCCAAGGCCTATGAGCTGTTCCAGCGCGGCCAGTGGCATCATTACCGGTATACCGAGGCAGACAGTCAGGCTGCGCGTGCTTTCCTCCGCAACGCGCTGGCGATCGACCCGGACTACGCGCAGGCTGCCGCGACGCTGTCGATCACCCTGGGTGTCGCCGCGCACTCGAACTGGGAGGCTGATGCGAAGGCCGCCCACCATGAGGCTCTGGCCCTGGCGCGGCTGGCGGTGCAGGCGGACTCACGGGATCCTCTGGGGCACTTCGCTCTCGGAATGGCCTGCTATCACTCGAGCCTTCTCCAGGAGGCCGTGAAGGAACTGAACGAGGCGATCAGTCTCAACCCCAGCTACGCCGCGGCGCATGCCAACCTGGCGTTCACCTACAATTACATGAACCGGCCGGACGAGGCGCTGGCGGCTGTGGAACTGGCAATGCGGCTCAGCCCACGTGATCCGCGACGCTTCCTGTGGCTGCCGGCGCTGGCTGGCAGTCATTATCTGGGCGGACGCTACAGAGCGGCGCTGGCCGCGGCGCAGGAGGCGCTTACCGCCAATCCGAAATACCTGCCGGTGGCGCGTTATATCGTTGCCTCGCTTGGTCAACTCGGCCGCTCCGCCGAAGCAAAGGTCGTGCTGCCGCTGCTACAGCGTCTCGACGGCAATATCGCCGCGACGGAGGCGCATCTGCGTCGCTATTTCGTCGACGGCGCGGTGCAGCACATTCTCGACGGGCTGGCCAAGGCCGGTTTTGCCTGACAGGCTCAATCGGCGTGGCTGTCTGCCGCCGGCTGGATCGTGGTCGGTGAGAGGGCAAACGGCAGCAGCAGCGCCCAGTGCGGCCGCGCGTAACGTGGCGCGGTGAACGGATCGACGCCGAACGCGACGACGTCCTGACCGTGCGGTCTCTGCCGATAGGTCCCGAACATCCGGTCCCAGATCGACAGCACGGTGCCGTAGTTTCCGTTGTATTCTGCGGCATCCACCGAGTGATGCACGCGATGCATGCCGGGTGTCACCAGGACTGTCTGCGCCAGCCGATCGAGCCGCTCCGGCAGCCGGGCATTTGCATGCTGGATCAGTGAAATTGAGATAGCGATGAGCGCGTATACGGGAAACACCCAGACGGGAAGGCCAATAAGTGCTGCCACCGTCGCACCGATGATCGAACTGAGCACGAACTCCCCTGGGTGATGCCGGACTGTGGTGCTGGCATCCATGTCCGCGTCGGCATGGTGAACCGCATGCAGTCGCCAGAGCAGGAACGAAGCATGCTGAACGCGATGCAGCAGGTAGGCGTACAGGTCGAGTACGACGATGCCCGCCAACAACACGACCCAATCGCCACAGACGTTGCCAAGTCCGGCGAAGAGGCGGGGGAAGCCGCGAGCCTCCAGGTAGGCTTCAATGATTGCGGCCGGGGCCAGCAATCCCAGGATGGACGCATTGACCGCATAGATGCCGAAATTGCTGCTCCAGCGCCACAGCAACGTGCCGGAGTCGGGTCGCGCGGGACGAACGGTTTCCCATGCCGCAAGCATGAGAAACACCACTGCTATCACCCAGTACCACAGGCTATCAGCCCGATTCCCCAACCAGTCCAACATGCGGATTTCCGACCGCGGAGACGATCGACGTTATTTCTTGCGATTGCGCAGATGCCTGCGGGCTACCAGGATTCCTGCGACACCGACGCCCAGCAGCGCCAGCGTGGCGGGTTCGGGTAAGTCATGATCCATCCCACTGCCGCACGGTCCGCCCCCACCCGCCAGGCTCGATCCGATCGAGCAGAGCCACACATAGACAGCAATCAGGCAGCACTCCAGAGCACGCGTGAAGCGCATCTTGTGCCTCCTTGTCCCCGGCGCGACGCCGCGAATCGAGCGTCACTAAACGATTCTCGTCCGGAAATCTAAAAATTTCAAGAGCATGCATATCCGGAAAGCCAAAGATGACGCGGCCGTTCCGACAGCCTGCCCGCACGGGCGGATCATTTCGTCATCCTCTGACGGTTTTTCCGGCGGCGCCGGCCTGTTGCGGGCTTTTGTCGACACGCAGCCTGTGCAAAGGTCATTTTTGGCAGAATGGCCACGGGGGGCGTCGTGAAAATACCGCACGTCATCGCACGGATGATGCCTGCTTTGCTGCTCGGCATCGGCCTCGTCGATATTGCCCCTGCGCACGGGGCAAATGTGCTGAGTCCGGCGGTCCCGGTCAGCCAGGTGCTTACCGTGCAGCCGATCATCATCTGCGACAACGCCGGTCTGAACTGTGCGCCGAACTCGGGTCTGGCCGCATATGAGACGATGGCGAACACGATATTCGACCAGAGCGGCATCGGCGTCGCCTTTGCTCCGCCAAGATTCTACAACAATGCGAATTTTCTGACGCCTCACGTCGATACGACCACCAGCGGCCTGTTCGATACGGCGCACGATCTGCTTCGGCTGCCCGGCCACGGACAGTCAACCAATCCGAACACGCTGAACGTATTCCTGGTCGACAACATCGTCAGCACCACCAACGGTGTCGTCAATACAAGCGTACATTCGTACGGCTACGGCCTTATCGGCGGGAACGGCGTGATCATCGCCACCGCGCCGGATTCACTGGGCAAGGTGGCGGCGACCGACACCATGGCCCATGAACTGGGGCACAATCTCGGCCTTGCTCATTCGGATTCTCCGCTTCAGCCGTACAACTCCAACTTCAACCTGATGAACACCGCCAGTCGCGTCGTGGCGACCGATCCCTGTCAGATCACGCCGTACACCTGTGCCGGCGCGCCGACGAGCGCACGTGACGTACTTGCCGCACCGCAACTGACAACTCTTGCGGCGCCGCCGATCCTGACTTCATTGCCGCGCGTCCAGGATACCAACGTGGACATCGGCCCCCCCTGTCTTTGCCACCGGGCCAGGTGGCTGAGCAGCAGTACAACTACACTCCGCCCCCGCCACCCCCGCCGACCCTGCTGGGCGTGAAATGGCGTTTCACCAATCCTGCGACCGTCCCCGACTCATGCTTCAGCTTCCCGGTCCCGGCAGGCGGTTGCGGCTACGCCGGGCTGACCTCCAATGCCCTTGGCGGCGGGCATGTCGAATGGGTTTACAACATCGCAGGCCTTCATCTCTCGCCGGCCGCGCTCTTCTCCGTGGCATTCTGTTGCGCGTCGGGCGCCTACTCCACGGAGTTCGATTTCTCCAACGGCGTCACGTCCCGCGCCGGCTTTGATTCGACCGGGGTGGCGCACTCGGAGGACGGCGTCGTCTTTGGCTTCGATCCGACGGCGCCGGGCGTGCTCACAGGGTCTTCCTTTCTCCCGATGGATGTTGGAGCAATCAGTCCGCTGACCGGCCTGCCGATCACCTTCGATATCGACACCGCATCGGTGACGCCGGATGTGCTGGCCGCCATTCTGGATCCGTTCGCCGCACTCGACGGGACGGCAGCGGTGCCGGAACCCGCCGGCGTGGCATCGCTCGCAATGGGGATCGGGTTCTTGGCGATTGTGCGCCGGCGACGGGTTAAGCGTGGTCGCCCGGGCGGCGAAGCAAGGTTCCACACGGAGGTCACCGAGGTTCAAAGCCACTGAGAGCCACCGAGAAGGGAAATGGCGCTCCGCGCGAAGCGCATAGTAATCTCGGTGGCGCTCGGTGATCTCCGTGTGGAACCTTGCTTGCTCCGCTGCCTCGTACACGGATACCGGGCCGTTCCCCCGATCACCCTGCACATGGCTGCCTGGACTTCGCCCTGGGCCGGGGCTACATGAGCGCCCTCTCGGGCGGTTGTTCCGAGGCGAGCCGGGCGGGTAGCCGCCAAGGCTTTGAAAACGCTGAAATAGGGGTGTAGCTCAATTGGCTAGAGCGCCGGTCTCCAAAACCGGAGGCTGGGGGTTCGAGACCCTCCACCCCTGCCAGCCGCGCGTAAGCGCGCTATAGTCCCGGCAACAGGGTTTGGAGAACAACGGCGTGGCGGTCGATCCGGCGAGATTCGTGCGTGAGGTGCGGGCCGAGATGGCGCGCGTCACCTGGCCGTCGCGCAAGGAGACCTTGGTGACCACCGGCCTGGTGTTCGCCATGGTCGCACTGGCGGCGATGTTCTTCTTCCTGGTCGACCAGTTCGTAGGCATCGGCATCCGTGCCCTGTTCGGCATGAGCGGCTGAGGAGAGATTTCAGACAATGGCCAAGCGTTGGTACGTGGTGCACGTCTATTCCGGCTTCGAGAAAAAGATCGCCCAGCAGATCAAGGAGCAGGCGGCGCAGAAGGGCCTGGCCGACCAGGTCGACGACGTCCTGGTGCCGTCGGAACAGGTGGTCGAGATGCGCCGCGGCCAGAAGGTGAACGCGGAGCACAAGTTCTTCCCCGGCTACGTGCTGGTGAAGATGGAGCTGACCGACGATGCCTGGCACCTGGTGAAGAACACGCCGAAGGTGACCGGCTTCCTGGGAAGCAAGACGCGGCCGTCCCCGATCAGCGACGCCGAAGCCGAACGCATCATGAAGCAGACGCAGGAGGGTGTGGAGCGTCCGCGCCCCGCGGTGCTGTACGAGGTGGGCGAACAGGTGCGCGTCGCCGATGGTCCGTTCACCAGCTTCAACGGCACGGTCGAGGAGGTGGACGAGGAGAAGGGCCGCGTGAAGGTCAGCGTGTCGATCTTCGGCCGCTCCACGCCGGTGGAGCTGGAATACGGGCAGGTGGAGAAGGTTTAGGGCGGGGCAACCTATTTACGAGGGCACCGCTTCCCCTCTTCATGTGCGCGCTGCCCGCGACCGCTACGTGAGGAGAGACGCCATGATGATCGTCGATGCTCAGATCCACATCTGGGCGAAGGGTACGCCGTCGGCTCATCACCGGCAGGAGCCCTATTCCATGGACCAGGCGCTCGTGGGCATGGACGTCGCGGGCGTCGACCGCGCGGTGATCCACCCGGTGATGTGGGACCCTGATTCGAACGAGCTCGCCGTCGAGGCGGCTCGCGCCCATCCGGATCGATTTGCCATACTCGGATGGTTCTACCTTGATCGGCCGGAAAGCCGGGCCCTGGTCGATACCTGGAAGAACCGGCCGGGCATGCTCGGGCTGCGTTTCTATTTCAACGAGCCGCATATGCAGTCATGGCCGACCGACGGCACCCTCGACTGGCTATGGCCGGCAGCCGAACGCGCGGGCCTGCCGGTGGCGCTCGCGGCGGCGGCGTTCCTTCCGGTGGTCGGACAGATCGCCGAACGCCATCCCGGTCTCAGGCTGATCGTCGACCATATGGGCGTCCCGCGCGCCACCAAGGGCGAAGCCTCGTACCGCAACCTGCCGCAGCTCATTGCCCTCGCCAGGCATCCGAACATCGCCGTCAAGGTCACCGGTCAGGCGGGCTATGCCGAAGACCGTTATCCGTTCCGCAGCATTCACCCGCACCTGCGCCAAGTATACGACGCGTTCGGGCCGCAGCGGATGTTCTGGGGGACCGACATCACCCGCATGCCATGTTCGTGGCGGCAATGCGTCACGCTGTTCACCGAGGAGCTGCCTTGGTTGACGGGACACGACCTCGAGCTCGTGATGGGACGCGCATTTTGCGAATGGATCGGCTGGAAGCTGCCGGAAAGGTAAAGGTTCATGAAAGCAATGTTGCTGACCGGCCATGGCGGGCCGGAGATGTTGCGCTACGGCGACGCACCGGACCCGAAAGCGGCGCCCGGAGAGATCGTCGTCGACGTCCACGCGGCCAGCGTCAACGCTGCCGACTACAAGGTGCGGCTGGGCGGGCGCGGCCATAACCTGCGGTTTCCGCACATCCTCGGTCGCGACTTCTCGGGCGTGGTGGCGGCAACCGGCGAAGGCGTAGCCGATCTTGCGGTCGGCGACGCGGTGTTCGGCGTTCTCGATGCCGGCATCGAAGGAGCCTATGCGGAGAAACTCGCCATCAAGGCCGCGATCGTCGCCCGCAAGCCCGAACGCCTGTCGCACCAGCAAGCCGCCGCCATAGCATTGACCGGCATCACGGCCATCTGGGCGGTCGAGGATACCGCGCAACTTCAGGCCGGTGAAACGATCTTGATCCAGGGTGGCGCCGGCGGCGTCGCCGGTTTCGCGATCCAGCTCGCAAAGCACCTCGGCGCCACCGTGATCACCACGGCGAGCGCCGCCAATGTCGATTATGTCCGCAGCCTCGGGGCCGACCGCGCGGTCGACTACAACGCCGAGGACTTCACCAAGGTCGTCAGCGGATGCGATGTGGTGTTCGACACGGTCGGCGGTGACGTCCAGTTGCGCTCGTACAGCGTGCTGAAGCCCGGCGGGCGCCTGGTCTGGGTCGCACCGGCACCGGACGGAAGCCGTCCAACCCGCACCGACGTCAAGGTATTGCGCCCCGCCGTCAGCCGCGATCGTGCACATCTGGAGCGGATCGTGGCGTTGCTGGATGCTGGCGCGGTCTCCCCGCCGCCCATCGCGCAGTACAATCTGGCCGATGCCGCCGCGGCGCATCGCGTCAGCGAAGCACGCCATTTGCGAGGCAAGCTGGTACTCGCGGTCCGCTGAAGCTAAAAGAGGAGCAGATATGCGCAAGTTTGCCGGGCCGGCGGGATCCCTGAGCCGCATCGCCGTCGAGAGCACCGCGCTCAAGACCAACATGCTCGGTGATCCAGCCACCCGCTACGTCGATGTATACGTTTCGGCCGAACACGATGGGCGCGGACTGCCGCTGCTCGTCGATCTGGCTGGCTTCACCGGCAGCGGCCTTGCGCACACGAACTGGGTCGGCTTCCGCGAGAACCTGCCGGAGCGGCTCGACCGGCTGATCGGCGAACGACTGATGCCGCCGGTTGTCGTTGCCTTTCCCGATTGCTTCACCCGGCTCGGCGGGAACCAGTATGTCAACTCGGCCTCAGTGGGTGCCTGGGAAGACTACCTGCTGAGCGAAATGCTGCCGGCGATAGAGCAGCGTTTCGGCTGCGGCGGCGACGGCCGCCGTGGCGTGTTCGGCAAGAGCTCCGGAGGGTACGGCGCCATCATGCACGCGCTGCGGCACTCTGACATCTGGGCGGCCGCCGCCTGCCATTCCGGCGATATGGGCTTCGAGCTGTGCTACCTGCCGGACATGCCCGCGGTCCTGCGCGCGCTTGCGGGCGTCGACAATTCGATCGAACGCTGGTGGCAACAGCTCGAGTCGGCACAGAAACACCCGGAGGGATCCTTCAAGGTGTTCAATGCCCTGGCCATGGCTGCCAGTTACGATCCGGATCCGACACAATTCCTCGGCATCCGGCTGCCGGTCACTTTCGACACCTGCGAAATCATCGAGGAACGCTGGGCGAATTGGTTGCGGCACGATCCCGTTGTCGCTCTCGGGTCCCAATCGGACAATCTGCGCCGGTTGAAGGCGCTCTATATCGACTGCGGCGAGAAGGATCAGTTCAACCTGCTGTATGGCGCACGCAGATTCGCGCAACGTCTGAAGCAGCTCGACATCGCACATCGCTACGAAGAGTTTGCCGACAACCACACGGGCGTCGACTACCGCATGGATATAAGCCTGCCCTTCCTCGCCGAGGCGCTGACCCGCTGAGTTCCGATCACCGGCTCCGATCCGGCCAGAGATGGCGGAACTGGGTGGCGACGATCCGATCATACGATGGGTCACCGGCGAGCACGCCGACGCTCCGGGCGAATGCGTTGATTGCGGCGACGGAAGCTTCGCCGATCGTGGGGTCGTAGAAAGGCAGGTCGCGGCGCACGATCCCTGCTATCAGCCCCGCCTCACGCGGCGGGAAGCGCTTATGGCCGACGGCGGTGGCGAGCGACACGTCCTGCTTCAAGGCAATCTGCGCCGCGACCAGCGCGCGCACTGTCGCCGCGGCTTGTTCGAGCGAGCGCTCTATCAGCCGATCGGTCGTTGCCAGCACCGGCATCGTGTAGTCGAAACAACCTGAAGGCCCGTCGCCGCGGCGAACGTCGAGGACGATCGCGCCGACCCCCGTCGTCACCGCCAGTTCGGCCGCCATGCCGTTAGCCCAGAACCCATCGATCCTGCCGGCCGCCAGCGTCTCGGCAGCGGTGAGGCCAAAGTTGACGCTGGAGCCGGTCGCTCCCGGCACCGGGCCGATCGAGATACCGGCGCGCGCCGCGTCGATCCCGGCCGCGGCCAACAACTGGCGCAGTCCCATCTCGACCCAGGGCGCCGCGCCGATCCGCCGTCCCTTGAGAGACTCGAGGTCGCCTCGGGCGATGCCAAGGTCGGCGCGCATCACCAGGAACCAATACATGCCCTGTGACAACGCGCCGAGCAATTTGACACCGTGCCATTCGGGAAAGGCGGCGAGCGCGCCATGCGCGGCACCGCCGACGAAATCCACTTCACCATCGCGCAACGCGGCGTACGCGCGATCGACCGGAAAGATCAGCTCGGCCGTGACCGCAACGCCCTCGCGCTCGAAGAAGCCAAGCTCGGCTGCCGCCAGCGCGGGAAAGTACGAGTTCGAGATCAGATCCGGTATCGCAAGTCGCATGGTCTCGGTGTCCTCGTTCGGGCAGATGTCGGTCAGTGGTCGAAATGGAGGCGCACCACCGTCTGATCGTTGCGCTCGGTCGCGACCATCCGATCCGCGTAACGCCTGATCAGGAAGCCGGCGAGCCGTTGGTGACCACCCTCGGTCTCGAGGATTTCCTCCTGCGTCGGCGGCTGGTCGGGAAATTCCAGCTTCGCGCCATCATAGGTCACGACCACATCGATAACGAACTCGTCGTAGCTGATGTCCAGCCGGATCGGGCCTTTGACATGGCAAAAGGTCACGACCGCGTCGATCGTCTGCTGTACGGCATATTCGATGCGGTTGATCATGTCCCGCCGCGCCCCCCAGATGCCGGCGTTGCGTTCGATGAAATTGGCGACCGCCGCCATATCGGCGGCATCGGGATCAACCGTCGTTGCCACGTTCCTGCGAATGCCGATCCGGAACACAAGGTTGAGCGAGAGAGCCACGAGCGTCGCGAGGACGAGCGGCGAGGTCACCAGCGGCTGCGCCCAGTGCGGTGCGCCGGTGAATACCGCCGGATAGACCGAGACGACAAAGAACGACAGCATTCCCATGCCGATGACCAGCGTGCGGCGGCCATCGAGTACCCGGGTCGAAATGATCTGCACGCCGCTGACCATGATGAAGACCGCGGTGAAGAGCATCGCCGCAGCCATCACCGGGCGCGGCATGATCGTAAGCACACCGATGAGCGTGGGCTGCAGCGCGACGACCGCGAGGATCGCGGCAATCGCGAATCCGATCACCCGGCTGGCGACCCCGGTCGCGGCAACGAGGCCGACATTCGCGCTGGAGATCGTGAGACCATACGTCCCGAGCAGTCCTGCGATCGTCGTCGCGATACCGTCGCCGAACACGCCACGGCCGATCGAAGTCATCTCGGGCCGAACCCACTCGGCGTCGGTCAGGCGCTGGTAGGTCGTCACCACCGCAGTCGAGTTCATCGCCGCCGCCAGCCCGCTGACGGCGAACGGGACCACCAGGGACCAGTCGAATGCCCAGGAGATTCCCGAGATCTTGGGAAGCGCGAGCAACGGCCGGTGCAGTACGTCGCGCAATGCTTGGAACGTCAGCAGGCCGACCGCACCGGAGGCAAGATATCCCACGACCATGCCGATCAGGATGCAGAACAGTTTCAGCCGGCCCTTGTTCCAGATGTTGAGTGCGGTCATGACCGCAAGGGCACAGGCTGTGACCGTGCCGTCCCGCGCGGTGAGGATCCCGGAGGGGCTGTCCTCGAGCAGCACACGCAGCGCGGCGAGCCCGATGATGGTGCCGACAAGGAAGATAACCAGACCGGCCGACTCCGGCGGAATGAACGGGCGCAGGCGCGTCCACACGCGTGACAGCGCCACCTCCACCAGGCCGGCGAAAACCGTCATGCCCCACACCGACGGCAGTCCGCCGACGCTCAGCGCCAGCAGGGAAGGGGCAAGATAAACGCCGGTGAAGATCGGCGGCGCGAGGAAACGGCTGCCGATCGGACCACGCGGCAGCGCTTGCAGCAGCGCGGCAACCGCCAGGGCCAGGAACGCCAGTTGCAGGATGTTGGTGATCTGATCCGCCGGCAGTGCGGCTTGATGCGCGATGATCAGCGGATACACCGTGAAGATCGCGCACACGCCGACATGCTGGACCGCGCTGATCCAGGTGACCACCGCGGGCGGCAACTCCTCGAGGCCATAAGCGAGCGTGGCGGGCTTCTTGACGATGGCGTCACCGGCCGGCGGCACCAGGAGCGCGCCGACCCTCGTTCGAGCGCCGCGGAGAGCTGCTGACACTTATCCTCCAAGCCGTGGACGGATGGTTCGCTCGAAGGCCTGGACCTCGGCCTCCGGCATGTCGTAGCCGCCGGCAAGGTCGTGGGCCGGGAACAGGAACACATCCTCGACACCTGCCTCTTCGCGCGCACGCAGCAGTCGCTCGGCGCAACGTTCGGGCGAGCCGAACAATCCGAATGCATCCGCTATTTCGCGCGCGCGATCCTCCGGGATGGCAGTCGGCTCGTGCGCCGGGTCAATCGCGAAGCCGGCTTCTCCGAGCCAGCGCAGATTCGACGCACTCGGATAGGCAAGGAAGGGCTGGCCCGGTGCGAACCAGCTCCGCACCCAGCGCGCGCCGATCTCGGCATCGGGTCCAAGGCCAAGCGTGACCACGAACACCACCGGGAAGCCTGCCAGGGAGCGTCCCGCCCGGCTTGCCCCTGCCTCGAGGTGACGCAACGCGGACCGGACGGCAGCCGGATGCAGGCCGACCATGAGAAATGCACCGTCGGCCACCTCACCTGCGAGTTCGATCATGCGGGGGCCGGCTGCCAGCAGATATACCGGGGTCGGCTTGCCGCTGCGGTTCCTGAGGCGCGTCGCCGTCGGACCGAACCCGACCTCCTCCCCGGCGAGCAGCCGACGGAGGTCGCGCACAGCGTCCCGCATGAACGCCAGCCCGGCGCGCGGCTGCCCGATGCTGCGCGTCGAAATGAAGCCGGGGGCGACGGTGAGATACGTGCGCGCCGGCGCGATCTCCTCCAGGCTGTGGGCGAGCGAGGCCAGAACCAGCGGGTGGCGAACCACCGGACTCGAGGTCGCCGGGAACAACCGGATCCGCTGCGTCGCCTTGGCCGCCAGCGCCAGCGCCAGGTAGGCGTCCCGGCCACTCGAAGGATGGTCGTGGATGCCGACGCCGTCGAAGCCAGCGTCCTCGCAGCGGGCGACGAAGGCCGCGACATCGGGCAAGGGCCGGCCAACCGGAACTCGGATCGCCACGCGGAGCCTGGTCATTGGGCAAGAACCTGCATTCCCTCCCGCATGCTGCAACTCAACGGTTGCGACGGCTAGACTCAGGTACCGCTGCGCCGAGATTTTGATGGGTTGTCCGAGGGGCCGCCTTGCGTCTTTCAGCCCGAGTGAAGGCTGAGCCGTTTGGCTGTTTCCGACCCAAAGCGGACATTCGCACCTGACTTCCGCACCAAGCAAACCATTGATCAACCTAACTCGAAAATACTTTGTGGAAGTCTTGAGTTTCGCAAATATGGCTCCTCCATCTCCATTACCCACTGGTATGCAGGTAACGAGGTTCCTGCCAACGTGCATACCCTTGGTTTTTCTGGAGCGGCAATGACCTCGTCAAACCCTGCTGCCGAACTAGTGCTGTTGGTCACTGGCTACCGCGTCTCGCAGG
>JANWJK010000181.1 GCA_025452005.1 Acetobacteraceae bacterium | reverse complement strand
GCCGTCATCGCCGACATCTGCCGCGATCTCGGCATCACGCCGTACCATCCGTTGTGGACCGACCTGAGCGCCGCCATCCTCCGCCACGGCGGCAACCTGCCCAGGCTGTGGAGGGAAATCTACGCCCTGTTCCGTCCGCGCCTCACCGCAGACCGGCCGCTCACCTTGCCCGCGCCGGCGCTGCCATCCCTGGCACACGCCGCCACCGGCCCGCCGTCGTAAGGTGCGACCACGGATGAACACGGATGAACACAGATCGAATCCGTGTTGATCCGTGTTCATCCGTGGTTGCCATTATCTTATTCCGCCGCCTGCGCGACCTCGCCATGACGGTGGGGCACGAACCGCGGCGACTACAACTCCAGCCGATAGAACCGCGCCGCCGTGCCGCTGAACAGGTCGCGCTTCTCCGACGCACTCGCACCGCGCGAGAGGATCTTGCACGCGTTCCAGTACGGCGCGTACGCGTACGATCCCTTGTCCACCGGGAAGTTGCTCTCGAACATGCCGCGTGACGCGCCGAACGCCTCGACGCACGTCTCCACGTACGGCTTCCACGCCGCGGCCAGCGCTTCCGAGGAAGGCGGATCGGCCTTCTCATGAAAATCGAAGCCGTTGATCCGCATCGCCATGCCGCCCAGCTTCACCACCACGTTGGGGCACTTCGCCAGCGCGCGGATCGACGCCGACCATTTGGAAAAGACCTCGTCGCGTTTGCCGGCATAGGAACCGATCGCCAGCGGCCCGCCGACATGGTTCAGGCAGATGCGCGTGTCGGGAAACGCCTGCGCCAGTGCCGTCACTTCGTCGATCTGCGGATGATACAGCCACGCGTCGAAGCTCAGATTGAGCGGCGCCAACTGTGAAAAACCCTGGCGGAATGTCGCGTCCGCCATCAGCCCGGGCGGCGGCGCATAGGCGGGGTTCATCAGCGCGGGATCGGCGTCCCAGGCGGTGATGTGGCGGATGCCGCGGAACCGGCCACCGCCGGCGCGGATATGCGCTTCCAGCACCTCGCGCACGCGCGAACCCAGCCGCAGGTCGGCATGGCCCACGATGCCCGCGCAGATCTTCGCCTTGCCGTAGCCGCCCGCCGCGCTCATCGCCGCGACGCCGTTGACGAACTCGGTCTCGCCGACCGGCCTCAGCTCCTCCGGACCGGACGCGCGATGCATCGAGCGGCACTGCACGAACACGGTGGCGACGATGTTGTGGCCGCTGTTGGTGTCGGCCAGAAGGTCGTCGAGCATGTAGACCCAGCCCGGCCGCTCCCACAGATGATGGTGCGGATCGACGATCGGCAGGTCGGGTTCCAGGATCGCCTCGGTCCGCCGCGCCAGCCACTCGTCGCGCACCGGCAGGTACGTGCTGCTCGCAGGCTGCGTCGTCGTGCTCATGGCGGCATCCCTCCCGTTATTGAAGCAGGGATCATCCCGCGCACTCCCCGCATCGTCAAAGACCGAGATCGCTCAATCCCGGGTGCTCGTCCGGCCGCCGTCCGAGCGGCCAGTGGTATTTGCGCTCTCCTCCCGCGATCGGCAGGTCGTTGATGCTGGCGATGCGTCGCCGCATCAGGCCCTGTTCGTCGAACTCCCAGTTCTCGTTGCCATAGCTGCGAAACCAGGTGCCGCTGTCGTCGTGCCATTCGTAGGCGAAGCGCACGGCGATGCGGTTCTCGCGGAACGCCCAGACCTCCTTGATCAGCCGGTAGTCGAGCTCGCGTTGCCACTTGCGCGTCAGGAACGCGACAATGGCGGCGCGGCCTTCGAGGAACTCGGCGCGGTTGCGCCACCGGCTGTCCTCGGTATAGGCCAGCGCGACGCGTGCAGGATCGCGCGAGTTCCAGGCATCTTCGGCAAGCCGCACCTTCTGCGCGGCGGTCTCGGCGGTGAAGGGCGGCAGCGGCGGGCGGCTCATGGCACGGCTCCATGTTCAGACGACGCCGCCCACCTTATGGTCCTGCGCCGCCACCCCGACAACGGAGACCGATCTTGTCCCCGAACATCGTGTTCATCATGGCCGACGATCTTGGCTACGCCGACATCTCCTGTTGCGGAAGACGGGACTACGCCACGCCCAACATCGATCGCATCGCCGAACGCGGCGTCCGCTTCACCCAGGCCTATGCCAACTCGGCGGTCTGTTCCGCGACGCGGCTGGCGCTGATCACCGGGCGCTACCAGTACCGACTGCCGCTTGGGCTCGAGGAACCGCTCGCCGGCAAGACCGACGTCGGACTGCCGCCCGAGCATCCCACCTTGCCGTCGCTGCTGCGCAACGCCGGCTACGCCACCTCGCTGATCGGCAAGTGGCACCTCGGCGTGCTGCCATCGTTCGGTCCGCTGCAAAGCGGCTACGACGAATTCTGGGGCTTCCGCACCGGCGCGCTGGACTACTACTCGCACCGCAATTCGCGCGGCGAAGCCGATCTGTGGGACGGCGACGTTGCCATCGAGCAGACCGGCTACATGACCGACCTGCTCGGCGACCGCGCCGTCGATGCGATCGAACGGCAGGCACGCAACGAGCGTCCCTTCCTGCTCAGCCTGCACTTCAATGCGCCGCACTGGCCATGGGAGGCGCCGGGCGACCAGGCGGAGTCGGAACGGCTGCATGACACAAGGCTGCGCCACTACGACGGCGGCACGCAGCGGACCTACGCCAGGATGGTGCAGGCGATGGATCGCCAGATCGGCCGCGTGCTCCAGGCGCTCGACGCCAACGGATTGTCCGGCAACACCATCGTCATCTTCACCAGCGACAATGGCGGCGAGCGCTTCTCGGACACCTGGCCGTTCACCGGGGTCAAGACGGAACTGCTGGAGGGTGGCCTGCGGGTCCCGGCCCTGGTGTGCTGGCCCGACCGCATTCCTGCCGGCCGCACCAGCGATCAGGTGATGATCACCATGGACTGGTTTTCGACGCTGCTGGACGCCGCCGGCACTGCACCCGATGCCCGCTATCTGCCGGATGGGATGAACCTGCTGCCGGTGCTGACGGGGCAGCGCGCGCCCGCGCCGCGCAAGCTGTTCTGGCGCTACAAGACCAACGCACAGCAGGCCGCGCGCGACGGCGACTTCAAGTACCTCAAGATCCGCGACAACACGTTCCTGTTCGACGTCGTGGCGGACCCGCGCGAGCGGGGCAATCTGAAGCACCGGCGCAAGGACGTATTCGATCGCCTGGTGGCGGACTGGACCGCATGGAACGCAGCGATGCTGCCAGAGATCGCCGACAGCTTCGGCGAGGTCTTCACCGCCGCGGAACTGGCCGACCATATCGGCGCGGACTGACGGCGATAACCGGAAGGTATCGGTTCAATTCACCGAGCGCGGCTTTCATATCGGGCCCACACCGCGCAGAGTATGAGGCGGCAGCATCGGAGAGAGCCATGAGCCTGGAAAAGAAGCTTGCGGCGATACGGGAGGGGGCGGCGAAGCGTATCCCGCCTGAGCGGCTTGCCATCATGCACGATGCCACCGAGCGGTTGCGGCAATCCGGCATCCTGGACCGCGTCATCAAGCCCGGCGCGCGTGCGCCCGACTTCACCCTCAACGATCAGAACGGCAATCCCATTGCGCTGTCGGCGCTGACCGCGCGCGGCCCCGTCCTGATGAGCGTGTTCCGCGGCTTCTGGTGACCCTACTGCCGGCATGAGCTGGATGCTCTGCAAGCAGTACTTCCCGAAATAGAGTCGCTGGGCGCAAGCCTGATCGTGCTGTCGCCGCAGTTGCAGGAGTTCACCAGGCCAGGGGCGGAGCGGCAGAAGCTGACCTTCCCGATCCTGACCGACCCGGACAACCAGGTGGGCGAGGCGTACGGGCTGGCCTTCCGGCTGCCGGACGACCTGATTGGCGTCTACACCGGGAACGGCATCGATCTGGCGCGCTTCAACGGCGATACGAGCTGGCGGCTGTCGATGCCCGCGCGGATCGTCATTCGCCGTGACGGCACGGTGGCCTCGGCCGAGGCCGACCCTGACTACGCGCACCGGCCGGAAGCGGAGGCTACGCTGGCCGTGCTGCGCGGCCTGTAAGCGTGCGCGGAGGAAAGATGGCGGTTCCCGGCATCGCGGCGCTGGCGTTCGACACCGGCGGCACGGTGCTGGATTGGCACAGCGGCATCCGTGGTGTGCTTGCCGAGGCGGGGGCGCGGCACGGTGTCGAGCGGGACTGGACCGCCATCACCAACGAGTATCGACGCCGCGCGCTCCAGCGCATGACCAGCCAGGTCACCCCGGGCTTCAACATCGACGACGTGCACCGCACGGTGCTGGATGAACTCGCCGGCGAGCATGGGCTTGGCATGCTTTCGGCGAGCGAGCGCGCCGCCATCGCCGGACGCTGGCACTCGCTGGATGCCTGGCCGGATTTCGCCCCCGCGCTGGCGCGTCTGCGGCGCAACCATACCGTCGTGTCGTTCACCATCCTCAGCGTCTCGCTGATCATCGACACGGCGCGACGCAACGGCCTGCATTGGGACGCGGTGATCTCGTGCGAGATGCTGGATGTGTACAAGCCCCGGCCCGAAGCCTACCAGCGGGCTGCAAAGCTGCTGCAACTGGCGCCGGACGAGATCCTGATGGTCGCGTGCCACAACTTCGATCTGAACGCGGCCAGGGGCGTCGGCTATCGCACCTGCTTCGTTCGCCGGCCCGATGAATGGGGACCGGCTGGCCCGCCGGATCCGGTGCCGCATCCGGCCACGGACCTGGTGGTAGACGACTTCGCCGAACTGGCGGATCGGATGGCTACGTGACGAGGGCGGCTCAGGCCGCGACCCGTAGCTCGACCGTCGGTGCCGGTGCCCGCCGCCGTGCCGGCGCCGGCACGACCTGGACCGTGCGCCGCCCGATCAGCCGCGTATAGAGCTGCTCGTATTCCGCCGCCGCACCCGACCAATGGAAGCTGCGTGCCATCGCCGCCTGGCGCATCTCGGCCAGCACGTCAGGATCGTCGAACGCCTCGAACGCGCGGCGGCAGGCACCGAACAGGCCCTCGCCCGACAGGTCCGAGAACAGGAACCCGGTCTCGCCGTCATCGATGGTATCGGCCAGGCCGCCGGTCCGGTGCGCGATCGGCAGTGAGCCGTAGCGTTGCGCCTGCATCTGCGTCAGGCCGCACGGTTCGAACCGCGACGGCATCAGGCAAAAGTCGCTGGCGGCGACGATGCGCCGCGCCATCGGCTCGTTGAAGCCGATCAGCAGGCCGATATGGTCGCGGTGGCTGCGCGCCAGCCGGCTCAGCATGTGCTCGGTGTCGGGATCGCCCAGGCCCAGGATGGCGATCTGCCCGCCCTCGCGCACGATGTCGCGGGCGGTGTCCGCAACGATGTCCAGTCCCTTCTGGTGCACCAGCCGGGAAACCACGCCGAACAGTGGCCCCGCGGAATGTTTGAGGCACAGCCCGGTGCGCACCAGGTCGGCGTTCGCCTGCTTGCCCGACAGGTCGTCGGCCTCGAAGTGATGCGGCAGATGCGGATCGCGGCTCGGGTCCCAGGTCTCGTCGATGCCGTTGACGATGCCGGACAGCCGACCCTCGGCTGCCATCCCGCTGGTCAGCCCGTGCAGGCCGGCGCCGAACGCCTCGGTGGTGATCTCGCGCGCATAGGTTGGGCTGACCGTGGACGCGTGCTCGGCGTAGAACAGGCCGGCCTTGAGGAACGACACCCGGTCGTGGAACTCGACGCCGTTGATGTGAAAGGCGCCCTCGGGAATGCCGAGCAGCGGCATGCGTTCGCGGTCGCACAGACCTTGGTAGGCAATGTTGTGGATGGTCAGAATGGTCGGGACGCGCGCGCCCTGCCAGCGCAGATAGGCCGGGGCCAGGCCGCCCGGCCAGTCGTTCACGTGCAGCAGGTCCGGCTGCCAGCTCATGCCGGCGCGGCCTGCGGCGATCTCGGCGGCGGCGAGCGAGAGGCGCGCGAACCGCAGGTCGTTGTCCGGCCAGTCGTGTCCCTCCGGACCGGCGTAGGGGCTGCCGGTGCGTTGATACAGCGACGGCTCGAGAACCAGGTACAGGATCAGCCCGTCATCGGTGCGTGCCTCGCCGATGCAGCAGGGGTCGATGCCGGCGTGGCCAGGCAGATGGGCCACCACGGCGATGTCGTTCGCCTTGGCGATGACCTCGGGATAGGCGGGGAGCAGCACGCGCACATCGATGTCGCGCCGGCGCAACGCTCGCGGCAGTCCCGCCGACACGTCCCCTAATCCACCAGCCTTGGCAAAGTCGGCGAACTCGCTGGTGGCGAACAGGACTTTCATGTGGCTCCGGCAGGTTCGATTGCGGTTGGGGTGTGCGGTTGGTTTGGTTAAGGCAATCTTAACCGACTGAATCCGCACAATGGTCGCGCACCGGCGTTCACGACCGGGTCATGGCTGTCACGAATGAGTGGCGCACTGTCCGGTGAGCCGGTAGCGCAGAATTCGCCTGGACCGTATCCGCAGCGGTATGACGCGGCTCAGATGTCGGCGTTCGCCGGTATGCTTTCCGGCTTGACGCCCATCGCCAGCAGCGACTGGCGCATCCAGGCGCCGACCTGGCGGGTGCCGGTGTTGTAGTCGGTCCAACTGTTCAGGAAATCCCGCCAGCGCCGGTCAGGTTCGGTCTGCACGCCCATCGCACTCGGCAACGCGACATAGGGTACTTGCAGCAGCGTGACCTGCTCCAGCATCGGCGCCCTCGCGCTGACGCTCAGCGCCTGGATCAGCGCATACATGATGCAGTCCGCCCGCCCCGCCTGCATCAGCAGGATCGCATCGTCGCCTGCCTTCGCACCGATCACCTGTGCCTTCGGCGCATAGCGCGCCAGGAGCACATCGGTGAGCGAACCGATCAGCGACACCACGCGGATTTCCGGCTTGTTCAGATCCTCCCAGGTGCGCGGAGCGAAGCCGCGGCGCGCCACGTAGCCGAACGGATGCATGTAGTACGCACGGGTGAAGCCGATCGCCAGCGCGCGCTGCGGCGTCGGGTTCAGCGCGAACGCAAGGTCGATCTTGTTCGACTGGAGATCGAGCACCGAGTTGGCGTAGGTGGACTCGACATACGCCAGTTTCGCGTTGAACGCCGAGGCGATGCTTTTGGCCATGTCGATCGCGACGCCGGACCATTCGCTGGTGGCGAGGTCCTTGTGGAAGAACGGCATCTCGCCGGGCAGGGCGGCGATGCGCAGTACGCCGGTGCGGCGGATGCGGTCGAATGTCGTTTCCGGGCCGGACGAGGCCGGCTGTGCCGTCGCGGAGTTCGCCACCGCGAGGGCACCCAGGGCGGTTCCCAGCGTGCGTCGTGTCTGCATGATCAGCCCCCGTTGTTGTTGTAGCGGCGAGGCTTCAGCCCCGCATGGAACCATTCGACGAAGCCGACGATGTCGTACACCGGCACGCCGAAGGTTGCTTCGATCTGCGCCGAGTAGGGCGGCAGGTTGGTGCATTCGGAAACGATGGCGCCGACATCGGGATTTTCCCGCAGCAACGTCTCGGCCATGCCGAGAACCTCGCGCTCCTGTGCGGCGTGGTCGACGACCGGCTGTCCGGTGCGGTTGTTGTGCCGGAAGATGCCGTCGGGCGGCATGCCGACAACCGGCAGATCGACGGGGCAGCCGACGGCGCGGAAGTGGTCGGGCGACAGCGCGTCCTTGTCGGCGGTCAGTACGCCGACGCGTTTGCCCTTCGGCAGGATGCTCTGGACCAGGGGTATCTGTAGCAGGCTGGAGGTCGCCACCGGCACCGCACAGTGCGCGACGAGCTGCGGATGGAGGATGGCGAGGAAGCCGCAGCTCGTGGTGATGCCGTCCACACCGAGTGCCATCAGTTCATCGGCGGCCCGCAGGAACAGGTCCAGCATGCCGTCGGCATTCGGTCGCACGATACGATCGGGTGTCGCGCCACGAACCACGGCGAACTGCACGGGAAACCGCCAGGTGGGCGCATAGCCGATGTCGCCCGGCAGGCGCTGGAAGCCGGTATCGAGCATCATGATGCCGATGCTGACGCCATGCACCGGCTGCCGGCGATGGAGCTTGCGCGGCGTGGCAGCATCGATCATGGCAGCGTTCCCATCTATCATTGCGAGGAGGCGAAGCCGACGAAGCAAACCCCATCGTGGTCGCACTCCTCTATGGAGATTGCTTCGTCGCTGCGCTCCTCGCAATGACAGGTGTCACGTCTCCAGCACCTGTCGCACCGTCGCCTCGTATTGCGCTCGCCCGTGCTCCGCGCGCACGCGCGCCAGCGCGTTGTCGCGCAGCGTCTGCCACAGCGCCGCATCGAGGTAGAGTGCCACGATCCGCCGGGCGAATTCCGCCGGATCGGCGGTGTTCACCGCGAGCAGTTCGCGCCCGTCCTCCCAGCCCAATTGCCGGCACAACAGCCCGCTCGCCACCACAGGCAGGCCGTAGGATGCCGCTTCGTGCACCTTGTAGGGCGCGCCGGCCGCGTAGCGCGTCGGGGCGACGAAGATGCGGTGCGCGTCGTACAGCGGCGCGATGTCCTCTACGGCACCACGCAGTGTGATGCGAGGATGGTCGCGATACACCTCCAGCGAGATCGCCTGATCGACATAGCCGGCGACCGTCAGCCGCGTCTCCCAGCCGAGCGACTGCTCCACCAGCGGCAGCACCTCGCGCACGAACCAGTCGAGCGCGTCGCGGTTCGGGCTGTCCGGCTGATGCATCGCGCCCAGGAACAGCATGCCCGCACGATCGGCGAACGCGCGCGGCGTCGGCTGTGCTTCGCGACAATGGCCGAGGACCACGACGTCCGGGAGACCTATATCACGCAGCCTCTGCGCTTCCTGCGAAGTGACCGCGATAATGCGTTGGCAGACATGCGCGTTGGCGAACTCGCGCTTGATCGCCGCATCGACATCGAACGACTCCGCATCGGTCAGCGCCGCATGTTCCGCTTCGCGCAGCGCGGCGATCGCCTCGGTGTCGAGCACGATGCGCGCGGGTTGGCCGCCGCCCGCGGTGATGCGTTCCAGCATCGGCTTGATACGGTCGAGATTGTGCGTGCGGGCGATCCAGATCGCATCGAAGTATCCCTGTCGCGCGCTGAGGAAATCGGCGAGCTGTTCGCTGGT
>JANWJK010000180.1 GCA_025452005.1 Acetobacteraceae bacterium | reverse complement strand
GCCGACACATCGTGACCTTCGATCGCGACTTTGCGCGTCTACTGGATCCTGGCGGCGTGGTCTTGCTAGGCGCCGAACAGCCGTAGCACAGAAACTCGCTAAGCACTCACGCTATCCCTTCACCGCACCAGCGGTCAGCGCACCGACGATGAACCGCTGCAGCACGAGAAACGTCAGCATAGCCGGCAGCGCCGACAGGATGGCCGCGGCAGCGAGCAGATGCGTGCTCACCGAGTCGCTGCTGGACTGATAGTCCAGGATGCCGACGCTCACCGGATAGAGATCGCCGCGCGTCAGCAGCACGAACGGCACGATGAACTGCCCCCAGGTGCTGATCGCGAGCAGGATCGCGGTCGAGGCAAGGCCCGGCAGCATGACCGGCAGCAGCACGTGCAGCAATGATTGCAGGCGCGTGCAGCCGTCTATCCGCGCCGCTTCATCCAGTGCCAGCGGAACCGTGTCGAGGAATCCGGTCAGCATCCAGGTGGCGAGCGGCGCGCTGAGCGCGACGTAGACCAGAACCACCGCGGCATGCGAGTTGATCAGACCGAGCGCGGAGAACCAGCGATACAACGGCAGCGCCGTGACCAGCGGCGAGATCAGTTGCACCGCGAGCATGCCCAGCATGGCCGCCGACTTCTGCGCTGGCCGGCGGAACCGCAGGCGCGACAGGGCATAGGCGCTCGGTACGGCGATCGCGAGCGCGCAGACCACGGTGGCGGAGACCAGCTTGACCGAGTTCAGCAGATAGCGTGCGAGCGGCGAGCCGGTCAGCACGTCGCGATAGGCGGCGAGCGTCGGATGCTGCGGCACGAGGCGCGGCGGGAACGCGAACAGTTCGGCCATCGGCCGCAGCGACAGCGATGCGACCCAGAGCAACGGGAACAGGAAGATCAGGCCCACGACGATGTAGCCGGCGTAGATCGCGGCCGATCCGGCCAATCGGCGGGCGCGGGGCGAGGGGCCACCGAACATCCTCCCGCTCCCCTTGCGGGAGGGGTTTGGGGGGAGGAGGCCGCGGTACTGGCGTCGCCCCCTCCCCCCAACCCCCTCCCGCAAGGGGAGCGGGAGGTCCATTTTAGTTGTCCCGTCGTCCCTCACGCTGCACGCTCGCGTTGCAGGATGTGGGCGTAGCAGGCGGAGAGTACCAGCCCGATCGCCATCAGCACGACCGCCACCGCCGCGCCGCGGCCGAACTGAAAGTCGGAAAACACCAGATGGTAGATGTACAACGCCACGACCTCGGTCGCGCGACCCGGGCCGCCGCCGGTGAGCGGCAGCACCATGTCGAACGTGTTCAGCGTGGCGATGGTGATCAGCACCAGGTTGATCAGCAGGATTCCGCGCAACGACGGCAGCGTGACGTAGCGGAATCTTTGCAGCGGCCCGGCGCCATCGACTGTCGCCGCCTCGTACAGCTCTATCGGCACCGTCTTCATTCCGGCATACTGCATGATCATGCTGAACGCGGTGCCGCGCCAGACGTTCGCTATCGTCACCCAGAACAGTGCGGGGACCGGCGCGGACAGGAAGATCGGATTGCGCGCGCCCAGCAGCGATGCGGCATAGGCCATGATGCCGGCACCCGATTCGTCCAGCAGCAGCTTCCAGATGATGCCGATGACCACACCTGGCAGCACCCAGCCCACCAGCACGACAGCGCGAACCAGCGCGGCACCCGGCAGCCGCCTGCGCTCACCCTCGCAGACCAGGGCGGCGATCAGCAGACCGAACACCAACTGGCCGGCGATACTGGCGGCGACGAAGATGCCGGTCACGCGCGTCATCGCCAGGAACTCGGACGATCCCAGCAGGCTGCGATAGCTGGCGAAGGTATAGTGTGCCGGCGCCGCGGCATCGGTCGCGTCGGTGAAGCTCAGCCGCGTCACGTCGAACAGCGGATAGAGGAACAGCGCTCCCAGCAGCAGGAACAGCGGCGCCAGCCAGGCAAGCGGGCGGTCCTCGATCGGCCGCCGTCGTGCCGCGGTCAGGGCGTCAGCTTGTGCCACGCCTGATCGAGCGCTGCCTCGGGCGTCTGCTGCCCGGTGATCACGTCCGACATCGCGACCTGAAGCTCGGTGGAGATGCTGGGATAGATCGCGGCACCCGGACGCGCACGCGCATAGCGCAGCAGTGCCAGAAAGTCGTGCACCGTCGGATCCTTGACGTAGGCGGAGTCGCCCTGTGCGACGCTCATGCGGGTCGGCAGATTGCCGATCGCCGCGGTTGACGCCGTCATCGCAGCCGGGCCGGCAACCAGGCTGTTGATCAGATCGACGATGATGTCCTGTTTCTTCGCATCCGGTGTGAATATGGCGTAGGTCCAGCCACCGGCCGCGGTGACCGGATCACCTTGTGCCATCAGCGGGATTGGCGCGACACCCCAATCGTTCTTGTCGCCAAGTTCGCGCAACTGCTTGGCCATCCAGTTGCCGCCCAAGAACATGGCGACGTTGCCGCGCAGTATTTCGGGATACAGGTCGGCCTCGAACCGGTAGTTCACGACGCGGCCGGGGCTGGCGCCCGTGTCGATGGTGCGCTTGAGAAATCCCAGCAGGTTCAGCATCGCGGTGCGGTTCCTGCCGTCGCCAAACACCGGCTTGCCGGCGGCATCGACCAGCTCGCCGCCCTGCGCCCAGAACATCGGCAGATGCTCCATCACCGCGCCTTCGCCGCGGCCGCCGGGGTACAGATAGCCGGTCAGTCCGCGCTTCGACAGCTCCGCCGCCTGCGCGATCAGTTCGTCCCACGTCTTCGGCGGCTGCGAAACGAGGTCCTTGCGGTAGTACAGCACGCGCACATCGGTATTGACCCACAGCGCCTTCAACGTCCCGTCCGGTCCACGCATGCCGTTGCGGGCGAAGGCGACGAAGTCGTTCACCTGGTCGGGGCCGTAGAAGCGATCGAGCGGCTGCAGGAACGAGTAGAACCGGCTGAGGAAGAATGAGTCGAGCATCGCAAGGTCGGGCGCGCGGCCGGCAGCGGCCTGTTCCTGCATCCGCGTCATGCTGGCGTTGATGTCGGTGCTGTTGAACGTGACGTCGAGCATGATTTCGGGATGCGCCTTGGCCCATGCCTCGATATGCGACTGGAAATAATCCTTGACCGTCGGCACCGAGGATTTCGGCGACTGTGTCGGCTGCATCTGCCAGGTTATGTGGATCGGCGCCGATTCTGGTCCGTACTGGTCGGCGCGCGCGATTCCGGTCGGCACGAAGGCCATCGCCGCGACCACGGCAAGCACGATGCGCCGCCTGTCCATCGTTCCCTCCTGCCGTCAGTTCCCGGCGATTGCCGCCGGCACCATCGGGGGATTGTCCGACATTGACAAGGCGTTGACCGGGACCGTTGGCCGGCGGAGTCTCCCACGATCGTGGGGAGGTGCCGATGACCGGGCAGCAGAACACCGATCGGATCATGACCACGCATGTCGGCAGCCTGCCGCGGCCGCACGATCTGCTGGACATGATGCAGGCACGGCTGGCAGGCCGCGAGTACGATGAGGCCGCTTTTCAGGCGCGTGTCCGCGCTGCGGTGGCGGACTGCGTTCGCCGTCAGGCCGAGACTGGGATCGACATCGTGTGCGATGGCGAGCAGTCGAAATCCGGCTTCTTCACCTATGCGCGCGAGCGGCTCGACGGGTTCGAGCCGCGGCCTGAGCGGCGACGCACCAACTTCGCAGCCGAGGTTGCTGCGTTTCCGGAATATTATGAGCAGTATTTCCGTACCGCGATGACGGGCGGCGCGGTCGCACCCGTGGTGCCGCTGGTGTGCACCGGCCCGATCCGCTATCGCGGCGAGACGGCGCTACAGCGTGACATCGACAACCTGAAGGCGGCGCTGGCGGGCGTGCCGCACGTCGCTGCATTCATGCCGGCAGTGGCGCCGAGCGGCGCCGGCGAGAACGAATACTACAACACCGACGAAGCCTTTTTTCACGCGGTCGGGGCGGCGCTGCATGGCGAGTACCAGGCGATCGTCGATGCCGGGCTCATTCTACAGATCGACGATCCGTTCCTGTCGGACCTGTTCGGCGATCCATCGTTCGACGCGGCACAGCGACACGCACGGGCGGAGATCTATGTCGCGGCGCTGAACGCCAGCCTGCAAGGCATTCCGCCGGAGCGCGTGCGCTATCACACCTGCTATGGCATCAACCACGGCCCGCGCATCCACGAGGCGGCGCTGGCCGACGTTGCGGGCTACATGCTGCGAGTGAACGCCGGCGCCTACAGCTTCGAGGCGGCGAACGCGCGGCATGAGCACGAATACCACCTGTGGGAGACAGTGCGGCTGCCGCCCGGCAAGGTACTGATACCCGGGGTGATCACGCACTCCTCCAACATCGTCGAACATCCCGAATGGATCGCCGAGCGCCTGGTGCGGTTCGCACGGCTGGTCGGTCGCGAGAACGTGGTGGCGGGAGCGGATTGCGGCTTCTCCTCGCAGGCGACGTACCGGCCGGAGGTTGATCCCAAGGTGATCTGGGCAAAGTTCGAGGCGTTACGGGACGGCGCGTGGATCGCCAGCAAGCAACTCTGGTCATGAGCGGCCGGCACTTTGCCGGCCGCCCATGGACGTCGCCTGCTACAGCGCCACGATCACGTCTTCGGCCGTGCCGTGCAGATGCACGCACTGCCACGTCGTCGTGCGACGCGGAACGCTGTCCGGACCGCTGAACATCTCGAACACGCCGACCGTCGATACCGGCGCCGTCTGCCCGCGTGCCACCTGCACGTCCGGCAGGAAGAAGCCGAAACGCGTGCCGCCAGCGTCGACCGAGATCACCAGCGGCACCGAGACCAGAGTGCCCAGCCCGGTTTGATCGGTGGTGATCTGCGCCGGGGTGAACGTCTTGTGGGTGGTGCCTTCCGTGAAGGTAAGCGCGGTGAAGCCGGGATTGCCGCCGATCGTGTAGTCGATCTGGATGCCGTTCCCGTGAAGAACGTATTTGTTGGCCATGAACTGTCCTCGCTGTGTCGCCGGCCGGGGGCTGCGCCGGCGGAGGACGACGCTAGGGAGGCTTGCGTTGCAGGGGTGTGAAACCGCTCACACGCCGACGCCAGGCGCTCACGGATCAGCGGGATGTGAACGCTCCCCGACCAGCCGCTTGCACAGGAAGTAGCGGGTCTGGCCGGCGGGATACTCATCCAGGGCGCCGAACTGCCGATAGCCGAGTGCCTGATAGAAGTCGCGCGCCTGAAACGTGTCCAGCCACGCCGAATGGCAATGTGCAGCGACCGCGTGCGCCTCGGCCTGCGCCAACAGCGCCCGCCCGATGCCGCGGCGGCGCCAGGCGTCGTCGACCCACAACGCCTCGACGAACAGCCATTGCCAGGACAGGACGCCGCACACCCCGGCCGCCAGCCGTTGGTCCGCGTCGTGCAGCAGCAAGGCGAAGCGCCTGGCGTCATGCGGCACGGTGCGCGCATGGAACGCGTCGATCGCGCGGCCGAGCGTGTTTCGCGTCTCCGGCGACGGCGCGGCGTCGAAGCTGAGGCGGAGTTGGTCGGGGATGCCGGTCGCGTCGTGGGTCATGGGATTTTCCGGGCATATCATGCCACAAGGCGTGCGTAGCCGATCGTATCGTGAGATACCGTTCCGCATGTGTCGACTTTGCCTGCCACGCCGGGCCTTGCTGGGAGCACCAGCCATGCTTTCGCTGGCACGCGCCAGCGCGGCGACGGTGGACGACGCGCCGGTCGAGCCGCGCATGCGGCTGACGGATCTGCCAGCGGATCGGCTGACAGTCGCGCTGACCCTGGATGCCTGCCCGGGTGGCTTCGACGAACGGATCGCCACGGCGTTGGTCGAGAGCCGCATCCCGGCGACGATCTTTGCGACAGGGATCTGGCTGCGCGGTAATCCCGTGGGTCTGGCGTTCCTGCTGGCGCACCACGATCTGTTCGCCATCGAGAATCACGGCGAGTGGCACATCCCGCCCGTCCTTGGCCACCGCAGGATCTACGGCATACCGGTCGCCGGCGATCTCGCGACGGTGCGAAGCGAGGTCACGGAGGGCGCTGCCTCGATCACCGCCGCGACCGAAACGCCACCGCGCTGGTATCGCGCCGCGACCGGCCGGTACAGTCCCGCCGCGATGGCGGAAATCCGGCAGCTTGGCTTCGGCATTGCCGGATATTCGCTGAACGCCGATGCCGGCGCCTCGCTGCCGGCGCGCGCCGTCGCGGGCCGTATCGCCGCGGCGACCAACGGCGAGGTCATCCTTGCGCACGTCAATCAACCGTACCGGCAGAGCGGCCTCGGGGTGATTGCGGGGATCAGGGAATTGCAGCGCCGCGGCGCCGGCTTCTTTCGCTTCGACCAGCTTGCCGCAGCCGATCTGGCGGACGCCTGATCGGAGGGTTGTTGGAGTGGCTTCGCCCTGACCGGAGATCCGTCGTCCCGAAGGCCTCATCAAGAAAAACGTGGATGGCCGGCCGTCGCAGCCTTCGCCGGCCATGACGACTGGGCGCCGTACCGCACATTCCAGTCACGGTGAACCTGCACTACCCGAACACGCGTGCGAATATCCGATCCACCGCGCGCAGGTGCAATTTGGCATCCATCGCCGCATCCAGCTCAGCCGGCGACACGAACCGCGCCACCTCTGCGTCCGCCAGCAGATTGTCGCGGAAACTCCGCCCCTCCGGCGTCCCCAGCATTTCCCATGTCGCCATCGCGCAGCGCTGCACGATGGCATAGGCGTCCTCGCGCGAGATCCCGGCGCGCGTCAGCGCCAGCAGCACTTCGCCGGAATGCACCACGCCACCCAGGCTCTCGAGATTCGCCGCCATCCGGTCGGGATAGATCACCAGACGCTGCATCATCCCCGCCAGTCGCATCAGCGCGAAGTCAAGCGCGAGCGTCGTGTCCGGCGCGATCACCCGCTCGACGCTGGAATGGCTGATGTCACGCTCATGCCACAGCGCAACGTTCTCCAGCGCGGGAACCACGGCAGCGCGCACCACGCGGGCCAGACCGGTCAGGTTCTCGCTCAGCACCGGATTGCGCTTGTGCGGCATCGCGCTGGAGCCCTTCTGCCCGGGATGGAAGAATTCTTCCGCTTCCCGCACCTCGCTGCGCTGCAGATGCCGCACCTCGGTCGCCAGCCGCTCGATGCCGCTGGCGATCACCGCGAGCGTGGCGAAGAACATCGCGTGACGGTCGCGCGGGATCACCTGGGTGGAGATCGGCTCCGGCGCCAGCCCAAGCTTCGCCGCGACATACTCCTCCACGCGCGGATCGAGATGCGCGAAGGTGCCGACCGCGCCGGAGACTGCCGCCACCGCCACCTCGGCGCGCGCCGCGACAAGACGCGCGCGATCGCGGGCGAACTCCGCATAATGCCCGGCGAGCTTCAGACCGAACGTCGTCGGCTCGGCGTGGATGCCGTGGCTGCGACCGATCGTCGGCGTGTCTCTGTGTTCGAAGGCACGCGACTTCAGCGCAGCCAGCACCGCATCCAGGTCCTGCAACAGCAGGTCGGTCGCCTGAGTGAGCTGCACCGACAGGCAGGTGTCCAGCACGTCGGAACTGGTCATGCCGAGATGCACGAAGCGGCTGTCCTCGCCGACCGCCTCGGCGAGCCAGGTGAGGAACGCAATCACGTCGTGGCGTGTCTCACGCTCGATCGCGTCGATCCGGTCGATGTCGGCCTGGCCGATCGTTGCGATCTTCGCGCCTCCCTTCTCGCGGATGGTGCATGCGGCGCTCGCTGGGATCAGGCCGTAATGCGCCATGCCCTCGGCGGCCAATGCCTCGATCTCGAACCAGATGCGATAACGGTTGGCGGGCGCCCAGATGGCCTCCATCTCGGGTCTGGTGTAACGCGGAACCATCGCTGCCCTGTCCCGTGCTGGTGAGGGGCCAGCTAGACCGCCGCGCCGGTAGCTGACAAGGGCCGTTGCCGCATGGACTGGACATTGCTGACCCAGGACCTGATGGCCCTCGCCCAGGTCGTGTTGATCGACATCACTCTCGCCGGCGACAATGCCATCGTCGTGGGCCTCGCCGTCGCCGGCCTGCCGGACCGGCAGAAACGGCCGGCCATCCTGCTCGGCATTCTCGGCGCCACGGTCATCCGCATCGCGCTGGGCGCCATCGCGCTGCAATTGCTGGCGATCATCGGCCTGCTGCTTGCCGGTGGGCTGCTTCTGCTCTGGGTGTGCTGGAAGATGTTCCGCGAACTGCGCCAGGCGCGCGGACACGCCCGACCGGACGCCGCACAGCGCAAGACGCTGCGCCAGGCGATGACGCAGATCATCCTGGCCGACGTGTCGATGAGCCTCGACAACGTGCTCGCCGTGGCGGGTGCCTCGGGCGGCCGCACCTGGGTGCTCATGCTGGGCCTGGCGCTGTCGGTGGTGCTGATGGGGGTAGCGGCCAACCTGCTGGCGCGCGTGCTCGAGCGGCAGCGCTGGGTCGCCTGGGCTGGCCTGGTGATCGTGCTGTACGTTGCGGTCTCGATGATCTGGCATGGCGGATCCGAGGTCGCCGAGGCGATCTCCACGTGATCGCGCAGTCTTGATCCCGTTGCGGGCAATGCGCGGAAACTCACGACAAAGCGACCGCCCGCGGACCGAATTTCGCCACGAAATCAGCCCCCTCCTGGCATGTCGAAAAACGCACCGCTGCCTAGGGGGAGTTCAAACCATGCCGAACAGACGACCGGTCCTGATTGTCGAGGACGACGAGACGCTGCGGAACATGTTGACGGAGTATCTTGAAGAAACCGGCGAGTTCGTCGTTTCCACCGCCGCGGACATCGAGGCGGCCGACAAGGTGCTCGCCAACGAAGACGCGCATTTCGATGCGATCATCCTCGACATCGGGCTCCCCGACGGCGACGGGCGCGACTATTGCGCACGGCTCAGGCGAGCGGGACACAGCATGCCGATCATGATGCTGACGGGCGCCATCGAGGAGACGGATGTGGTTCGTGGCCTCGACTCGGGCGCCTGCGACTACATCGCCAAACCGTTCCGCGCCAGCGAGCTGCTGGCCCGCCTGCGTGCGCAGTTGCGGAACTTCGATCGCAGCGAGCAGGTGGTGTTCCCGGTCGGTCCCTACACGTTCAGGCCGGCGAAGAAGCTGCTGCATGATACGGCGAAGAACCGGCGCATCCGCCTGACCGACAAGGAGACGGCGGTGCTGAAGTACCTTTACCGCTCGGACACGGCGGTGAACCGGCAGATCCTGATGCACGAGGTGTGGGGATACAACTCGGCGGTGACGACGCACACGCTGGAGACGCACATCTATCGGCTGCGTCAGAAGATCGAGTCGGATCCGGCGCATCCAGCGCTGCTGGTGACCGAGGGTGGCGGCTACCGGCTGCGGCCGGAGATGGCGTCCGTCGAACGCTGGTGAGCGGTTCGCGACCGGGGCGCTGACACTGCGCCCCGGTCGTCCTATCTTGCGGGTACCCGAGGCAAGGAGGACCCGCCATGCTGAACCCCACCTCTCCGCTGCCGCTCGCCGACCCGACGCTGTTCCGCCAGGCCAACTGCATCGACGGCAAGTGGGTACAGGCGGATAGCGGCCGCACCATCGTGGTGAAGAACCCGGCGACCGGCGAGGCAATCGGCGAGGTGCCGGCGCTCGGTGCCGCCGAGACGCGCCGCGCCATCGAGGCGGCGCACCGCGCTCAGGCCGGCTGGCGCGCCATGCTGGCGAAGGACCGATCGACGATCCTGCGCAGGATCAACGACCTGATGCTGGCGAATGCCGACGACCTGGCGGTGATCATGACCGCCGAGCAAGGCAAGCCGCTGGCCGAGAGCAAGGGCGAGATCGCCTATGCGGCGAGCTTCATCGAGTGGTTCGCCGAAGAGGGTAAGCGCATCTACGGCGACACGATCCCGCAGAATGCCAAGGGCCGCCGCATCGTGGTGCTGAAGGAGCCGATCGGCGTGTTCGCCGCGATCACGCCATGGAACTTCCCGGCCGCGATGATCACCCGCAAGGCGGGCCCCGGGTGGGCCGCGGGCTGCACCGGCGTGATCCGTCCGGCGAGCCAGACGCCGTTCTCGGCGCTGGCATTGGCGGTACTGGCCGAGCGCGCCGGCATGCCGCCGGGCGTGTGCAACGTCATCACCGGACCGTCCGGCGAGACGGGCGCTGAACTCACATCCAATCCGCTGGTGCGCAAGCTGACGTTCACCGGCAGCACGGAGGTGGGTGCCAAGCTGCTCGCGCAGTGTGCACCGACGATCAAGAAGACCAGCATGGAATTGGGCGGCAACGCGCCGTTCATCGTATTCGACGACGCAGACCTCGATGCGGCGGTCGCCGGCGCGATGGCGAGCAAGTACCGCAATACCGGCCAGACCTGCGTCTGCGCCAACCGCATCCTGGTGCAGGACGGGGTGTACGACACGTTCGCCGCGAAACTGAAGGCGGCGGTGGAGGCGATGAAGGTCGGCAACGGCATGGAACCGGGCGTGAGCCAGGGGCCGTTAATCAATGCCGACGCGGTGAAGAAGGTGGAGGAGCACATCGCCGATGCGCTGAAGCGCGGCGCGACGGTGGTGACCGGGGGCAAGCGGCATCAGCTCGGCGGCACGTTCTTCCAGCCGACGATCCTCGCGAACGTGCCGAACGACGCGATGATCTTCCGCGAGGAGACGTTCGGCCCGGTGGCGCCGCTGTTCCGCTTCAAGACGGAGGAGGAGGCGATCAGGCTCGCCAACGATACGGAGTTCGGTCTCGCATCGTATTTCTATGCACGCGACGTCGGGCGGATCTTCCGTGTGGCCGAGGCGCTGGAATACGGCATCATCGGCATCAACGAGGGGATCATCTCGACCGAGGTGGCACCGTTCGGCGGCATGAAGTCGTCGGGCCTGGGGCGTGAGGGATCCAAATACGGGATCGAGGACTACCTGGAGATCAAGTACCTCGCGCTGGGCGGGATCGGGACTTAGCGCCCCGAACCGAAGGCGACCGGGTGAAGAACTGATCGAGACGGCGAGCACGGGCACTCCCTCTCCCGCGCAGCGGGGGAGGGTTGGGGAGGGGGTTTGAGTACTTGCTACACCCCCTCCCTACCCTCCCCCGCTTCGCGGGAGAGGGGGGTTTGCCCCGGCGAGACTGC
>JANWJK010000179.1 GCA_025452005.1 Acetobacteraceae bacterium | reverse complement strand
GTATCGCGAAACCATCAGCCGGCCGCACACCGAGACCTACACGCACAAGAAGCAGACCGGCGGCTCCGGCCAGTACGCCGAGGTGAAGATCGCGTTCGAGCCGCTCGCGCGCAACGAGGGCGTCGTGTTCGAGAACAAGGTGGTCGGCGGCACGGTGCCGAAGGAGTACATCCCGGCGGTGGAGAAGGGGATCAAGCAGCAGGCGGAAAGCGGCGTGCTGGCGGGCTTCCCGACGGTGGACTTCAAGTACACCCTGCTGGACGGCAAGTACCACGACGTCGACTCGTCGGCGCTCGCGTTCGAGATCGCCGCGAAGTCGTGCTTCCGCGATGGTATGAAGCGGGCGGCGCCGATCATCCTGGAGCCGGTGATGGACGTGGAGGTCACCACGCCGGCGGACCATGTGGGCGATGTGGTGGGCGACCTGAACCGCCGCCGCGGGATGATCCAGAACCAGGAGAGCACCGGGTCCACGGTGATCGTCCGGGCGCATGTTCCCCTCAAGGAGATGTTCGGTTATATTTCAGATCTGAGAAGCATGACCAAGGGACGGGCGTCGTTCACCATGCAGTTCCACCACTACGATCCGGTGCCGCGGGCGATCGCGGACGAGATCATGGCCAAGAGCGCATGAGGGCGGTTTTCGCATGAAGGGGGCAGCCTAGTGCACGCCCCCCGCCTCCACTGGATGCGGGGCCGGCAAGAGGAGGGGCCCGGTGTCCACCGGACCCTCGAATGGATCGGACACAACGACGCGGGCGAGGCCATCGCCCGCGTCGTTCGCATTCTGGGCCCGGTGTGGTCAGGCTGGCGCACCTACCGCGCGGTGGCGCTGGACGACGAGGCGAAGGTGATCGAGCTGCGCCCATCGCGGCCGGATGGGGCGGACTGGCTGGCCTGTGTCGGCGGCCAGGTGGTGGGGCGGGCGTCGGTGCCGCTGCAGGCGGTGCGGGCGGCGGAGGCGGCGCTGGGCGGGGATTAGCGGGAGGCTGCGGCTGTGGAGTTGGCTGGCCGACGCGATTTCGTGCGGCAACGACCGCCAAGTCGCAAGGCGCGGATTTGCATTTCATGAATACCTGACCCGGCTTTACACGATGGACGCACTCGGCCTACCAGATTTAGGTTTGATACCCCACAGCCCGTCGCGCGGCTCAACATCTTTAGTTTCGCGTGGCTCGCAGTTCGTCAATCCAAGGGTCGGGTTGCCCGGAATAAAAAAGCCTCAATAACCAAGAACGCGACGACCGGAATGGTTGCACCGACAAAGCCGCCGACGTCGTAGCCGATCCGGGCCGCCACGTAGAGCAGCACGATCATGCTGAGCGCCATCCCAGGTGCACCGAGGCCCCGCATCGCGGCGCTTCGATGGTAGCCGATCCAAAAAGCGAAACGCGCCAGCATCCAAACAATGGTTGTCGCCAGCACCGCCCGGATTGCGGGGCCGTCCGGGGAATAGGCGGCAAGACCGAAGAGTGCCGCCCCAAACACAAGGATTTGTTCCACCGTATTTTGTAAATACCGTTGATTGACCCGCAGCCTCCGTGTCTCAAACCCGGCAAGCGGATCGAATGCTGGCGAGGATAGCCGCTCATGAGCTACGGCCTCGACGCCCGTCACTAGGCAAAACAGCACCGCAACGCAGTAGCACTTGAGCGCAAAGAGCATCCGGCCGCTCAAGCTATCCATGCCCGCCAGCGGCGGCGCGAAATAAGCAATGGCCAGCCAAACCAGGAGCGCGACCGGCATAGCCGTCGCGATGGCGATCATGCCGTCGCGGCGCTGGCGTATAAATCCGCCATCCTTGGACTCTGCAGCGTTCATCCCGCGAGTCATAGCAGATCAGGTCGAGAATCGAGCCGTGCCCATTTCGCCCATCAGGCGGGGGACATCCAGGCCGCCGTGGAGGGCGATTCCAAACCGCCGATTGAACGGCTTGCACTGTCAGTCTATTCAGAAACCGGTATCCGTCTAGGTTGATTGGTGTAGACCATGGCCTTCCACGTCAAGGACCAGGTGACCGATGAGGCCGTCCACAGCCTGGCCAGGATCAAGCGGAAATCCCTCACCGAGACGATCCGCGAAGTGGTCGAACATGAATATGAGCGCGAATGCTCGCGTCCCGCTGCTCGAACGCCAGCGCCCTATCCAGCAGCAGTTCGCTGCCATTTTTCACCCCGGAGAATTGCGGGCCGACAAGGCGTTCTTCGACGCGTTGTCCTGCGATCCCTGATGTTCCTCGACGCCTCCGCGATCATCGCCATGCTCGCGGGCGAGAGCGATGCCGCCCGCCTCGCCGCACGCCTCGGACAGGACAGCAGGTGATCGTCTCGCCGATTGCGCTGTACGAGCGGTGCTCGGACTGGCGCGGATAGGCAACACCTCGGTTGTGGACGCCTCGGCTGTGCTCGATCGCTTTCTGGCCGAACTGACCGCCACCGTCGTGCCGATCGACGCTGCATGCGGGCGGTTGCTGCGTTCGACCGCTTCGGCAAGGGCCGCCACGCGGCCGCGCTCAACCTGGGCGACTGCTTCGCCTATGCCTGCGCGCAGCAGCATAGTGTTGCGCTGCTGTGCAGCGGAGGGCCGAACGGGAGGTGCTGCCCCACGACTTGCCTCCCGGCAAATACATCCGTATGCGCAAGGCGATACACAGCCTGGGAGAGGAACATGGCCCGCGCAAGCAGCAAGTCGCCGTCACGATCGAAGGCGAAGCCGGGAAAGCCCGCGGCAAAGCGGCAGCCGAATTGGACCAACCTGAAAGTCACCTGGCCGCAGCCCAAGCAGGCGATCTCGTTACGCATCGACCAGGATATCCTCGAGTGGTTCCGCGACGGCGGTCCGGGTTATCAGACCCGCATGAACGCCGTCCTGCGGGCTTTCGTGGATTCCCGGCAGGGCAGTCGTTGAAGATGACCGACAAGCCGGACATCGTCGGAACCTGGCGGCTGGTGGCAGCCGTCGCGCGCGACGCAGCGGGAGGAGCGTTGCCGACGCCGTTCGGGCCACGGGGGATGGGGCGCGTGGTGTTCACCACCGAAGGCCGCATGATGGCCGTGTTGTGCGACGGGCGCCCGAGCCTGCCGGCCGGCATGGCCCGCGACTATTCCTCCTATTGCGGCAACTACACGTTCGACGGGAGCCGACTCGTGACCCGCGTCGATGCTGCGTCGGATCCGGCCCGTATCGGCACCGATCAGGTCCGCGACGTGCGCTTCGAGGGCGACCGCATGATCCTGCGGCCGCCGCCACGTCCGGGCGCGGGCGGGCCTGAGCAGCGCGAGATCACCTGGGAACGCATCGCACCCGATTGACGCGGACCGCGGCGACGCACGTTGTGGCTCCGCGAGATGAACGATACAGTATCCCATCCAACAGGAACGGGGAGCGGCACATGGCGACCATCACTTCAGTGGCCAGGCAATTCTTCGAGGCATGCGAAGCGGGGCGCGGCTGGGAGGTATGCCGGACCTATTGCACACAAGATGCAAGCTTCGCGGCGCAGTCCGAGCCGCTGGCCGATGTGAAGACGCTGCGGGACTACTGCGACTGGATGAAGGGCCTGCTCACCTTCATGCCCGACGGACGCTATGCGGTGAAATCGTTTGCCACGGACGACGAACGGAACAGCGTCTGCGCCTACGGTGTCTTCTCCGCCACGCATACCGGCGAGGGTGGTCCGTGCCCGCCCACCGGCAAGAGCACCACGACAGACTACGTCTACGTCATGGAGTTTGCCGGCGACAAAATCAGGCACATGACGAAGATCTGGAACGCCGGCTGGGCGATGAAGGAACTCGGCTGGGCCTGAACTGCGGCCTTGCGTCACACGACGGGCGTCGCGGGCGGACCGCCCTTCTCCCACACGTTGAACGTCGCATCCCATCGTGCGATGCGGCCGTCACGCACGACCCAGATCTCCGTGCCGCGTCCGAGCATCTGCTTGCCGGTCTGCGCATCCTGCCAGCTTGCGTCCCAGGTGTTGGCAAGCGTATCGCCCATCACGCAGTGCAACGTCTTTCGGAGCCGATAGCCCTGGGTGCGGGCGAAGCGCGCGCGCAGAAACCGCATGATCGCGTCCCGGCCGCGCATCTCCGGGAAGTCGGCGAAGCGGGCGACGGCGTCCTCGGTGAAGCCGCGCTCGATCGCCGCCAGATCTGCGGCACCGAATGCGTCCTCCACCGCCTGCACCAGGCGTTTCGCGGCATCCCACGACATGGCATCGGCCATTTGTTCATCCCTCCGGGCGGACGATCAGCACTGTGCCATCGACGCCCTCTACGCGCAGCCTCGAGCCGGCCTCGGGTTCCGCCACATCGGGCGGCACGCGGGCGGCCCAGTCGCTGTCGCCGATGCGGACGCGTCCTTCGCGGCCCTGGAATGTCAGCGCGGTGGCGGAGCGGCCGGCCAACCCGGCCTGCTGGGTATTCAGGCGCGGCGGGCGGGGATGGCGAAAGCGCAGTCCGACCGCCAGCGAAATCGCCGCCAGCACGGCCACCGTTATCACCTGCAGCTCGAAACCGATCCCGCTCACCAGCACGATCAGCCCGGTGCCGCAGGCCGCCAGGCCGAGCCACATCATGAAGGCGCCCGGCGTGTGGATTTCGAGCATCAGCAGCACCAGGCCGGCCCCGACCCAGATGATCCAGTCGCTCATCCCGGCGTGCCGCCTCCCCATGGCGACGCCGCGGACACCTGCGGCACCGGCGGTGGCACGACCGGTGGTGGCGGTGGTGGCGGTACGTCAGTCGGTCCACTTCCTGCGGTGCCATCGTCGCCGCGGAACAACTGCATCGCCTGGACGATGCCGCCGGCGAGCGCTGATGACTCCATCGGCACCACCACGAGGCGCGTGTTGGGCGCCGATGCCAGCGCCTGGAACGCCCGCACATAGCGGTCGGCGATGAAGTAGCGCAGCCCTGCCTGGCCGTGCTGCGTCGCTGCGTTGGACACCATCTGCGTCGCCTGGGCTTCCGCGCCGGCCAGCGCCACGCGCGCCTCCGCGTCGCGCAAGGCCGCCTGCTGGCGGCCCTCGGCGGACAGGATCAGCGCCTGCTTCTCACCCTCGGCACGCAGGATCGCCGCCTGCCGCTCGCCCTCGGCGCGGGCCACCGCGGCGCGCCGCTCGCGTTCCGCCGTCATCTGCAGGTTCATCGCGCGGATCAGGTTCTCCGGCGGTTCGATCTTGCGGATTTCGACGCGACTGACCTTCACGCCCCACGGCATCGTCGCACCGTCCAGGATGATGAGGAGCGCGGTATTGATGCGCTCGCGCGACGACAAGGTGGCGTCCAGTTCCATCTCGCCGATCACCGCACGGATGTTGGTCATCGCCAGAGTGGTCAGCGCGAGCTGCAGGTTGGTGACCTGATAGGCCGCCTTCTCCGGTTCCATCACCCGATAGTAGATGATGCCATCGACCGCCACGGTGGCATTGTCGCGGGTGATGACGCTCTGCTCGGGGATCTCGACCACCTGCTCCTGCACGTTGAGCCTGCGCCCGACCTGATCGACGTACGGCAGCACGAAATTGAGGCCAGGCTGCAACATGCGCGTGTACGCACCGAAGCGTTCCACAGTCCATACCTGTCCTTGCGGCACGGTCTTCACGCCGGCGAACAGGGTGACCACGACAAGGATCAGGACCAGCACCCAGACGATGACGACGGTCTCGAACATGCGGAACTCCGGTGGGAAGCGAGGCACGAGGCAAGAGGCATCAGGCAAGAACTCACCCTCCCCTTGCGGGAGGGGGAGGGGACACGGACCTGCTGCCCCTCCCCCAACCCCCTCCCGCAAGGGGAGGGGGAGAAGCTCTCCTAACTTCTTAGTTGCCCTTCCACCGCAGTATGTACAGGCCGGCGTCGTAGTCAGTGATATAGATCAATCCGTCCTGAGCGACGAACACGTCGGCCGTATGCCGCACCTTGGCGCGGCCCCGCATTGGCTCGGCCCATTGCGTCGGCTGCGGCGGCACGAAATAGCCGACCTCCTCCGGACGGAACTGATTGGTGATGTCGAACACCCGCACGCCCGCGCTCTGCCAGGTGGCGAAGATCGTCGTGGAGCTTTGAAACGAACCCGGACGGTTTTCGTGCAGGTTGTGCGGTCCGAACTGCCCGCCCATCTTCACATAGTCCTGGTCAGCCGGCGTCGGCATCGTCGCGATGCTGACCGGATTGGACTTCTCGCGGATGTCGAACACCCAGGTGTATTTCATCTGCTGTTCGTCGATGTTCAGCGTCGCCTCGTCCAACACCACCAGCAGATTGCGATCATGCAGCGGCACCGCGTTGTGCGTGCCGCCGCCGAACGGCGGGCACAGGGTGCGGTGCGCGATCAGCTTCGGCGCCGACTTGTCCTTCACGTCGAGAATGGTCAGCCCGCCATCGCGCCACGAGCCGTAGGCGAAATCGTCCTGCACGATCGCATGGTGCAGCGCGTAGCGTCCGGTCCACGATGGCGTCTCGCCGGCGGCGGCATTCTGGCCGGGGATCCACCAACGCCCGACCTCGCGCGGTTTCGTCGGGTCCGCCATGTCGATGACGATCAGGATGTGGTCGGTGAAGCCGTCGAGCAGCGCCGATGCATAGGCGTAGCGCCCACCGACCCACCAGATGCGATGCAGGCCGAGGCCCTCCACCTCCAGCGAGGCGATCTTTCGCGGGTTGGCCGCATCGGCGATGTCATAGACGTTCATGCCGGCGGCGTAGTCCTCGCCGCGCTTGCCGAAGCGGCTGCTGTCCACTTTGCCGGAGCCACCGTAATATTCCTGCTGCGACAGCAGCGCCCTCTGATCGGCCTCCTGGATGCACAGCAGCAGGTCCTCGGCCGCCTGGAGATGCATGCTCACCGAGTTCGGATGCATCGGCACGAAATTCACCGGTTTCGGATTGCGCGGGTCGCGCACGTCCGTGACCATGACGCCGCGGCGCACTCGTGTACCAATGTATGCATGACCGCGTGCCACCATCACCTGGACGCCGTCGCCGCGGCCAGCCTGGTCGGTATGACCGACGAATTCGATGTTGTGCGCGCCTTCCGGGACAATCATGGCTTGCTTCCCTCCCTGATCGGTCGTCAGCTTAGGCCGGGTTTCGAGGACTGAGTAGGAGGGGAATGGCCATGCCGACCTATGTCATGCTTGCCAACTGGACCGATCAAGGCATGCGCTCGATCGGCGACAGCCCAAAGCGTGTCGATACGGCGAAGAAGACGCTGGAGGAGATGGGCGGCCAATTCCGCTCGATCTATATGACGATGGGCCTCTATGACCTGATCATGATCTACGACGCGCCGGACGATGCGGTGGCGGCGAGGTTCACGCTGATGCTGGGCAAGTTAGGCAACGTGCGGACCACGTCGCTGAAGGCATTCCCCGAGGAGGCGTTCCGGCAGATCGTCAACACACTGCGCTGAACTACGTGCCCTGTAGCGCGTACCACCATATCGGCAGGGTCAGGAAGGCGGCGATGCTGCCGATGCCGACCATCAGGGTGACCAGGGGCGGATCGAGCCCGTATTGCGTGGCAACGATGGCGCCGCCGATCTGCGGTCCCATCGCCGCTTCGAACAGCGTGACGTGCGCCACGGTGCCGGTCGCTCCGAGCAGCCTCAGATAGATCACAGCCAGCACGAGCGGCGCCACCAGAAGCTTGACGCTCAGCCCGCACGCCACCGGCGTGTACCTGCCGCGCAGGACGCCGAGCCGCAGCTGAAGGCCGACCGACACCAGTGCGAGCGGCGCAAGCGTCCCGCCAAGGCGCGTCAGGATTTCGCTGACGATGGGAGGATAGGCGACAGGTGCGAGGACCAATGCCACGACAAGCGCGATCAGCGGCGGGAAGGTCGCGATCCTACGCGCCACTTCGCTCATCGACGCGCTGCCGCGCGAGCAGAGGCAGGCGATCGCGATGCCCAGCGTGCTGAGCACGAGGTAGGTACCGAGCTGATCGATCAGCAGGCCGATCGCCATATAGCGTGCGCCATAGAACGATTCGATCATCGGCACACCGACAAAGGACGTGTTGGCGAGCCCGGCGGTGAGGATCAGCGCGCCCGTCGTCGCTGGGGCGAGCTGCAATCGCCGGCCGATCAGCCAGATGGATGCGGCCACGCCGGCGAACATCAACCACGGCATCAGGATGGGCAGCATGAGTTCGCTGTGGAGCTCGATGCCGTGTATCTGCAACAGGGTCAGCGCGGGCAGCGATATGTTGATGATGAAACCGTTGATCGCCAGATGGGCGTTGTCCGGAACGCGCCCCGAGGCGCGCAGGGCGACACCGGCTGCCAGGCAGAGGAACAGCAACGCGACATTGCTCATGGAGGCTCTCCCGACCGGCAACGGTGCACGCGCGCCGGCGCCATGAGCCAACTCAGCATATTTGCGTACGGACAAAGGTGACTGGACTCACTGTGTGGGCACGATGTTCTTTCGGCTGATCGCTGATTGGGCGGGGCAATCAGGCGGATGCATTGGGGCACCGATCGGCCAGCAGGCTCCCTCTCCCGCGCAGCGGGGGAGGGTAGGGAGGGGGTTTACCTAACTTGGCGACACCCCCCCAACCCTCCCCCGCTTCGCGGGAGAGGGAGTGTCCGCCGCTCACCGTCGTTGGTCGTGACCGGTCGTCGTGCTACCCTTCCGCCATGCGTCGAGATTTCCAATGATCACCGCTGTCAGTCTGATGCGGCGCCGTGACGACATTTCGCTGGCCGCATTCCGCCGGCATTGGCTGGACGTACATGGCCCGCTGGTCTGTGGCTTTCCCGCGCTGCGTCGCTATGTGCAGCACCACGTCGTCGCCTCACCGGCGATGAACACGCTCGCGCGAGACATGCGGATCGACGGCTTCCCGATCCTCTGGTTCGACAACGACGTCGACCGGATGCACGCGCATGTCTCGCCCGAGATGGCCGCCTGCAACGAGGATTCTCGGGGGTTCATCGGCGCGGTCTCGCGGGTCATCTGTGAGCCACATGTCGTCTTGCCGCAAACCGGCACCGCGGCCCGTATGAAGCTGATAGTGGTGCTGTCTGGCCAGTCGGCGGACGATGCGGCACTCCAGCGCTATGCGGATCGGTCCCGAAGGCTGCCTTGCCTTGCCGGCCTCGCGTTGTATCGCGTTCTACAGCAGGGGCCTGCACCGAACAGCACGATTCCACATCTGCCTGTGAGCGTGGCCGGCATTATAGAGGCGACGTTCGCCAGTCTGGTCGACCTCGAATGCGCGATGGCGGATGACGATATGGACGCCGCGCATTTTGCGGTCGAGGAGCACCGTCTGGTGTAGAGCATGGCGGCAGCCGACGACCTCATCAACAAGGGATTCATCGTCAACCGGCAATCGGACGAGCGTGGCCGCACCTTCATCGTCACCGGCCCGCACCGGTCCGGCACAAGCCTGGTCGCATCCATCCTGTGGCAGTCAGGCCTCTTCATCGGCAGCGAGGTCAACGACATCGTCTTTGAGGATGAGGCGATCACCAGGGTCCTCGCGTCTCGCGATCTCGTGGCACTGCGGCACACCATCGCCGAGAGGAACGCACGACATCCACGCTGGGGCTTCAAGATTCCGATGCTGTGCCGTGCCCTCGATGTCGGGCAATTGACCATGTTCGACAGGCCGCGACTGATTGTGGCATTCCGCGATCCGGTTGCGATGGCGGTCCGAACATCGATCTCGGAATTCCAAGACCCGATGCGGGTGCTGCATGACGTCGCCAGTGATCAAACTGCCATGATGGCGTTCGTCCACCAGATTCCCTGTCCCAATCTGCTGCTGAGCTATGAGAAGGCACTGATCTTTTCAGAAGACTTCGTCGATTCCACCATGCAGTTCTGCGACATTCCACGAAATCCGGCTTTGCATGCCCGGCTGATAGGTTTGATAGAGCTCAACAGACAGCGTTATCTCGCCGGTGCCCGGCGGCGCTACGAAGGCGTGATCGAGGGAGTGCGCGGCGAGCACCTCTATGGCTGGTGCCGCCTGACGCAATCGAACGAGCCGGTCAGGCTCGACGTGCTGGTTGATGACCGCGCGGTATCGCACCCGATGGCCGACACGTTCAGACAGGATCTGCCGGACGCCGGGATCGGTAAGGGCAGTCACGGATTCTTCGTCCGCCTCGAGACGCTCCAGGCGCGGCCGGACTCGGTGATCCGGGTCAAGGTGACGCATTACGGTATCGAGCTGGACAACAGTGGGACCCGTCTGTGCGACTTCGCATCCTCGGCTTGAGAAGATACCCAGGCCGGATCAGACTTGGCCCGACAATCAAAGGAGGAAGCGACGATGCAGATCGGATTCATCGGCCTCGGCATGATGGGTGCCGGGATGGCGAGCAACCTGCAGAAGGCGGGGCATCAGCTTGTGGTGCATGACCTATCGCGCCAGGCCGCCTCGCGTCACCTGGCGAACGGCGCCACCTGGGCGGAGAGCCCGCGCGCGGTGGCCGAGGCAGTGGACATCGTGTTCACCTCCCTGCCGACGCCGGCCGATGTGGAGAAGGTCGGCACCGGCGAGGACGGGTTGTTGTCCGGCTTCCGCAAGGGTGCGGCGTGGTTCGATCTGTCCACCAATGCGGTCAGCGTCGTGCGCGCGCTGCATGCACAGTTGGCGGAACACGGCGTGGAGTTTCTCGACGCGCCGGTCAGCGGCGGCCCGCGCGGCGCAAACAGCGGACGCCTGGCGATCTGGGTCGGCGGCGACAAGGCGGTGTTCGACAAATACAAGTCCGTGCTGGACGCAATGGGTGATGCGGCGCGCTACATCGGCCCGATCGGCGCCGGTTCGATCGCCAAGCTGGTGCACAACGCTGCCGGCGCCGCAGCGAACATCGCCATGGCCGAGGTGTTCACCATGGGTGTGAAGGCCGGCGTCGATCCGCTGCCATTGTGGGAGGCGATCCGCCAGGGCGCCGGCGGACGCGCGCGCCTGTTCGACCGCATGGCGGATCATTTCCTCACCGGCAGCTACGAACCTGCCGACTTTGCGCTGCGGCTGCTGCACAAGGACGTGTCGCTCGCCTGCCAGCTCGCGCGCGACGTGGGCGTGCCGATGCGGCTGACCAACCTCGCGCAACTCGAGCTGACGGAGGCACTGGGTCGCGGCTGGGGCAACCGCGACAGCCGCGTGGGCATGCTGCTTCAGCAGGAACGCGCGGGGATAGACAAGATCGCGGTGCCGCCGGACAGGCTGAAGGCGGTGCTGGATTCGGACAAGTAGGGAGCAGGCAGATGGAACTCGGCGCGCTCATTCCGCTTGGCGATATCGGTGGGGATCCCGCCGTGGTGCGCGACTATGCGCAGGCCGTGGAGGCGATGGGCTATGACTTCCTGGAAGCACCCGACCATGTGCTTGGCGTGAATGCCGCGTCGCGGCCGGACTGGGACCTGAGCCGCAACACCTCGAAGGACCTGTTCCACGATCCGTTCGTGCTGTTCGGGTTTCTTGCCGGCTGCACCAGCAAACTTGGCTTCTCCACCGGTGTGCTGATCGTGGCGCAGCGGCAGACGGTGCTGGTGGCGAAGCAGGCGGCATCGCTCGACGTGCTGTGCGGCGGGCGCTTTCGTCTCGGTATCGGCGTGGGCTGGAACGAGGTGGAGTTCCTCGGCCTGAACGAGAACTTCCGTAACCGCGGCCGCCGGTCGGAAGAGCAGGTGCAGGTGATGCAGGCGCTATGGGCGCAGGACCACGTCGCGTTCAAGGGGCGTTATCACACGATCGACGATGCGGGGATCAATCCGCGGCCGGCATCGGGGCGCGTGCCGGTGTGGTTTGGCGGACACCACGATGCGACGCTGCCGCGTATCGCCAAATGGGGCGACGGCTGGATGCCGAACGCCTATCCGCCGGATCAGAGTGCGCTCGACGTGTTCGAAAAGCTGCGTGCGCTGACCCGTGCCGAGGGGCGCGATCCGCAGGCGGTCGGCATCGAGGTGTGGACGTCGTGCGGTTCCGGCACGCCGGCGGACTGGCGCAAGGAGGCCGCGTTCTGGAAGTCGGCCGGCGCGTCGCACATCTGTCTGACCACGACGTTCCACCGGCGGCACCATCACCGCATCGCGGGGACAAGGCCGGCGGATCACCTGGCGGCGCTACGCGCGTATCGTGAGGCAGTGGCGGAGGCGCTGTAGCCTCCCCCTGTCATTGCGAGCGAAGCGAAGCAATCCCCATGAGGGTTGATGGGGATTGATGGGGATTGCCGCGTCGCTTCGCTCCTCGCAATGACATGGTGTCGGCTCACGCGAAGATCTCACCCAGCCGCCTGATGCTGCCCAGTGCCTTCTCGAACTCCAATCCCGGCCAGTGGCAGCGCATCATGAAGTGGTCGATGCCGAGTGCCTCGCGATACCGCGCGATCTCCTCCTTCACAAACACCGCGTCGCCGATGATGAAGCGGTCGCGCACAAGCTCCTCGAAAGCCGGGTTCTGCCGCCCCGACAGTCCCCACGACGCGTACGCATCGTACTTGTATTGCAGCGCGCCGCGGCATTCCTCGAGCGCGGTCCTGTGGTTCGCGCCGACATAGCACTCGCGCACCATCGGGAAGCAGTCGGGCGCGCGACTGCCCAGCGCCGCGCGATACACCCGCATCTGCGCCGTCAGTTCGTCCAGCGTCGTGCTGGGAACGATCAGCCACGCATCGCCCAGCCGTGCGGCGCGCTTGATCGCGGCCTCCGCGGTCCCCGCGATCCAGATCGGCGGCCCGCCGTCACGCACCGGCCTCAGGCCGATCGCGTGATCGTTCACCTCGTAGAAGCGGCCCTTGTGCGTCACCTTCTCCCCGGTCCAGAGCCTGCGGATAAGTGCCAGGCCCTCCTCCAGCCGCGGCGCGCGTTCCTTCAGCGACATGTTGAAGGCAGTGAACTCGCCCTCGCGATAGCCCAGCCCGACACCGAGTACGTAGTTGCCGCCGGTCAGCACGTCGAGCGTCGCGGATTCCTCGGCCACATGCACCGGGTTGAGCAGCGGCAGGATGAGGATGTTCGGACCGATCTGCATTCCCTGGGCATGCTGTGCCAGATACGCCATCATCGGCACGATCTGCAGCATCTGGAGCGGGCCGGTCAGGTAGTGGTGCGGGAACCACAACGACTTGAATCCGGCATCGCGCGCCGCACGAGTCTGTGCGACCAGGTCCGGAACGTGTGCCGCCACGTCCTGGCCGGGCTGGAACTGCGTGTTGAGGAACAGTCCGACTTTCACGATTGCCTCCCTGTGCTCCGCCATCCCGCACCTTGAACCAGCGACGCGGGTGCGCCAACTATCGCGGCCATGAGCGACCGCATGCCGCCTGAACTCGACCTGTTGCCGGACGGGAGCTATCGCCAGCGCCGCCCGCCGGTGGCTGGCCGCATTTTCGCCTGGGCGATCGTCATCGCAGTGTTGGCTGCGGCCCTGGCGGTCGCTGCCCTGGCACTGTGGTTCGCGCTGATCCTGATCCCCGTCGCGATCGTAGCCGGGCTGATCGCCTGGCTCTCGTTCCGCTACCGGCTTTGGCGGGCCCGGCGAGACGACTGGCGTTCGTAGACCCGTCAGGGCGTGATCTTGCCGTCCTGCACGACCAGCCGTACCGGTTTGACCTCGACGCGCTGCCAGACGTTCCCCCTGGTGTAGGGATCGTTGGCGATCATCGCATCCAGTTCCGCACGATCCGCGCAATCCGCCAGCAGGAACGAACCGATCGGCTGCTGCGCCTCGTCGAAGATCGGCCCCCCGAATACCAGCTTGCCGCGGTCAACGTTCTCCGTGAGCCCGGCGAGGTGTGCGGGCCGCGTGGACTGCCGGCGAGAAGGCGCCTCGGCATCGGCACCGTCGTAGAGCGTCACCAGAAACTGTGGCATTCGCTGTCTCCTCTATTCAGCCGCGAGCGGGATTTGTGCCGCCAGTCCGAACTCCCGCGCCAGCAGCGTGTAGGAATGCCGCCGCGCCTCCGGATCGTGCAGCGTGGTGAGGATGGCGATCTCGCTCACGCCATGCTTCGCCGCCAGTGCACGGAGCCTGTCCGCAACGACCGTGGGCGTGCCAAAGATCGCTCGTGCGCGCAGGCGTTCAAGGCGGAGCAGTTCGGCCTCGGAATAGCGATGTGCCGCGGCTTCCTCCGGTGACGGGAGCGGAGCGAACACGCCGCGGTCGCGGGCAAGTCGTGACATCGCACGCGAGGCGAACAATCGCGCCGCCTCCGCCTCGGTCTCCGCCGCCATCGCCCAGACGCACAGCGCGGCATACGGTTGGGGAAAGCGTTCGCTCGGCCGGTAGGTTTCGCGGTACAGCGCCATGGCCTGATCGACACCGCGGCCATCGGTGATGAAATGCGCGAAGCAGAACGGGATGCCGAAATACGCCGCGACCTGCGGACCGTAGTCCGAGCTGCCGAGCATCCAGACCTCTGGGATCGTCGGTCCACCGGGCTGTGCGAGAATGTCGCGAAACGGATGGCCCTCCACTAGTTTCTCTCCGGCGAGCCAGGCCAGCAGGTCGCGCACCTGCGCCGGAAAGTGGTCGGCAGCGGTCTCCGCCAGCGGATTGAGTGCGAAAGCGGTGCGTCCGTCGGAGCCGGGTGCGCGACCGAGACCGAGATCGATGCGACCCGGCGCGATCGCTTCCAGGACGCGGAACTGCTCGGCCACCTTAAGGCTCGAGTAATGCGGCAGCATCACGCCCGCCGAGCCGACGCGGATGCGCGACGTGGTGGCGGCGATGGCGCTGATCAGGATCTCCGGCGCGGTGCCGGCCTGGCTCGGCGAGTTATGGTGTTCGGCGCACCAATAGCGAGTATAGCCCAGTGACTCGCAATGCTGCGCCAGCGCCAGGCTCTCGCGGATCGGGGTGTCCGGCGAGCGACCGGTCACCACTGTCGATTGGTCAAGGACGGAAAGTCGCAGCATTTCAGACGCTCCACGTGCGGTGCGGTCGATACCCACCCGTCATGGCCGGTCATCCACGTCTTGCCGATCGCAGCAAGGAAAGACGTGGATGCCGACCTGCGTCGGCATGACGGGGTAAACTCGCATCACCCTTTCTGCTGCTCCAGTATCTCGGCAATCCGTGCGTTGGTCCCGTTGATATCCGGCAGCCGTTCGCCCTTCGCGATGCGCGCGAGCGAGACCTTCTCCGCCTGCTGCATGCCGATGGCGCGCTCGGCCGCCGCCTTGATGTCGCCTGGCGGCATCACCAGCACGCCGTTCTCATCTGCCAGGATCGCATCGCCTGCCGTCACCGCGACTCCGCCGCACGAGACCGGCGTGCCGAACTCGCCGTGCAGGAACAGCCGCTTGCCGGTCACGGTGGACAGCCCGCGTGCCCAGACCGGCAGCCCGTACTCCCGCAGTTCATCGATGTCCGTCGCCATGCCGTCTATGACGATGCCGACGCACCCCGCCGCGCGTGCGGCGAACGCCACGCCCCCGCCGCAGGCGGCGTGGCGCATGTCGCCGGCACGGTCGATCACCAGTACGTCGCCGGGCCGCAGCCTGCCCAGCGCATAGTGCACGATCGTGGTGTCGAGCCCGGCGCAGCGGACCGTCACCGCCGTTCCGGCGATGCGGTGGCCCGACAGCAGCGACCGCACGTCCGGGTCCATGAAGCCGACATGACGGAAATGCCCGATCGTGGCGGGCTCCGCCTGGCGCAGCAGCGCCACCATATCTGCCGCGATCTGCGGCGGCGGCTCATTGATGACGAACATCGTTCTGTCTCCTTGCGCGTGGCATCGCCACCGAATTCAGACTAGGAGTGTAGCACCGAACCAGCGGGAACCACTCATGCAGCGCCGCATCGCCTTGGCACTCGGGCTGTTCGCGATGGTGATCGCAGCCCCGGCCTTCGCCGGCAAGGCCGACGATACGCTGCGTGTGGCATGGGGTGCCGAGGGCCCACTGGAAAGTGTCGATTACTACTTCGGCACGAAGCGCACCGGAGCGGAGATCGCCTCGCTGGTTTGGGACACGCTGGTTTGGCGCGATCCGGAGGACTTCTCCTACAGGCCGTTGCTCGCCAAGGCATGGCGTCAGGTCAATGACACGACACTGGAGTTCGACCTGCGCGACGACGTTGCGTTCCAGGACGGATCGAGGTTCACCGCGGACGATGTCGTGGCCACGTTGAACACGGTTTCCGCCCCGAGTTTCAAGGCGCGCGTGCAGCGGAACGTGAACTGGATCGCGGCCGCCGTTCAGACCGGTACGTATCGGGTGCGGATCATCAGCAAAGTGCCGTTCCCGCCGGCGCTCGACTACATCGCCAGCTCGCTGCCGATCTATCCCGCGGAATACTACGCGGCGGCCGGGCCCGAGGGCATGCACAAGCATCCGATTGGCACCGGGCCATACCGCATGGTCTCTGTCGAGACCGCAATCGCCTACCGGCTGGCGCGAAACGACACCTACTTCAAGGGCGGTCCGAAGGGCGATCACTTCATCAAAACAATCGAGGTGCGCGAGATCGCGGATGC
>JANWJK010000178.1 GCA_025452005.1 Acetobacteraceae bacterium | reverse complement strand
CGGCGCGCGCGGCTGTGCAATGACGAAGCGCACGACAGAGACCGCACGGCAATGGGCAACTGCGGATGCCGGCGCGAGCAGGGCGATCGATCCGCCATGCGACTGGCAGACAGTGCACAGGACACAGGCATGCCCGGGATGCGGTGGCTGCGGAAGATTCGGTTGCCCGTTGTCGGCGTCGGCATGGCAAATGGGCACATCGCCGAGTGGACCCAAGCCGGCTACGAGCGGACCCAGAGGCATCGTGGCAACCACGACGACCTGGCACCATGCGGCGAGCCATGTGACGGCGAACCGGATCACGGATTGCATCACTCGAGGCACTCAGCCTGACAACGATGCACCAGTAGCTTCGCGCGCCCATGCTGGCAAGTTCGCATGCAGCACCGCGATCAGATAGACGCCGCTGCTCAATGCGGTGATCCAGAAACTGGTCGGCCAATCCGTATAGAACGCCAGAACCAGTCCGAGCCATGCTTCGCTCAGCGCCAGTGCAACCGACAGCGCGAGGCCGCTCCAGAACCGCGTGGTGAAGCGCTGCGCCGCGGCCGCCGGTCCGACCATCAGGGCAAAGACCAGCAGGACTCCGACAATCTGCACGCACTCCGCCACGCCGAGCGCAACGATTGTCAGGAACAGCACCGACAGCAGTCGCAGCGACACGCCCTTCGCCTCGGCAAGTTCAGGCTGCAGGCTGACGAACAGCAGTGGCCGGGCAATTGCTGCAAGTGCCGCGATGGCAGCGATGGCCAGCAGCAGGAGCGTCCAGACGGTCGTGGCATCGATCCCGAGGATGTTGCCGAACAGCAGCGTGGTTGCCTGCGTGGCATAGGCTGTGAAGAAATTCAGGAACAGCAGGCCGAGCCCGAGCGACATCGACAGCACGATGCCGATCGCCACATCGCGCTGGTGGAGTCTCTCGCCCAGCAGGCCCATGCCGACCCCCGCGGCGAGCGTCATCGCGATCAGGCCCCACAGGGGCGATACACCAATCAGCACCGCACCCGTGGCGCCGGTGAAGCCGACATGCGACAGCGCGTGACCGGCGAACGTCTGCGCGCGCAGCACCAGGAAGAAGCCGACGAGGCCGCAGACCATCGACACCGCGAAGGCGGCGGCGAAGGCATTCTGCATGAAGTCATACGTGAACATGGTGCTCGCTGTGGTCATGCTGATGCGCATCGCGCTCGACGTCGTGGCCACCTGACATCACGAAGATCCGGCCGTTCAGCCGCACCACGTCGATCTCTGACCCGTAGAGCCGCGACAGCACCGGACCGGTGACGACTTCCTCGACGGTGCCAAGCGCGGCGTTTCCGTGCCCAAGGTAGAGCACGCGATCCAGTGCACCCAGCAGCGGATTGAGCTCATGGGCGCTGAACAGCACGGTGATGCCGACCTCCTGCTGTACCGCGCGGGTCAGTTCGACAACGAAGCGTTGATGGTGCGGATCGAGACTGATCAACGGCTCGTCCAGCAGCAGCAGACGCGGGCGACCCAGCAGCGCCTGCGCCAGGAGCAGTCGCTGACGCTCGCCCCCCGAGGTCTCCGCCAACGGACGGCGTGCAAGGTCAGCTGCATGCACCTGCTCCAGCGCCCAGGCCACCTCTCGGCGTGCAGCGCGGCTCAGCAACGGCAGGCCCCATTGATGACCATTGACGCCGCTTGCGACGAAGTCCCACCCCGACAGACGGAGCTGATCAAGGGGACCGCGCATCTGCGGCATGTATCCGATGACCGGATTGCCGCGCGCAACCGGTTTGCCCAGTACGCGGATCGCGCCTCTGCTCGGCGGCAGCAGACCCAGTATCGCGCGCATCATCGTCGTCTTGCCCGAACCATTGGGTCCGAGCACGCCAATGAACTCGTTGTCGTCGATCCTGAGATCGATGTCGGCAAGCACAGTCCTGGCGCCGAACGCCAGCGTCACGCCGGCGAATTCGATCGCGCTCATGGCCGGGTTTCGGTCAATGCCTGAACGATCGCATCGAGCTCGCCCAGCATCCAATCCTGATAGCTCTTCCTGGCCGGCTGGGTTTCGGTCATTCCCACCACGGGAACCTTCGACTGCTCGGCTACCCGTACCAGGCGCTGCGCCGCCGGGTCCGTTGCCTGGCTATTGTAGAACAACAGTCGGACGGCGTGGTCGCGCAGATCGTTCTCGAAGGCAGCCACGTCGCCGGCGCGCGGTTCGACGCCATTCATCACGGCGAGCTGAAAACGCTCGTTGCGCATCTTGAAGCCGAGCGCAGCCGCCATGTAGCCGAACACCGGCTCCGTGGCGGTCACCATGATGCCGCCGTACTTCCCGCGCAGCGCACCGACCTTCGCGTCCACCGGCCGCAACGAGGCGAGAAAGGTGCGCAACCGCTCATCATAGCCGCTACTATGTATCGGGTCACGTTCGGACAATGTCGCGACCAGCGCCTTGCCGTAGGCCGGCATCGTCGGCGGATCGTACCAGAGATGCGGATTGTCCCCTGCCTGCCTGTGCACAAGATCGGCTACGATGATGACCTTGCGGTCCGGCGACCGCGTTGCCGACAGCAGCTTCGACATCCACGGATCGTAGTCGGCGCCGTTGTAGACCACGATCGCCGCACCCGACAGGAGGCGCGCAACCGACGGGCTTGCCTCGAACAAATGCGGGTCCTGGTCGGGATTGCCCAATATGGAGGTGACCGTGGCGTCGGGTCCTGCCAGTTGCCGGGCGACGTCGCCGTAGAAGTTCTCGGCCGCAACGATGCTGATGGCGCCTTGAGCCGCAGCGGGACCCGCCAGGGAAACAATGACTGTCAGCACGCGTAGTGCCATCATCGGCCGTCTCTTCGGGGTAGCACTGCGGGATATGTAATACTATAACATGACGAGCGCAACCGGCGACGAACGTGATATCCTGCGTCATCGACAGAGGCGATCGAATGGCGGCTGAATTCTCCCGACGTACGGAATCCCTGCTGAATCGAGCGGACGCGATCTGCGAACACAGGGGCGCGAATCTGACGGAACTGCGCCGCCATATACTCGGCATGATCCTCGACGCGGCGTCGCCGACGGGCGCCTATGAACTGCTCGACCGGCTACGCCAGACACGTCGTGGCGCGGCGCCGCCTACGATTTACCGGACCCTCGACTTCCTGCTGGAGCAGGGGCTGATCCATCGGGTGGAGCGGCTGTCAGCCTTTGTCGGCTGTGTCGCAGGATGTACCGTCGATCCCGATGGTGAGAGCCACACGCATGCCGCGCAATTCCTGATCTGCCGTAAGTGCGGCCGGGTGGCGGAGATGCAGGATCACGACGTCACCTCCGTTCTGGCACGGGTGGCGAAGGAGGCAGGCTTCAGCATCAGCACTGCCACCATCGAGGCCGAGGGTCTGTGCAGTACGTGCCGCACGGCGCCGGCCACACGCACCCGCAGCAATTGAATGGCTGACTGATTGGCAAGGGCGATCAGAAAGCGCGCGCCGCGCGCGGCACGCACCACGGAGCGAAGCGAGGTCGTGGGGGTGAAGGGCTACCCCTATGCATTTCACATCGCGCTGGACGGCAACGGCATCAACGGCCTGGAAGGCATGGCTGGCGTCTGCCTGTTCCTGTTCGATCCGGTCGGCAACCGACATGCCTACAAGATCGTGTATTTCGACGGCATAGCCGCCGGTCATGCCGTGTCGGTCAACCCTTCAGCGTCGGTCGGCTATCTCGGCAATGCAGGCCAGCATCTGCTGTTCTATGACGCGCGGACGCTGACCGAGATCGAACGCATTTCGACTCTGCGCTTCGAAACGGCGCGTACCTCGCTGCAAGGCAGCACGCATGTCGTGTGGCTGTCGGATAACGAGATGGTAACGCCGATAGGTGAACATTTCTACGCGTTCCGCTTGGGCGATCTCGCGCACCCTCGGCGCCTCGTGCCGCATGGTGTCAAGCTGCCGCACGGGATGAAGCTGACCGCTTCAGGGCGCTACATCGTGTATGGCTCGATGGACAATCCCGCCGACGGCGAGGCCGGCGAGGCACGCCACGTCGGCATCTGGGATCTCCGCACCGATCGCGTCTCGGTCCTGCCGCTGCCGGCGACGTGCTGGCATGTCGCCGTGCATCCCAGCGAGGATCTCTTCTATGCGGTGTCATTTCGCGTCGCACCGCAGGACCATCGCGACTATCACGAATGGGGCATGGCGTATCTCAAGGAGTACGCCTTCGAGATCGATGCCAGGCAGCAGCGTGTGCGTCGTCACTGGGCGGCAGGACGCGAAATCCCCGCGCACATCAACTCCGATATGACGCTGTCCGACAGCGAGCTGATCTTCTGCAATGGCGGCAGCCAGTCGATCATCGCGATCGAGCTCGATAATTTCGCCCGGTTCCGCATCATCGACGAGCGACCCGACCTCGCGGCACATCTGGCGCGCCCGCGCGAGGTCGCTACGCAGATCTACGAAGCATTTGCACGCGGCAACTTTTCCACCAACAGCCGGCATTTCCTTGGGGCGCTGCGCGTGAGCCGGTTCAGTCTACTGGACTCGGTGTATGCGTGTCAGCTTTCCGCTGACCAATCGTTGCTGTTCACTGCCAATCGCGGGTTGAACTGCATAACCATCTACGACTATCCCGCCGGCGAGGTCCGCATCCGGATCCCGATGCCTGAGCTACAGAACTATTTCCCCTGGCTGTCGCCGCTGGCCGATCCCCGGCTCGGCTTTCACCACAGCGTGCTCATCGGCTAACCGCTGTCGCATGGCAATTCGAACGCCGCCGCTGCCTCCACCACGGCGCGTAGGTTGCGGGGAATGATCGTGGTCACGATCGACTCGACGAAGCCGGATACCATTGGCGCAAGATTGCCCAGAGCGCCGAGCAGACCTGGTTTGACATCGAACTCGCCGGCAAACAGGACGCGGGTCCCCTGCCCTGCCATGGCGGAAGTGAACGTGGTCTCTCCGGAGCAGGTGACGTAGTCGCCAAGGAAACTTGGCTCGATCGTCCAGGAACAGGTGGCGGTCGCGGCATTCCAGGTGTTGCGATCGATCCAGCCCAGTTCGCCGATATTCAGCATCGCACGGATCGCGGCTGGAATCTGCTGACGCATTCGCCATTCGTTCACGATGTCGACAATGCCATCGGCACCAGCCGTGCGCTCGATCTGGCGAATCTCCTCTATGTCGGCAATGTCTCCGGCGAAATCGACCAGATGGTCGCGCATGATGGCCCAGAGTTCCTGCTGCGGACGCTTGAGCACGACAAGGCTGCGAAAGTTCTTCAATGTAAAATTTCCGATTTGGCCGAGCGGAAACGGTAGATGTCGGGTGACAGGTGCATATCCGTCCTGGTCTCGCGAGCAATGTGCGGCGATGCGGCCAACCAGGAAATCGTCTCGATCAGCGCTTCCCGCGCGCGGCGGGGCGAGTAGCCCAGTTCACCCGCCTTGGTGTGCAAATACCAATAGTATCGGCCGACCATGCCGGCCTGCTCTCGAGTGGACAGAGCGGGTTGTCCCGACATGGCTGCGCGAATCTCCTCGGCGGTGGCCGCCAGGAACGAAGCTGCATGGTTGAGCTCCAGACGTGGCGCAGCGACACCGGCCAGTTCGGCGATCATGCCGTGGACCTGCCGCCAGGTGAGGTTCTCCCCGCCGAGCAGATAGCTTTCTCCCGCAATGCCGTGGTCTGCGATGAGCAGATGCCCGGCCGCCACATCGCGCGCCGACACGATATTACAACCGCCAGAAAAGGTGCAGCCGAACGGATCGACGAGATAGGCCGCGATCATACCGTTGCTGGGTCCCAGACGCGAACCTGTCGGGCCGATCGTCATCGTCGGGCACGCCAACCGGACATCCAGCCCCAGAACCTCCGCCATTCTCAGAGAATGCCGGTGCTGTGCGATTTTCGCCGCGACATAGGAAGGCTCGCCATCGCCGCTGGCGAGAACGGCGGCTTCACTGATGCCGACAGCATCATCGCGGTAGCCGAACACAACCGATGACGAAGTCACCACCACGCTGCGAACGCCTTGACGTGCGCAGGCACGCAACAGTGTCTCGGTACCGACCACAGCCGTCCTGCGCTGCTCCACCGAGTTGACGCCGCCATAGGCGTAATGAGCAGCGGTGTGAAACACCATATCGCAGCCGGCGCATGCCACATCGAGGCCCGTGCCTGCATCCAGCAGATCGACAACGACACATGTCACCGGCAGGCCATCCAGCGAACCGCGCCGACTGGTTTGCCGAACCAGACAGCGCACTTCATGGCCGGCGCCCACGAGGGCTCGCACGATGTGCGCCCCAATCAGGCCGGCAGCGCCGGTCACCAGTGCCCTCATGCGACTTTGCGGAACTGCATCAGGTCGCGCCGAAGGGCCACGCCAAGACCGTCCATGAACCGGGTGATCTCGCTGACCCACCGCTCCGGATCGGATGGCGTCTCGGACACAGCGGACTGCTCCGGCGCTATGTGCACGAAGCCGTCGGCGTCGATCCGGTGATCCTCACCCGCCACTGCCACGTCACTCATGCCCGCGGCCCGCTGCAACAGCGGCATCGCCATTTCGGCAATTCTCTGCAACAACGGCATGAGTTGCTCGGCCGGAGGGATGGATGGCTCGTCCACCGGCCTACCGATGCGGATGTCTCGGCCTTCTACCAGCGCCTCGAAGTTCGCAATGGTGCGGTCGAAGAAGGTCTGATAAGCGTGCGTCACCAACTTGGCCTTCAGACCCGGCACGAAGTCAGGATCGAACACCTGGAAGAATGGCGGGATGGCGAACTGCTGCCTTCCCGTGATGGTGACGCGCGTCCCCTCGATGGTGCGGTCGAACGTGGCAATGCCATCGTCGCAAGCGGCAGAGTCATTCTCGCTCAGCACGGTCTTCCAGTACAGGCGATGACAGTTGGCGCCATACTCGACCACTTCCAGTTTGCTCACATCGATGGTCTTGCCTTGGTAAAGGACCAGGTAGTTGGGTTGCGGCAGATAGATGTTGCGCTCCGCCTGACGCACCGGCCGTCCCGAGCTATCGTGCGCCAGCGGGACAAGGACGCCACCAAGGTAGTCATTCATGAACTGGATGGTACGGGAGATGTCGACACGCTGCACGAATAGCGCGAAGTCGATAGGCAGAGTGCGCGTATAGCGGAATACCACGGCACCACCCTGATACTGCCAGCCAAGTTCGCTCGAAACCTGCGGAGCAGCCGCAGCGACCGGCTCCAGCCGGCGCAATTCCTCGACCAGCGCATCGAACGCGCCTTCCGGGATGGCATCGAGGTCAAGGCCGAGCGGCACCGAGTGCCGGCGCAATGCGTCCTTGTCGAACAGGGTACGATATGACCCGGCCGCCGCGTCTATCGCGGCGAGCAGCAGGTTTGCCAACATCAACAGCGGATTGGCACCGGAACCCGCAAAGAACTCGGCCAATGCCGCGTTGAGCCGTGCATCCAGCGGATGTTTGAGCGGAAACAGCTCGGGGTCGAGGCGCTGCAACCACGGCTCGACCAGGCGATCGAGTGATTCGGTCTGACCGCGCATCCTGGCTGCTTGCAGCGACAGCGCGGGAACGTTCTCCCAGTTGCTGTAGCGACCCAGCGAGCCGGTCACGATATACCGGACAGGCAAAGGGTGTGTGCGCAGGATGCGCGCGAATGTCGGCGAAACCTGGGGGTCGAGACCCATCTTCAGAGCACCGACATAATCGGCAAGGACGATGTCGGTGGCCGCTATGATCGTGTGAGTGTCGATAGCGGCAGGTGCGCGCTGTCCGCCGGTGCCATGTGCGCTGACGATCGCGTCGATCAGGCAGAATTGGACGGGCGCTGCGCTGAGCAATGCGGCTACCACGTCGCCAGGATGGCGCCGTTTTCGGTAGTGCAGGTCTTTGTCGGTCAGCGGCAGGACACCGATCAGCGTATCGAGGCACAGCGCGTACCCGGCAAATTCGTCCGTGCGGCTCTTGCTGAATGCGATACGTAGGTCCGCGTCGAGCCAATCGCGCGAGATGGCGCAGCCGCGCAGGACACTGTCGCCTGCGAATGCGGTGTCATCCAGTGCTCCCCCAAGTTCGACGATATCGTAGGACCGACACTGCGGCGTCGTATAGCGATATCCCAGCAGATCGCTCAAGGCATAGAGATCGCGGTTCTCCGCCCACAATGCACTGCTGTCGGCGCCCCCTACGATGGCCACGTTGGTGAAGCCGCGGTCGTGCAGCAGGTCGATGAGGGATTCGGTCAGCACCGGCTCGGTAGCCGTTGGTGAGCCGACGGCAAATCCTGCCATTTCGGGCTTGATGACGATCCTGACCTGGTCCGGCGAACGTCCGGCCTGGCTTCGCCCGAGCGTCGTCCACAGGCCGGCGCTATCGATGGCTGTCGCGAGCTTGGCTGTAGCCGACAGGGAGCTGTCGTCCACGATGGCGACACCGCAAGCTTCCGCGTCGGGCATCTGCCCAGCCTAGCAACTTCGGGTTTTGACAGGCAAATTGATCGTGCCGACCACCCGATAGAGGACACGCCATGCTCAGAACCGGTGCGCAATATCTCGATTCCCTGCGCGATGGCCGCCAGGTCTGGATCAACGGCGAACGTGTCGCCGACGTGCCAACGCATCCAGCGTTCCGGCCGATCGTCTCGCTGCGGGCGCGCCTCTACGACATGGCACACGAGGCACAGCACAGCGCGGCGATGTCCTACGTCGATGACACCAGCGGCGAGCGCTGCAACCTCGCGCTGAAGCTGCCGAAGACCCAGCAGGACTGGCACGACAAGCGCGCCTATGTCGATGCGCAGCTCAACGAGGTCGGCGGCGTCGTGGTGCGCGTGGGCGACGAGACGATCGGCGAGCTGTGGTCGCTGTGGGACGGCAAGTCGGTGCTGGACGAAATCGACCCGCAGTTCGGCGCGAATGTCGAGCGCCACATCATGCGGGCGCTGACCGTCGACCCTTTCCACGTGTCAGCGAACACCGATCCGAAGGGTGACCGCTCCAAGCGGCCACAGGAGCAGGATCCGGATATGCTGCTGCACGTGGTGAAGGAGACCGATGCGGGCATCGTGGTACGCGGAGCCAAGTATGAAACCGCGGCGGCCTATGCCAACCAGGCCTTTGTCAAGCCGACGATCGCCAACTGGGGTGACGACAAGCTGTCGGACTACGCCGTCGGGTTCATCGCCGACATGGGTTGGCCGGGCATCAAGCACATCTGCCGTACCGGTTTCGCCGGTCGCGCACCGAGCGAGGACTATCCGCTATCGAACCGGTTCGACGAGGTGGATACGCTGATCGTGTTCGACGATGTGATGGTGCCGTGGGAGAATGTGCTGTTCTACCGGCATACGCGTGCAGCGACGTTCATCCGCGCGACGCTGCATCGTTATTCGGCATTCCCCTATACGCAGCGCATTATGTATCTCGCCGACATGCTGATCGGCGCGGCGCTGTTCAATGCGCGCCAGACCGGGTTGGACAAGCAGCAGGCGGTGCGCGAGAAACTGGCGGAGCTGGCCTGTTATCGTGAAGGCATCAATGCGCATTTGACGGCGTCGATCGCCACCGCGCAGCCAAGCCCGGCGGGCCTCTTGATGCCGAACCAGTCGCTGCTGTTCACCGGGCGGGTGCATGCCTGCACGAAGCTGCCGGCGATGATGCATCTGGCGCGTGAATTGTGCGGCGGGCAGATCTGCGTCACGCCCGACTTCGCCGCGTTCGCCGATCCGGAGACCGGGCCGTGGCTCGAGAAGTTCTACACCGTGAACGAGGCTTGGAGTGCGGAGGATCGCCGCCGCCTGCTGGCTTTCGCCCGTGACCTGCTGAATTCGGACTATGCCGGCCACCGGCTGACGTTCGAGCTGTTCGCCCAGTCACCGCCCTATGCGCACCTGAATGCGGTCTATACGAACTTCGACTTTGACCCGCCGCTCCGCTTCGTGCACCGGGCGGCAGGTCTGAGCGACCGGGTGATGTAGCCGCGGTCAGTGCGGTCGGTCGTCGTTGTTGACCCGCCGGTCCCCGGCGAGCCAGCGCGCCAGCTCGGAATGCGCATCCTTCCGTCGCATCGCCGCGATCTGATCGGCATCCGGCGCATCGACGGTGAACTCCAGCCGCAGCCCGTCGGGCGTCTTCAGATACATCGATACACAATAGCCATGATCGATCTTGCGTACCGGCACGCCCGCGGCGGTGACCCTTTGCAGCAGTTCGTCGAGCGCACCCTGCGTCACCTTGAACGCGACGTGCCACGCCGCCGACATCCTGCAAAATCGCCCGGTTCTTTTCCCACGCCTCGTCGTCGGCGAACTGGAAGAACGCCAGCGCCCCGCCATCGGCCATTTCGAAGAATGTGTGGCAGTAGTCCACCTCACGGCCGACCTCGGGGCGGAACACCCGTTCGCACCATGTCGCGACCAGGGGAATGCCCAGGATGTCCTCGATGAAGTGCCGGTTCGCCTCCTGGTCCTTCACCGCATAGGCATGGTGATGCAGCCGCAATGGCAGCTCGGCCAGCAGTTTCGCATGGCCCTGGGACTGTGGTTGATCGAGCATATCGTCCTCCCGCTTGCGTCCAGCCGACGTTCCCGGTTCATATCAAGAGATCGTGCAGGATGGGAAGTATGGGCAAGCCGCGCATCCTGATCGCCGGCGCCGGCATCGGCGGCATCGTTGCTGCGCTGGCTCTGCTTCAGCGTGGCTTCGAGGTTGCGCTGTACGAGCAGGCGGCCGAGCTCCGCGAACTGGGCGCCGGGGTGCAGATCTCACCGAACGGCTCGCGTGTGCTGCGCGCACTCGGCTTGCTGCCGGCGATGGACGCGATCGCAGCGGTCCCAACACACCGGGAGCTGCGGCTGTTCAACACCGGCCAGGCGTGGCGTGTATCGGAGCTCGCGACTAGCGCCGAGAGATACGGTGCGCCCTATTGGCAGGTGCATCGCGGCGACTTCCACGCGGTGCTGGTGCAGGCATTGGCCGAGCGCGCGCCGGGCGCAGTGCAGGTCGGCGCTCGATGCCAAGGGTTCGAGCAGAACATGGATAGCGTGACCCTGATGCTGGAGACGGGCGAGACCTCGCGCGGCGCGGCGCTCATCGGCGCCGATGGCGTGCACTCGCACGTCCGCGAAGCGCTGTTTGGTGGCACCCCTGCGACGTTCACCGGCTTCATGGCCTGGCGCGGCGTGGTGCCGATGCAACGGTTGCCGGATCGACTCCACCAACGGCACGCCGCAACCTGGATTGGCCCATATGGCCATGTCGTCACCTATCCGCTGCGGCGTGGCGAGCTACTCAATCTGGTTACCGCGGTCCCACGCGACGACTGGCTGGTCGAGAGCTGGTCGGAAGCCGGCACTGCCGCGGAATGCCACCGCGACCTGTCGCAGTTCCATCCCGATGTGCTGGCGGTCGTCGATGCCATCGATGTTCCCTACAAGTGGGCAATGCTCGGGCGCGAGCCGATGCGACGCTGGTCGGCTGGTCGCGTCAGCCTGCTTGGAGATGCATGCCATCCGACGCTGCCATTCCTCGCGCAGGGCGCCAACATGGCGATCGAGGACGGCATGGTGCTGGCGCGCTGCCTGGACAGGTACGCGGTCCCAGAGGCCTTGCGCCGCTACGAAGCAGCACGGCTCGAGCGGACATCGCGCATCGTACGCGGGTCGTTGGACGCCGTCGCGAACATGCATCATCCCGAGCTGGCCGATCCCGCACTTGCGCCTGCGTTCATGGAGCGCGAATTTGCCCCACGCGTCATGAACGCGCGTGCCGACTGGCTATACGAATACGACGCACTGAGCGTCGTCGTCTGAAAGGGAACCACTCATGAAGTTCGGCGTGTTCTACGAGCACCAGTTGCCGCGACCCTGGACGACGACAAGCGAACACGATCTGTTGGCTCAATCGCTCGATCAGTTCGAGTTCGCCGACCAGCTCGGTTACGATTATGCCTGGGTCGTCGAGCATCACTTCCTGGAAGAGTACTCCCACTCATCGGCACCCGAAGTGTTCCTCGGTGCCGCGAGCCAGCGCACCAAGAACATCCGACTCGGTCACGGCGTGATCCAGCTCACCACCAACCAGCCGCAGCGCGTCGCCGAGAAGGTGGCGACGCTCGACCTGCTGTCCGGCGGCCGTGTCGATCTCGGCATGGGCGAGGCCGCGGGGCCGGCGGAGCTGCATCCGTTCGGCGTTCGCGTGCGCGACAAGCGCGACCGCTGGGAAGAGGCGGTCCGCGCCATCGTCCCGATGTTCACCCGCGACAACTGGGAGTTCCACGGCCAGTACTATGACTTTCCCGCGCGCAACGTGATCCCCAAGCCGTTGCAGAAGCCGCACCCGCCGCTGTGGGTGGCCTGCTCGAACATCCGCACGATCGGCGATGCCGGACAGTGGGGCATGGGCGCCCTCGGCTTCAGCTTCGTCTCGCCGGAGGCGGCGCAGGCCTGGGTGCACCGGTATTATAACAATTTTCTACATCGTCCGAAGCGTCTGACCGACTACGCGACCAATCCAAACATCGCCATCGTCAATGGTTTCATGTGCGCACCGACAGACGAGGAGGCGATCGAGGCGGCATCCGGCTGGACGTTCTTCATCTTCGCGCTGGGCTATTACGGGCGGAAGGGCATCGATGCGCCCGGCACGGGCAATCTGTGGCGCGAGTACCAGGATTGGCGGCAGACCGACAAGGCGAAGCAGGCGCTGCGCAACGGCCTGATCGGTTCGCCCGACACCATCCGCAAGCGGCTGCGCCAATTCGAGGAGGCGCATGTCGATCAGGTCATCCTGCTCAATCAGGCCGGCCGTACCAGCCACCAGGCAATATGCGACAGCCTCGAGCTGTTCGCACGCGAGGTGATGCCGGAGTTCCATGCGCGGCAACCGGCACAGGATGCCTGGAAGGCCGATGTGCTCGCCGGCCGGATCGTGTTGGCGGAGCTGGAGACCGACCCCTACGACCTCTATGCGCACCAGAACGAGGACATCGTCCGCCTTACGCCGGAGCAACTCAAGCAACGCATGGCCGAGAAGGAGAGGGCGGCACAGGGCGCGTGACACCGATGCCGTTCCTGCGCCGCTGGCTGTCCGCTCTGCTGCTGCTCATCGGCCCGCCGGCCTACGGCGCGGACATGCCAGGCCCGTGGGTGGAGCTGACCAGCGACGGCGGCCTCGACGTGCGTTCGATCACTGCGCCAGGCATGGACTGCCCGAAGGTCGTCGCCGACGGCACCACGCTGACCAACAGCACCCGGGGCAAGCCGAACGGCGATTTCCTGGTGCAGGTCTGCATCGCCCATACCGCCGCGGCGACGCGCGGCATCACGGTGGACGGGCTGCCGGTTCCCGTCCTCCCGGGAGACATCAAGCGGATCGTGGTGATCGGTGATACGGGCTGCCGGCGGAAGGGCACATTAGTACAGGATTGCAACAGCCCGACGAGATGGCCGTTCGCTGTGGTCGCGCGTCTGGCCGCGGCGCGCCGGCCTGACCTGATCATCCATGTCGGGGACTACCACTATCGTGAATCGCCCTGCCCCACCGATAAGCCGGGCTGCGCCGGCAGCCCCTACGGTGACAACTGGGCGGTATGGCAGAAGGACTTCTTCGATCCGGCCGCCCCGCTGCTGGCGGCTGCACCGTGGGTGCTGGTGCGCGGAAATCACGAGCTGTGCAGCCGCGGTGGCCATGGCTGGTTCCGCCTGCTCGACCCGCATCCCGAAACCGATGGATGCGCCGAGACGACATCGCCGTATGCCCTGCGCATCGGCGCTCTGAACCTCCTGCTGTTCGACAGCGCGGACGCCGACGATGCGACGGCGGATCCGACGAAGGTGACATTCTATCGCGAGCAGTTGCAGACGCTGTTGGCACATGCCCCGGCGAATGCCTGGCTGCTCACGCACCGGCCGATCTGGGCTCTGGCGCAATTCCCCGGCGTGGCGCCTGGCACGACGCTCAACGCGACCGAACAGGCGGCGATACGCGATCTGGTGCCGGCCGGGCTGGACATGGTGCTCTCGGGTCACGTCCACGACTTCACCAGTTACACCTTTGGCCCGTCACGTCCGGCGCAGCTTGTTGTAGGCGAGGGCGGCGACACCAACGACGCCATCACGCAGCCCGACAATCCCGGGATTGCCATCGACGGTTTGAAGATACGCCGGACACTGGCAATCCCGGACTACGGCTACGTGGTCCTGCATCGCGTGAGCCAAGGCTGGACCGGCACGGTCTATGGGCTCGCCGACCAGGTGCTGGCGCGCTGTCGGCTGCACGGCCGCGAGATATCCTGCCGTTCCACCGGGCGCTGATGGCGGACCCGACACGTGCGGCGGCGTTCGATCTGCTGAGCGCAGTGCTGGATCGCCGCCGGCCGCTCGATGAAGCGCTGGATGCGCTTCCCGCTCTTGCGCCAAGGGATCGTGCAGCAGCGCATCGACTGGCGGCTGCGGTGCTTCGCCGGATGGGAACACTGGACGCGGTGCTCGAACCGTTCCTGCGCAAGGCGCCGCCTGAACCGGTGCGCCACGTGCTGCGCCTTGGAGCGGCGGGGCTGCTGCTGCTGGAGACGCCGAACCATGCCGCGGTGATGACCGCGGTCGCGCTCGCGCGCACACAAGGGCTGGCGCCATTCGCGGGACTGATCAATGCCGTGCTCCGCCGCGTGGCCGAGGCGGGCGTGGCGGCGCTCGCCGACTTCGATGGACCGCGCCTGGACACCCCGGCCTGGCTCTGGGCGTCGTGGGGCGACAAGGCACGCGAGATCGCCATCGCCAATCAGCGCGAGGCACCGCTCGACATTACGCCGAAAGCCGGGAACCCGACCCCAGGCGGTATCCAGTTGCCGACCGGTTCGGTGCGTTTCCCGGCAGGAACCCGGGTTACCGATCTGCCAGGCTTCGAAAGCGGAGAATTCTGGGTGCAGGACGCCGCTGCCGCCTTGCCGGCCAGGCTGCTCGATGCGCGGGCCAACGAACGAGTGGCAGATCTCTGTGCCGCTCCGGGCGGCAAGACAGCGCAACTCGCCATGGCCGGTGCGACGGTTGTCGCGGTCGAGCGCGACCCCGTGCGGATGGCGCGGCTTCAGGAGAACCTGCGGCGTTGGCATCTGCGGGCCGAGCCTGTCCTGGCCGACGCCTCCGACTGGACCCCTGCCGCGCCGTTCGACGCCGTCCTGCTCGACGCCCCGTGCAGTGCCACCGGAACCATCCGCCGCCATCCCGACGTGCCGCACATCAAGCGGCCACGCGACGTGCACGTGCTGACGGAAGCGCAGGACAGGCTGCTGCGGGCTGCCATCGCCATGCTCCGCCGAGGCGGCCGGCTGATTTATTCGGTGTGCTCCTTGCAGCCCGAGGAGGGCGTACTGCGTGTCGCAACGGCCGTGGCACGCGGCGATGTGCGGCATGACCCGTTCACGCCGACGGAGCTTGCGGCCGTGCCGGAGGCGCTGACCCCGGATGGCAATCTGCGTACACTGCCGAGCCTGTGGGCCGCGCAGGGCGGCATGGATGGATTCTTTGCCGCGCGCCTGATCAAGACCTGAGCAGCAACTTGTGTTCAGCCGGACCTGCTGTCTACATCCCGGCCATGCCCGCATCACAGCCCGCCCGAATCACCGTTGCGCCAAGCATCCTCGCGGCCGACTTCGCGCGATTGCAGGACGAAGTGGCAGCGATCGAAGCAGCCGGCGCCGATTGGCTGCATCTCGACGTGATGGATGGCCATTTCGTGCCGAACATGAGCTTCGGCCCGCCGATCCTGCGAAGCCTGCGTTCCCGCACCAGGCTGCCATTCGACGTGCACCTGATGATCGCGCCGGTCGATCCTTTCGTCGAGGCATTCGCCGAGGCCGGCGCCGACCATATGCTGGTGCACCCGGAAGCAGGGCCGCATTTGCACCGCACGCTCCAGCTCATCCGCTCGCACGGCAAACGCGCCGGCGTCGTGCTGAATCCTGCGACGCCGGTGGAAAGCATTGCGTGGGTGCTCGATCTCGTCGACATCATCCTGGTCATGTCCGTGAATCCCGGATTCGGTGGCCAGGCATTCCTGCCGTCGCAGTTGCCGAAGATCGCCGCCTTGCGCCGGATGATCGGTGACTCGGGCCGTTCGATCGCACTGTCGGTGGACGGCGGCATCACGCCCGAGACGGCACCACACGTCATCGGCGCCGGCGCCGACACGTTGGTCGCCGGCACCGCCGTGTTCGGCGCCCCGGACTATGCGGCGGCCATAGCCGCGCTGCGCGGCGAGGGTCCGGCTGGATGACGGCACCAAGCCCGCGGCGCTGGCTGCGCGATGCGCGCCGCGCAATCGCGCGTCTGCCGAGCCTGCGCATGGGCCGCGTTCCCGACGCGCCGGCCTTGCCGGTGCGCGATCCTTGGCCTGGGGATTCCGGCCGTGGCGCCAGGCTGCTGCGGGGTGAGCTGGAGTTTGGAGGCGGCGTGCGCGCGCTGCGCCCGGGCGCCTGGAACGAGGCCTCGGGATCCGCTCTGCTGGATGCCTCGGCACACGACTTCACCTGGTTGCGCGACCTGCGCGCCCTCGGCACCGACGCCGCGCGCTTGCGCGCCCGCGCGCTCGTAGCCGAATGGATCGCCTCGCCTCCCGGCGCGGCGCTTGCACGCCGCCCGGATGTCGTTGGCGCGCGGATCACTGCCTGGCTCGGCCATTACGACTTCTTCGCCGCCACCGCTGACGATACATTCCGCCAGAAGCTGATGAGCCGGCTGGTCTCCGATGCCCGAGGCCTGTCGGCAGCTCTGCCCACCGAGGAGCTCGATGCACGGGCGCTCACCGCGTTAAAGGGCCTCATCGCTGCGGCAGTCGCACTGCCGGAACACGCCGGGTTCCTGACGCGTGCGTTGCGTTTCCTGCCGCAGGAGATCACGCGGCAGGTGCTGCCGGACGGCTGCCATGCCGAACGCAGTCCCGCTGCGCAGCTTGCCGCTTTGCAGGACCTGACCGAGATCCGCACGCTGCTGCAGGCCGCGCAGACGCAGCCGCCACCCTCGCTGACCGGCGCGATCGAGCGGATGGCACCGGCGCTGCGGGTGATGCGGCACGGCGATGGCGGGCTGGCACTCTTCAATGGCAGCAGGGAGGAGAGCAGCAGCCTGATCGAGATCGCACTCGCCCAGGCGGGACGCGCGGGCCGCGGACCCCTCGCGCTGACCGATGGCGGGTTCCAGCGGCTCCAGGCGGGCCGCAGCGTACTGATCGTCGATTGCGGTGCACCGCCGCCACAGGGCGTGGATCGATCGGCGCATGCCGGGACCCTGTCCATGGAACTGTCGGTCGGGCGCGACCGCATGATCGTGAACTGCGGTGCCGTGCCCGGCGGCAGCCTGGAATGGCGGGACGCGACCCGGGCGACAGCCGCCCATTCCACACTGGTGATCGCCGATGTCAGCTCGTCCGAATTGAGGCCCGACGGACTGGGCCGCCGTCCGGGACTCGTGGAGGCGCAGCGCCAGGAGGCCAACGGCGCGCACTGGCTGGAAGCGAGCCATGACGGCTGGAAGAAGCTGTTCGGCGCGGTACATCGGCGTCGTCTCTATTTGGCGGAAAGCGGCGAGGACGTTCGTGGCGAAGATGTCGTGGAAGCGCCTACCCCACAGCCCTTCACGCTACGGTTCCACCTGCATCCTGACGTCAACGCGAGCCTGCAGCAGGATGGCGAAGCCGTGCTGCTCCGCCTGCGATCGGGCGGTGGCTGGCGGCTGCGTGCCGACGGGGCCCGGATGAGTCTGGACGAGAGCATCTATCTTGGCGGCCATGAACCGCGCCGCAGCGAGCAGGTCGTGCTCACCGGCTTCGCCGATGGCCCGCAGCAGGTGAAATGGGCGATCAGCAAGGTCGGTTGAAGGTCATCGAGGTTACCAACGTCGATTTCTCGCTCAGGCAGTTCCTGCTGCCGTTGATGCGGGCGATACGGGCGCGCGGGCATGAGGTGATCGGCGTCTGCGCCGATGGTCATTTTCTGGCGGTACCGCGCGCCGAGGGCTTCCGGGTCGAAGCGTTGCGACTGGAGCGCAGCGTGTCGCTGGGAGCCCATTGGCGGGCGTTTCGCGCCCTGGTGCGGCTGTTCCGCGCAGAGCGGCCGGACCTCGTCCACGCGCATATGCCGATCAGCGGCTTTCTGGCGCGGATGGCGGCCTGGTGGGTGGGCGTGCCGCGCATTGCCTATACCGGGCATGGCTTCTGGTTCAACTTTCCCGGTTCCTGGCCGCGCAGCGTTGTCGGCTTCGCAATGGAGTGGCTGGCGGCCAGGGTCACCGGTACGTTCCTCACCGTCAGCGAGGCGGAGGCGAACGACGCGCGGCGGTTGCACATCCATCGCGGCGCCATCGCGATCGGCAACGGCCGCGACCCGGCGTGCTTCAAGCCCGATCTCCCTGCCCGTCAGCGGACCCGCGCCACGCTCGGTGTGCCGGACGGGCAGGTGGTCGTTCTCGCCGTGTCGCGGCTGGTCTGGCACAAGGGCTATCCCGAACTGGCGACCGCCATGCGCATGATCCCGGGCGTGACGTTGTGGGTCGCGGGCGAGCGGCTGACGTCGGATCGCGGCCCCGACATGGCGGCATTGTTGCAGGACGCCGGCCTGGGTGAACGGGTGCGGCTGTTGGGCTACCGGGAGGATGTGGCGGACCTGATGGCGGCGGCCGACATCTTTGTGCTGCCCAGCCGGTTCGAGGGACTGCCAATGTCGGTGATCGAGGCGATGCTGGTTGGCCTGCCGGTGATCGCCACGAATGTGCGTGGTCCGGCCGAGCAGGTGGTCCCGGAGTTGACGGGGCTGCTGGTACCATCGGGCGATGCATCCGCGCTTGCGGCGGCCCTGGGGCGGTTGGCGGCCGACGCGGCCCTGCGGGGGCAAATGGGCGCAGCCGGTCGCAAACGTGCGGTGCAGCGTTACGATGAGGCGAAGGTGGTTGCACGTACGCTGGACCTGCTGGGGCTGTAGGGTTATCCCGCCCGCATGACTGACATCGTTCCCATTCGTCGTGCGTTGATCTCGGTTTCCGACAAGGCCGGACTGGTGCCGCTCGCGCAGGCCTTGGCGGCAAGCGGTGCGGAGATCCTATCCACCGGCGGTTCCGCCAAGGTGTTGCGCGAGGCCGGCGTGGCGGTGAAGGAGGTCTCGGAGCACACCGGATTTCCCGAAATCCTGGACGGGCGGGTAAAGACGCTATTGCCGCAGATCCACGGCGGCATCCTCGGGCGGCGCGACAACGCGGAACACCTTGCCCAGATGACGGAGCACGGTATCGCGCCGATCGATCTGGTCGCGGTCAATCTGTATCCGTTCGAGGCGGAGCACAGCGTCGAGAACATCGATATCGGCGGCCCCGCGCTGATCCGCGCCGCGGCGAAGAACCATGAGTTTGTCACTGTGCTGACCGAACCGGATCAATATGCGACGGCGCTGGACGAGATCGCGACACATGGCGGCACGACGCTCGCGCTGCGCCGGCGCCTGGCTGGCGAAGCGTATGCGCGGACCGCGGCCTATGACGCGACGATCGCCGCCTGGTTCGCCCTCCAGCGCGGCGAGACCTTCCCTCGACGGCTTGCGTTCGCTGGCACGCTGCGTCAGACGCTGCGGTACGGCGAGAACCCGCACCAGGCGGCGGCGTTCTACGCCACCGGCGCGCGGCCGGGCGTCGCGACCGCCCTACAGGTGCAGGGCAAAGAGCTCAGCTACAACAACCTGAACGACACGGATGCGGCGTTCGAATGCGTGGCGGAATTCGATGTGCCGACGGTGGCGATCATCAAGCACGCCAACCCGTGCGGCGTGGCCAGCGCGGCGAGCCTCGCCGAGGCGTGGGACAATGCGCTGCGCTGCGATCCGGTCTCGGCGTTCGGCGGCATTGTCGCGTTGAATCGCAGGCTCGACGCTGCCGCGGCAGAGAAGATCACAGCGATCCTCACGGAAGTGATCATCGCGCCGGAGGCCGACGAGGCGGCGAAGGCGATCCTGGCGCGTAAGAAGAACCTTCGCCTGTTGCTGACCGGTGGCATGCCGGACGCATCGGCATCGGGGCTGACGTTCCGTAGCGTGTCGGGGGGCTTCCTGGCGCAGACACGCGACAACGGCCGGGTAGAGCAGCAGGACCTGCGCGTTGTGACGCGACGTGCGCCGACCGAGGCGGAACTGGCCGATCTGCTGTTCGCGTTCCGCGTCTGCAAGCACGTGAAGTCGAACGCCATCGTCTATGCCAAGGGCAGCGCCACAGTGGGGATCGGTGCCGGCCAGCCAAGCCGGGTGGATAGCGCGCGCATCGGCGCATGGAAGGGTGAGGCCGCGGCAAAGGCGGCCGGTCTCGAAACGCCGCTGACGCGTGGCAGCGTCGTGGCGTCGGACGCTTTCTTTCCGTTCGCCGACGGACTGGAGGCCGCCATCGCGGCCGGTGCGACCGCGGTGATCCAGCCCGGCGGCTCGATGCGCGACAAGGAGGTGATCGCCGCGGCCGACGCGGCCGGTGCCGCGGTGGTGTTCACCGGCGTGCGGTTCTTTCGCCATTAAGCTGGATCCCATTGGTTCGATGGTTAGATTGGCGCGCTTGGATAGTGGCGTTCAACGCAGAGTCCGCCGAGAACACAGAGAGCGCAGAGAAGTAAAGAATGGCGCTTCGCGCGGCGGCTCGCGGTACCTACCCTCAGCGGATGAAGCGCCGCAGGCCATCCTTCAGCAGAACACTGTTGAATTTGATCATAAGACCGATCTGACAACCGCTGAGGCGGAGATAGGTGAGCGTCTGTGCTTCGTGCACGGGCAGGATGCGTTCGACCGATTTGAGCTCGACCAACACGGTCTGCTCGACGATGATGTCGGCGAAGTAGCTTTGGTTGAATCGAATGTCTTCGTATATCACGGCGAGCGGAACCTCGCGTCGAAATTTTAGGCCGGCGTGCTGCAGCTCCCAGCAGAGGCATTGATGATAAACGGCCTCCAGCAGACCCGCACCAAGGACGCGGTGCACCTTGATGGCGAGGCCGATGACGCGGCTTCCTGAGCGCGCATGATGCGCACGGATATGCACTTGCGGTTGCTGAAGGCTCAATTGCGCGGGCTGGTGCATGCCCGGTCGCGCGAAGCGCCATTCCTTCCTTCTGCGCGCTCTGTGCCCCTCGGTGACCTCTGTACTACTGACCCCAAAAATCCCCGCGATTTGCGATGAATTTGGTTACGCTGCGAGCTTGGTAAGAACGTCGGCGTTGGCGTTTCGCGCGGCGATCAATGCGG
>JANWJK010000177.1 GCA_025452005.1 Acetobacteraceae bacterium | reverse complement strand
GTGCCGGTCAGACCGGAGCCGAACAGCGAGAGCGTCTCGACATTGGTCGGCAAGGTGAAACTGACGGTGGCGTAGACGGCGTCGTTGCCTTCGCCCGGATTCTCGATGATCGTATCCGTGGCGCTGTCCACGAAATATGAATCGTCGCCGACGCCGCCGACCAGCGTGTTGGTGCCGGCACCGCCATACAGCGAATCGTTCCCCAGCCCGCCCACGAGCGAGTCATCGCCGGCAAGCCCGAACAGCCGATCGTTGCCGCTCGACCCGGTGATGATGTCGTCGACCGACGAGCCGCGGATCGTGTCGTTGATCGTGGCAGCCGTCTGCGTCAGCGTCTGGGTGGTATCGTTCCAACTCCAGTTCGACACTGCGTTGCTGCCAGAACCGGAGGTGGTCACAACACCGCCCGTCCCGGCTGGCCCGTAGAGGAAGGCCGCCGCGTCCTTGTCGAGCGGAAGCAGATGCGCAGCACCTCCCGACGAGTCGGCGACGGTCGCCATGATGGTCTTCGTCGGATCGTCCCCAGACACCAGGACCTGGTCGTGGACTATAGGGTCCGGTTGTGCCGCAAAATCGGTTACAACCTCGGTGGGGTGCTTGAGGCCGATGGCATGTCCGATCTCGTGCAGCAGTGTCGCATAACTGACCATGCCACCGCTGAGGAACTGCGAATTCATGAAGACATCGCCGGACGGACTCAGGTCGCCCGAGAAGCTTGGATAGCTGAAGGAGTTCCAGTCGCCGAAAGGATAGAAGCCTATGCCGCCGGCGCCGGCATAGGAGGGGTTGTTTGTCGTATTGAAGTCGACGTTCTGGAAGTTGATGTCGCCCTGACCCGCTGCGACCTGGATGAACACGAGGCCTGACGCCGCCGACCATTCGCCGAGCGCGTCAATCGCCTGGGCTTGTTCGGCTGCCGTGAAGGCCTGGAAGGTCCCAGCCGTCGCAGGCGTGAAGCCGGGGATCGACGCATCGTAGGCCGGCAATGATGTCGGAAACGAATAGGTGACGATGACGGGACTGCCAGTGACCTCGATACCGTTCCAGTAGCTACCGCTGAGCAGGGCGGTATAGTCGTTGACCGTCGTAGTCATCGGCTGCTGATCCTCAACTCAAGAATGGATCGTCACGCGGAACGTCGCGGACGCAAACCGGAAGGGACGTTCCGTCTACGGCAGAACTTGACGGCGGTCAATCAAATGCGAGGAAATGAAACGTGCTCGCGCAAGCCGCTGTGCCGGGACCACACGCAGGAGGAAACAGCATGCCGCTATTCTGTGAACGCAACGGTAATGTCGCCGTCCTAACCCTGAGCCGGCCCGAGGCACGCAACGCCTGGTGCGAGGAATTCCAGTCCGGCCTGCGCGAGAGACTGCCGGAACTCGAAGCCGATCCCGCCATCCGTTGCGTCATCCTGACCGGCGACGACAAAGGCGGCGCGTTCAGTGCCGGCGCCGACCTGAAGAACCCGCGCACTCATACGATGGACTCTGTCGCTGCGTTCATCGAGGACCTGCCGAACCGCAGGCGCGCGCATCCTCTGCCGATGCTGACAGACTTCGCCAAGCCGATCATTGCGGCGGTAAATGGTTACGCCGTCGGCATCGGTTGCATCGTGACATATTGTTGCGATCTCATCGTTGCGTCGGAGCGTGCGGAATGGCGGTTGCCGCAGAGCGGCCTCGGCATCATTCCGGCGCAGGGCGGTGCGACGCGACTGGCGCGCTGGGTCGGCAAGGGCCTGGCGATGCGCGCGGCGTTCGGCTTCCCACTGAAGGCGGACGAGGCGTATCGCATCGGACTGGCGCAATGGCTGGTGCCGCACGAGGCCCTGATGGCGCGTGCGATGGAAGTAGCCGAGCACATCGCCTCGCTGCCGCCGCTGGCAGCGCGGCTGACCAAGGAGTCGCTGAACCGGGGCATCGACGTGCCGCTGGCGGACGCGGTGCTGGGTGACCTGTACCGCTTCGCCATGCTGGAAATGACCGAGGACAAGCAGGAAGCGCACCAGGCCTGGCGCGAGAGGCGCAAGCCGAGATTCAAGGGAAGCTGACACCCCAACCCACGCAGGAGATATCATGCCCCAATCCGTCCGCGCCATCGTCGTGGATCCGGCGCATCGCGACAAGCTGACTGTGCAGCCTGTCGACCTCCCGCCGGCCGCGAGCGGCGATGTTACCGTCCGCGTCACTGCGATTTCGCTCAACCGCGGCGAGGTCAATCGCGCGTTGTCGCAATCCGTCGCCGGTGCACGCCCAGGTTGGGATTTCGCCGGCGTCATCGACGAAGCGGCGGCGGATGGCAGTGGCCTACCGGCGGGCACGCGCGTGGTCGGCATGCTGTCCACCGGTGCCTGGGCGGAACGTCTGCGCGCACCCAGCCACGCGATCGCAGCGCTGCCGGACAAGGTGACCGACGCGCAGGCCGCGACCTTGCCGGTGGCCGGCCTGACCGCGCTGCATGCGCTGCGCCAGGGCGGGCTGCTGCTCGGACGCAAGGTCCTGGTCGATGGCACGACGGGCGGTGTCGGGCACCTCGCGATCCAGCTCGCTGCCACCGCGGGCGCCGATGTGTACGGACACGTACGGCGCGCCGAGCAGAAACCGATGCTTGCGGAATGGTGCGGCGACAATGTGATCGTCGCGCCCGATCTGCGCGCGGCCGCCTCGCATGGTCCCTATCACCTGATTCTCGATTCGATCGGTGGTTCGGCACTCGCCGCGGCATTGACGATGTTGCAGGCGAATGGCACCTGCGTGCACTTCGGCGTCTCCGAAGCGCCGACAACGACGTTCGAGAGCGGAGCGTTCTTCCGCCAGGGCGGCGTGCGCTTGTACGGCCTGATCCTGTTCCACGAACTGCGCCAGGTGGAGCCCGCGGGCGAGGGCCTCGCGGTGCTGGCGCGCGAGGTTGCGCGCGGCCGGTTACGTCCGCAAATCGAGATCGAGGCGCCGTGGACCGACATCGCCTCCATCGCCCGCCGTCTGCTCGCCCGCGAGTTCGTCGGCAAGGCGGTGCTGCATGTGGGCTAGGTGAAGCGGCGCCGCCGAGCAGCGCTCAGGGCGATTGTTCGGGTTGTCCTGTCATTGCGAGGAGCGAAGCGACGCGGCAATCTCCATCGCAGTGCATCACGCGATGGAGATTGCTTCGCTTCGCTCGCAATGACAGGGAAAGCCGAGGCGACGACGATACCTGACGCGTTTGCCCTATTGCCTTGGAGCGGCGCTCGATTGGGGGCGACACGGAATCGACGCAGCGCATATGCTGCCGTGCGCATCCACCGATTCTGAAGGAACCGCCAGCTTATGCCCTGGATCGCAAGACGGATCGGCGTTGCCGTTCTGCTCGTCTGGGCCACTGCATCCATCGTGTTCCTTACCGTTCGCCTCGCGCCAGGCGATCCAGCGGTACATCCCGATCGCTCTGTGCTCATGCAATATTTCGACGACTTTGGCCACTTTCTTGCCGGCGATCTCGGCCGATCGCTGCAGGATGGCAGCCCGGTCGCCGACGAGATAGGCGCAAGGCTGCCGCGAACACTGGAGTTGATCGGATTTGCCGCGGTGCTCGCCATGCTGATCGGCATTCCCGGCGGCCTGTTCGCGGCGATCGGCCGCCACAGCGAACTCGAACGGGTCGCCATCTCGCTGTCGACCCTTGCCCTCGCCGTGCCCGCATTCGTGGTCGGCACGCTGCTGGTGCTGCTGTTCGGCCAGCCGCTGTACGCCGTGTCGGCGGCGGGCTATTTGTCGTTTGCGGACGATCCGTTCGGCCACCTTGCGAGACTGACGATGCCCGCCATCGCCATCGCGGTCGGTCTCTCCGCCACCGTGTTCCGCATGACACGCATCGCCGTGCTCGATGTGATCCAGCGCGATTTCGTGCGCACCGCGTGGGCGAAGGGCCTCGGACCGGTGCGCATTCTGCTGCACCACATATTGCGCAACGCGCTGCCGCCGGTGATGACGGCGCTCGCACGGCAGCTCGGCATATTGCTCGGCAGCGCCGTTGTGGTGGAGTACGTGTTCAGCTACCCCGGGCTTGCAGGCTTGCTGGTCGAGGCGGCGACCGCCCGCGACTACCCGATCGTCGCAGGTGTCGTGCTGGTTACCACGGTGCTGTTCGTCCTGCTGAACCTCGCGGCCGATCTGCTGCGCGCCGCACTCGATCCGCGCGTTCGTACGGCATGATGCGAGTCCGTCGTGGCCCCGTCATCGCCATCGCCGCCATGGCGTTGGTCGCACTGGTGGTGCCGTTGCTGCCGCTCGCTGACCCGCTGCGCATCGACGCGGCCAACCATCTCGCGTCACCGTCGCTGGCGCACCCGCTGGGCCAAGATGAATTCGGCCGCGATGTGCTGTCGCGTCTGCTCTGGAGTGCTCGCAGATCGCTGTTCATCGCCGTAGCATCGGGGTCGCTCGCATGTCTGTTCGGCACCGTCCTCGGACTCGCCGGCGGCTTCATGCGCAACGTGGCCGAACTGGTCTCCGTGCGCGGCATGGATATCGTGCTGTGCTTTCCACCGTTGCTGCTGGCGATGCTGGTTGTCGCGCTGTTTGGCCCGGGCGTCACTGCGCTGATCCTGGTGTTCGCCGTATTTTGCACGCCCGGCTTCGCACGAATGGTCTGCGCCGCCGTGCTGTCCGTGCGGTCGCAGCACCCGCGCATCGCGCCACGCACCCTGTTGCCTTACTTCGCCGGTCCCTTGCTGGTGCAATTCAGCGTGGCCGCGGCGTCCGTCGTGGTGCTCGAAGCCGGACTGTCGTTTCTCGGCCTCGGCGTGGTGCCGCCTGCGCCATCCTGGGGCGGGATGATCGACGGCGCGCGCGTCGTCATGACCCGGGCACCGCTGGTTCTGCTGTGGCCGTGCGCCGCGCTCAGCCTGACGATCCTGGCCATGAACGCCTTGTGCAATGCTTTGCGCGACGCAGTCATACCGCACGCGTCGCCGGTTCGGCGCCGGCGGCACGCCGGACCGCCGCCGCCGCCAGGCCGCCCGGCGACCGGCGCCGCGGTACTCGACGTGCGCAACCTGACGGTCGAGATCGACACGCCGCACGGCACGATACAGGCGGTCCGCGGTGTGTCGTTCACAGTGCGCGCCGGCGAGACGCTGGCGATGGTGGGGGAAAGCGGATCGGGAAAGTCGCTGACCGGCCTTGCCATCATGGGGGTGCTGCCACCGTCCGCGTATGTCAGCCAGGGCAGCGCCTGGCTCCAGGGTCACAACCTGCTGCGGCTCGACAATGCGGCGTTCCGTCGCGTGCGCGGCGGCGTGATGTCGATGATCTTCCCCGACCCGCTGTCCAGCCTCAACCCGGTGCATCGCATCGGCGCGCAGATCGCCGAGGCGATGCGCGCGCACTTCGAGGTCCCGCACTATGAGGCGAAGGAGGAGGTGGAGGCGCTGCTCGCCCGCGTCGGAATGCCCGATTCCGAGCGCCAGGCTCGCGCCTATCCGCATGAGCTCTCGGACGCCATGCGGCAACGTGCGATGATTGCGATGGCGATCGCCAACGATCCGCGGCTACTGATCGCCGACGAACCTGCCGCCGCGCTGGATGCCACCGACCAGGCGCAACTACTCGAGCTGCTCGCCGATCTGCGGCGCGAGCTTGGCATGGGGATGGTGCTGATCAGCAAGAGCCTTCGCGCGGCGTCAGGGATCGCCGACCGCGTGGTCGTGATGCACGCTGGCGAAGTCGCCGAACAGGGCACTCCGCGCGAGATCGTCGCCATGCCGCTGCACCCCTACACCGCTGCGCTGTTGCACAACACGTTGGACGACGGCGGCACTCCGCACGCACTGCCGCCAGGCTGCGCATTCGCGCCGCGCTGCCGGCTGCGCATCGCGGAATGCGACGTGCAGCGTCCGCCGCTGGTCGAGTTCCCCTCCGGTCGAGCGACAAGCTGCCTGCGCTGGCGCGACCTCGCGTAACGGCGCTCATTCGGCCAGGAGTTTGACCACGATGTCTGCGAGGCGCTGGTAATCCTCGATATCGTTATAGGCAGCGGCCGACAGGCGCAGCCAGATCGCGCCCTCATGCACGTGCGTCGGCGCATCGGTGCCGGCGCCGAGCAGCCGCGCGCGCAGATCGGACGAACGTTCGACGGTTGCCGCGCCGGCGAGCGGCAGGCGTACCATGCCCATGCAGCCGGCCATCGCACCGGTGGTGCCCGGCTCGGTGTCCAGGCGCCGCACCAGCAGCGACGTGGCGTCCGCCGCGAGCGCGATGTTGCGCGCCATCAGCGTCTCGCCGCCCAGCCGCGCATGGAAGTCGATGGCGACCGCGGTTGCGAGCCACGCGCTCGGATCGCGTGTGCCGCTCCAGTCGAACTCCTCGAGGAATCCCTTGCCGAGACCGTGCGAGATGGTCACCGGATGCAGGTCGTCCTGCCGATCCGGACGTGCGTAGAGAAACGCCGAACCTTTCGGCGCGCACAGCCATTTGTGACAGTTGCCGGCATACCAGTCCGCGCCGAGAGCGTGCATGTCGAGCGGCACCTGCGCCGGTCCATGCGCGCCGTCGACCAGAACCGGAACATCCGCCGCGTGGCACGCCGCGACGATGCGCTGCAACGGCAGCACCAGCGCGCTGCCCGAGGTGATGTGGTCGACCACGGCAAGCTTCGTACGTGGGGTCAGCGCCGCTGCGATGTTGGTGACGATCGCATCGGGGTCGGGACGCGGGAACGGCACCGAGGCTTCCACCATGCGTGCGCCGACCCGCTCACATAGGTAGCGGACGGTGTTGCGTACCGCCCCATAGCCGTGGGTCAGCACAACGACCTGATCGTCCGGCTTGAGGCGCAGCGAGCGCAGCACGGCGTTGCAACCCGTCGTCGCATTATCGACGAATCCGATGTCCTTTCCGTCGGCACCGATGAACGCGCCGAGCCGGTCGGCCGCGTGACGCAACGCCTCGGGCAGCACTGCGCGCATGAAGCGGCTTGGCTGCGCCTCCAGGCGTTGTTGCCAATCGCGCTGCGCGGCAAGCACGACGCGCGGCGTCGCGCCGAACGAGCCGTGATTGACGCTGAGGAAATCCGCATCGAGTGCCCATTCGTGGCGAACGGCTTTGCCGAGTGAAGGGGTCATGGATGTCCTCGGGGTCACTCTGCCGCCATTCGTGTCCGGTCGGCGATCAACTGCCGTGTCAGGGGCAGCAGGCTGCGGCCATATTCGATCGCATCGTCCAGCGGATCGAAGCCGCGGATCAGGAACGTGGTGACGCCGAGGTCGTGGTACTCGCACAATGCCTCGGCGACCTGAAGCGGTGTACCGACCAGGCTGGTGGTATTGCCGCGCGCACCTGTCGCCAGTGCCGCACCGGTCCACAGCCGCTTGTCGAGCCGTTCGCCGCGCGCCGCCGCGGCGAGCAGCCGGCGCGATCCTTCGTTCGCCGGCTCGCGCGCACCGAGGCCGGCCTTGGCGCGCAGCGCGATGATGCGTTGCTTGATCTGTTCGGCGCGCGCCCACGCTTCGTCCTCGGTCGGCGCCAGAATCGGCCGGAACGACAGGCTGAAACGCACCTCGCGTCCGTGCAGTTCCGCGGCCGCGCGCACCCGCGCGGTGAGTTCGCGTACCTGCTCGTGCGTCTCGCCCCATAGCGCGTAAACATCGGCGTGCCTGCCGGCCACCGCGATCGCCGCATCCGACGCCCCGCCGAAATAGATCGGAATGCGCGGCTGCTGCACGCAGCGCATCGCGGTCGAAGCGCCTGCGAAGCGGTAGTACTTGCCTGCATGGTCCACCGGACCGGTCTCGGTCCAGATGCGCTTCAGGATGTGCACATATTCGTCGGTGCGGGCATACCGTTCGTCCTTCGGCAGCGTGTCGCCGTCGCGCAACTGGTCCACATCGTCGCCGCCCGAAATCACGTGGATAGCCGCGCGTCCGCCGGTCACCTGATCGAGCGTCGCGAACTTGCGCGCGGCCAGCGTCGGCGCGACGAAACCGGGCCGATGGGCGAGCAGGAAGCCGAGCCGCTCGGTGTGCGACGCGGCGTATGCCGACAGCAGAAAGCCGTCGGGGCCGTCGGAGAAATACCCCACCAGCACACGATCGAAGCCTGCGGCCTCCGCCGCCTGCGCAAAGTCACGCACGTAGCCTCGATCGAAGATCAGCGACCCCGGCGGATGGATCTCCGAGGCATGCCGATGATGGATCATGCCGATGAATTCGATGGTCATGGCGACTTACCCCGCTTATCGCTGCAAATATACCTGTCTTGTCCGGTGACGACGGCAGGAAGCTTCGCTAAGCTTCGATCGACGTGCAAGCAAGGTTCAGGAGGGGTCATGTCTCGGATCGGTTTCGGCGCAGCCATGGGCTGCATTGCTCTCGCGGGGCTGCTGGCGCTCGCCGGCCCCGCAAGGGCGCAGAATGACGTGAAGAGCGCCACGCTCGACGCGGTGAAGAAGCGCGGGCAGTTGATCTGCGGTGTCGATACCGGAATCCCGGGCTATGCCTTCCAGGATTCCAAGGGCGAATGGCAAGGTCTCGATATCGCGCTCTGCCGGGCTCTCTCCGATGCCATTCTCGGCTCGCCCACCAAGATCAAGTTCATCGGCACCACGTCCAAGGTCCGCTTCTCCGTGCTGCAATCTGGCGAGATCGATGTGCTGATCCGCGACTCCGAGCACACCTTCATCCGCAATACGCAGCTTGGCCTGGACGAACCGGCGGTCAATTTCTACACCGCCCAGACCTTCATGGTGCGCAAGAGCCTTGGCGTCGCGCACACCAAGGACCTGAACGGCGCCACGATCTGCGTGCTGACCGGCACCACGCTGGAGACCAACATCGCCGACTACAATCGTGCCAACAACATCAAGATCAACACGCTGCTGTTCGACAAGCCGGAGGAGGCATTCGCCGCCGCCGATGCCGGCCGATGCGACGGCTACACCGACGATGGCGGTTCGGTCGCCGCGGCGCGATCCACCATGAAGCAGCCGGGCGACTGGATCTTCCTGCCGGAGACGATAGGCGGCCTGCAGCCGCTCGGTCCGTTCACCCGCCAGGGCGACGAGGCTTGGACGCGGCTGGTGAAGTGGGTGCATTATGCCATGCTCGAAGGCGAGGTACTCGGCATCACCAAGGCAACGGTCGATCAGGTCAAATCATCCACCAAGGACCCGGAGGCGCGCCGTTTCCTGGGCCTGGAAGGCGACTTCGGCAAGCTGCTCGGCGTGGACAACGACTGGGCCTATCGCATCATGAAGGACGTCGGCACCTACGGCGAAGTGTATGATGCGACGTTCGGCACCAAGGGGGGCCTTGGTCTGCCGCGCGGCATGAACAGCCTGTATTCGGGTGGTGGGCTGATGGCGACGCCCACCTGGCACTGATCGCCCGACGTGGTCAGGCGACCGTCTCCGCGTGCGCGTGCGGCGCAGTGGCTGCTGCTCGCGCTCGTGGTGGCGGCCGTCTGGTACCTCGGGTCCCAGGCGGGGTCGAACATCGCGCGGCGGCACACGACGTTCGGCTTCGGCTTTCTCGCCGATAACACCAATTTTGACATTCCGTTCCGGCTGATTCCCTGGTCGGTCGGCGATACCTATGCCCGGGCGCTGCTGGTTTGCGTGCTCAACACGCTGCTTGTCTCCGCGATGAGCATCGTTGCGGCGACACTGCTCGGGCTCTTGGTCGGCGTGATGCGGCTGTCGGCGAATTGGCTGATACGCAATATCGCACTCGGCTTCATCGAGCTGGTGCGCAACACGCCGCAGCTCGTGCAGATCATCTTCTGGTACGTGGCAGTGCTCCAGACCCTGCCGGGCCCACGTCAGAGCATCCGTCTGCCGGCCGGTGCGCTGTTGAACATCCGCGGCATCTATCTGCCTAGCGTCGAACCGGCGGCGGCGGCCGACGTGCTGTGGCCGCTCGCGCTGATCCTGGTGCTGGCAGTGCCGTTTGCCTGGCGGATCACATGGCGCGGGCTCCCGCTCGGCGCGAAATCGCTGCTGCTGGGAGTGTTGGCGCTGGCGCCGTTCGCCTTGGGCGCCGATCACATAGACTACCCGGCGCTGCGCGGCTTCAACATTGCCGGCGGCATTCAGGTAGTCCCGGAACTGCTCGCGCTATGGGCGGGCCTGACGATCTATGCATCGGCGTTCATCGCCGAAATCGTGCGCGCGGCGATCCTGTCGGTGCACAAGGGGCAGCGCGAGGCGGCGCTCAGTCTGGGGCTCAAGCCACGGCAGGTGCTGTCGAAGATCATCCTGCCCCAGGCGCTGCGCGTCATGGTGCCGCCGATGACCAGCCAGTACCTCAACATCATAAAGTCGAGTTCGCTTGGCGCGGCGGTGGCCTACCCTGAGCTGTTTCAGATCTTCGCCGGCACCGTGCTTCAGCAGACGGCGCGCGAGATAGAGGCGATGTTCCTGCTGATGGCGATCTTCCTGTCGATCAACCTCGCCACCTCGGCAATGATGAACTGGTACAACCGCCGCGTGGCGCTGGTCGGACGATGAGCGGCGCAACCGCTGAGCAGCACCTGGCAATACGGCGCAACTTCGCCCCGGGTACGCCAGGGGCGGTGGCACTCGAATGGATCCGCCGCAACCTGTTCGGCTCGGTGTTCAATACGCTGTTGACCCTCGCGGTGGTCGGGTTCGCCGCTCTGGTCCTGCCACCGCTGTTCCGCTGGGGCGTCACGCAGGCCTCGTTCCTTGGCCACACCCGCGCCGACTGCACGGGCGACGGCGCGTGCTGGACGTTCATCCGCGTGCGCCTGCCGTTGTTCTTCTACGGGCGCTATCCGAGCAGCGAGTACTGGCGCGTCGACCTCGCCGGCATCCTGCTTGCCGCGTTCTGCGTCCCTGTGCTGCGTGAGCAGGTGCGGCACCGTTGGTTATGGTTGCTGCTGCTGCTGACGCTGTTCCCCGCGCTGGCGTCGGTTCTGCTGTGGGGCGGCGTGCTCGGTCTCGACTATGTCGACACCACGCTGTGGGGCGGATTGATGCTCGACATCATCATCAGCTTCGTCGCGGTGGCCGGCTCGCTCCCGCTGGGCATTCTGCTCGCGCTGGGCCGGCGGTCGCAGTTGCCGATCGTGCGCGCACTTTCGGTCGGCTATATCGAACTGTGGCGTGGCGTGCCGCTGCTGACCGTGCTGTTCATGTCGGCGGTGCTGATGCCGATGTTCCTGCCGCAAGGCGTGTCGATCGATCGTTTGCTGCGCGCCATGGCGGCCCTGGTGCTGTTCAATGCCGCCTACATGGCGGAGGTCGTCCGCGGCGGCCTGCAAGGCGTCGATGCCGGCCAGGACGAGGCCGGGTATTCGCTCGGCCTGCGCTGGTGGCAGGTGCAGGCGTTCATCGTGCTGCCGCAGGCGCTGCGCATCGTGGTGCCGGGAATCATCAATACGGTAGTGGACCTGTTCAAGGACACCACGCTGGTGACGATCATCGGGTTGTTCGACCTGCTGGGTGCCGTGGAGCTGGCGCTGAAGGATCCGGCCTGGCTCGGTTTCGCCACCGAGGGTTATGTGTTCTCCGCGCTGGTGTTCTTCGTGTGCTGTTATGCCATGTCGGCCTATGGCCGCAGCATGGAGCGGCG
>JANWJK010000176.1 GCA_025452005.1 Acetobacteraceae bacterium | reverse complement strand
GGTCGGCCGTGGCCATCAGTGCCGTGCTCAAATCGTTCTGGTCAGATAGCCGATATGGGATCGGCTTAGGGAGCCTGTCCGTGATTCTGTGTGCGAGGCATAACCGATGCTGAGGAGCGTATTATGCCGAGCAAAGCGAAGAAAGTGGATCGTGACGTTGCCAGGCTTCCCTCGATCCCAAAGGAGTTGGTCGAGCTGTTTCTGAGCGGTCCGATGACCGGCGAAGCGATCAACGATGCAGGCATCGCCTTCAAGAAGGCGCTGATCGAGGCCTCGTTGAACGCGGAGCTGAGCCACCACCTGGGCTACGCGCCGGGGGCGGACAAACCTGAACCGCTGACCAACCATCGCAACGGCAGCACCGCCAAGACGGTGCTGACCGGGGACGGCAAACTGCTGATCGAGACGCCGCGTGACCGCGAGGGCAGCTTCGAGCCGCTGCTGGTGCCCAAGCATGCGCGTCGTTTCACCGCGTTCGACGACAGCATCGTGGCGCTGTATGCGCGCGGTCTGACGGTGCGCGAGATCCAGGGCTATCTGGTTGAAACATATGGCACCGAAGTCAGTCCGCAACTGATCAGCACGGTCACCGACGGGGTGCTATCGGAGGTGACGGCGTGGCAGAGCCGGCCACTGGAGGCGGTCTATCCGGTGGTGTTCTTCGACGCGCTGCGGGTGAAGACCCGCGAAGACAATGTGGTGCGCAACAAGGCGGTGTATCTGGCGCTGGGGGTACGCCGGGACGGCACGCGGGAGATCCTGGGTCTGTGGATCGAGACCACGGAAGGTGCCAAGTTCTGGATGAAGGTGTTCAACGACCTGCGCAGCCGCGGCGTGCTCGACATCCTGATCGCGGTGACCGATGGGCTGAGCGGTATGCCGCAGGCGTTAGAGGTGGTGTTTCCCAAGACCACGTTGCAAACCTGCATCGTGCATCTGATCCGCAACAGCCTGGACTACGCCAGCTGGAAGGACCGCAAGCCGCTGGCGGCAGCGCTGCGTCCGATCTATGCCGCGGCCAGTGCCGAAGCGGCCGCGGCGGCGCTGGACGCGTTCGAGGCGGGCGAGTGGGGACGGAAGTTCCCGACTGTGGTGGGCGCCTGGCGCCGCGCCTGGGACCAGGTGATCCCGTTCTTTACGTTTCCGCCGGAGATCAGACGCGTGATCTACACCACCAATGCGATTGAAAGCGTGAATGCCAGACTGCGAAAAATCATCAAGACGCGCGGTCATTTTCCGACTGATGATGCGGCGAGCAAGCTCATCTGGCTGGCGTTGCGCAACATCACCGCCGAATGGGGCAAAGCAGCGCACCATTGGAAGGAGGCGATGAACCAGTTCGCGATCCTCTATGCCGAGCGCTTCACGCGCGAGGGCTGATGCTATGTCTGCAAGCGACATCAGAACAGCGCCTCTCTTGGCCGAAGCATGGCATCGTGCTCGGCGCGGTCAAATTGTGGGTCCTCGCCATGCTCGCCCCCAAGCGGGGGCTGTGCGTGGCTCCGGTCCCGCCGCAAGCGGCGAATTTGACCACGCCTGTGCGCGATGCCGACGGAATGCCAGGTCGGGACGGAGGAACAGGTGCTTTGATCGAACCAAGGAACACGGATCAGCCAGTATACGAGCTTGCCGGGGAGGCCGTTCCCTCGATACAGTGACTTGCCCAATCGGGGGAGAGACTGAAAACGCCTCGCACACAGAAATTCTGACACTCCCCAGCACCCACCGCGCCCCTCCTCGACTCTACCGGTTCCATTTTCCTAAAGACACGCCCCCAGCTCCCCAGCCCCTCCATCCGCGAGCCGCCAATCAACCCGCTCGCTCCCGCCGCCGCCCCATACCCGCATCACATCGACCGCCCCCTCCAACCGCGCCTTCATTGTCCGTCGCCACCGCACCGCCAATCACCGCCGAGGCGCCCGCTCCGGCGCCTGGGCATGAGAACCGCCGTGTTCCACCCACTCCCACGGCCCATCCACATCCACGCCCATGGAACGCAACCGCGGCACATGCTCCTCGGCATTGTCGCGCGGCTGGTAGCCCAGGAACTGCCAGTTCGGATCAAAAGTCTTGATGCGCGTATTGGCAGAGTAGCCATTGACCACCAGGCACCCCGGATCCGCATGTCGCAACGCCGCATCAACCAGGCGAGCGACATCGCCGGGCGACAGCCAGGTAGCGAGCGAACGCTGGTCAATCGGCAGCGGGCGATACGTCCCGATTCGCAACGACACCGAGCGGATACCGTGCCGGTCGAAGTAACAGCGCAGCATAGTCTCGCCCCACGCCTTGAACGTCCCGTACAGACTGTCAGGCCGAGGCGGCAACGCCGGAGAGACCTGCTCGCTGATCGGATAGCACCCGAAAGCGTGGTTGCTGGACGCGAACACGATGCGTTGCACGCCGGCGAGCCGTGCCGCCTCGAACACATCGAACAACCCGCGCGCATTGACGCGCCACAGATCCTCCAACGTGTAGTCGCCACCGACCCCGGCGAGATGCACGACGGCGGCGACGCCCTCCATCATGCTCTCGATCGCTGCACGGTCGGCGATGTCGGCGACGATGCATTCCTCGTTCGCGGTGGCGTCGGCGATTGGCCGGGCGTCAACCAGACGCAGGTGACGCCAGTCCGCGCGCAGCCCATCGCGCAGCGCGGTTCCAATGGCACCAGCGGCGCCGGTGATCAGCACGCGATCAGTCGCTGGATCGATCATGGGCACGAGTTCCTCCCGGTCAGCAAGGAAGCTCGCGCCTCACGATCGACCTGTCCAGCGAAGCCGGATCAGCCAGGCATCGCGGCGAACCGTTTCCGCTCACCACTCCCATGGAACCAGGGCTGAGCGCTGCCGCAGTAGATCTCCATACTGGGCTGGTAAGTCGATACGTCGTCCAACGTGCCGACCAGCACCAGGACCATGTCCGGCATGACCTCGACTTCCGCCAGCACGCCGGAACCGCAGTTCGGACAGAACTTCCGGAACACCGATTTTCCGGAATCGCCGGTGTCCTGATACGCCTTCAGCTCGCCCTCGACAGTAACCGCGCTCGCCGGATACGCCGCGACGGCCTCGAAGGTCGTTCCGGTATAGCGCTGGCAGCTCCGGCAGTGGCAGATGCCGGAGAACACCGGATCGCCGCTCAGTGTGTAACGCACGCGGCCGCACAGGCAGCCGCCGGTTGCATTTGCCATGGTCATAAGCCTCCCTTGTTTTTGGCGCCCCCAGCAATGCCCAATGCCGCCGATGACAGCAAGTTCATAATCCTTCGGCGCAGCGTGCCACCCGTTCCACGGCCACCAGGTACTCGTCGATCTCGCGCTCTTCCGGCGCCAGCAGCACGTGTTGGATACCCGCCGCCTTATAAGCCTCCAGCCGAGCCCGCACCGCCCCCATGTCGCGCTCATAAGGTGCCCGCACCGACACAGTGAAATCCGCGCCAGGCCGCACCTCGCGCAGACGCCGCACCATCGCCGGCGCCTGCTCGGGCGTCACGCGGCTGCCATGCCAGCCATCCAGCCGCAATGCGCGGGCGATCGCAGCATCGGACGACCCACCGATCCAGATCGGTATCGGCGCGCACGGTTTCGGCTGCATCCGCATGGTGTCGATCTTCGCCGCGATCCAGCGCGTCGGGAACGTCACCGGATCGTCATTCCACACCGCCCGCATCATCGCGATGCCTTCATCCATGCGCCGCCCGCGCTCGCGGAACGGCACACCGAGGGCGTCGAATTCCGCCTCCATCCAGCCCACGCCACCGCCCAGGATCAGCCGCCCCTGCGACAGGTTCTGCAACGTCGCCAGCTCCTTCGCGAGCGGCAACGGATGCCGCATCGGCAACACCAGCACGCTGGTGCCCAGCTTCACGCGCTTTGTAAAAGCTGCGGCCCAGGTGAGCGTCAGCACCGGATCCCAGAAGTTCGGCGACGGCGGATAGCTGGCGTCCTTCGGGATGATGATGTGTTCGCTGACCCAGACATCCGCAAAGCCGAGCTCCTCGGCCTGCACCGCGGCGCGGCGGATCGCATCAGGGCTCGCCTTGCGGCCGATATGGGGCAGGTGAATGCCGATTTGCATGAGCGCGAACTCCTCCCGTTGCCGGGAGAGGCTCGCGCGTCATGGCCGCGGCGTCCAGGGGATTGCCGCGCGGGGTCAGGCCGCCCGGCGCGCCTGCGGCGTCAACCCGGCGAGGAAACGATCGATCCGCTGCAGTGCCTGTGGCTCCGAACCGAACACCACCCCCAGTTCACCGCCGCCGCAACGCACCACGCGCGCCGGCACCGAACCGCCGGCATCCGGCAGTTCAATCTCAACCTGCGTGCCGGTCGGCATGGTCCAGTCACTCGCCAGCGAGGCGCCGCCGCGCGAGACGTTCCGCAGCGTCATGCGGGCCGCCGAACGGCCCTTGGTCTGGACGTTGGCCATGGCGCCATTGGTGGCGACACGTTCGTAACGCCGGCGTTCATCGGCGGTGTCGTCGCGCACCGCGACCAGGAACTGGTCGACTTCCGTGCGCAGAGTCTCTGCCTCGCGGCCGATTTGAGCCGCACCCGACAGGACGTCGCGGCTGGCAGTTCCAGCGTTATCCGCGACCAGGACCACATGCTCCATGGCCTGAGCGGTACCGGCCGTGGCATTGGACACCGCCTGCACGCTGGCGGCGATCTCATGCGTTGTGGCGTTCTGCTGTTCCACGGCGGCGGCGATGGCGGCGGACACCGCGTTGATCGTGCCGATGATACCGCCGATTTCTGCCATCGCCGTCACCGCGTCGCTGGTCGCAGTACGAACAGTGTCGATCTGGCTGCCGATTTCGGCGGTGGCCTTGGCGGTCTGTGCCGCCAGCGCCTTCACCTCGCCCGCCACCACCGCGAACCCCCTGCCAGCCTCCCCTGCGCGTGCCGCTTCGATCGTCGCGTTCAGTGCCAGCAGGTTGGTCTGTCACTGCCAGAAGACTGGGTGGTCAGCCGAAGTTCCAGGATGTTCCACAGCGTCCATAGATGACTGATATATCGGATAACTCTGCCGATCTCTGGCTGCCGATCTCGAACTGCCTGTCCCCTGCCGTTCCACCATGTTCCAGGGTAGTCCGTGCAGTTACGGGTAAAAATACTGGTAGCCACGCATGTCGTCCGGTATGATCGGCGGGCCGAAACGGGTCACAGTCGATGCTCAGAAACGCGCTCTCCGCAAAAGCCGTCGCCAGCCTGAAGAGCGGCAAGCACCGCGACGGCGAGGGGCTGCAGTTCGAGGTCAAAGGAGGCAGCCGGCGCTGGACCTTCAACTACATGTTCGAGGGTCGCCAGCGCGAACTCGCCATCGGCAAGTATCCTGCCAT
>JANWJK010000175.1 GCA_025452005.1 Acetobacteraceae bacterium | reverse complement strand
CGCGCGACAGGGCACTGGGACTGGCGTTGGCCACCGCCTTGCTCGGCCACGACGACCAGCGTGCGGCGGCTCTGTTCGCTGAGATCTGCGCCGAATGCGACGTGCGCGAGGCGTGGCTGGGGCTGGCGACCGCGCGCCGGCGACTTGGCGACACGGCCGGAGCGGCCGAGGCGCTCGCTTCAGCATTGCGGCGGCACATGCCCGACCCGGCATTCGCCGCGCTGTCCGACGCCATCGCGCGCGAGGCCGGCGCCCCGGGTTGGTGCGGCGTGTCTGGGCTTGGGGCGCTGACCATACGGCGCACGGAGACAGATTCCGCGGATCCAACCCGCTCCCGCAAGCGGAAGGGGCGCCTCGAGGTCACCGCAGCCGATGGCCGCCACCTGGTGGGGAGCCCGCTCGATCTGGCGGCGATCGGCGCGACCGTTGGCTGCGTGGCCTCCGAGCGTGGTGGGCTGACCGGCTGGGCCTGGCATCCCGGCGATCCCAACGCCGATCCGGTGCTGACGATCCGCCCCGCCAGGGGACGCGGACAGCTCACGCTCACTGCATCCGATGCGGACGTGACGACGCCCAACAGCGGCCTGCTGGGGCGGCCGCGTGGCTTCTCCGTGCCGGCGGCGGCGTTGCGGGGCTTCAGCGGCCTGCTGCATGTGCTGGGCCGCGACGACAGGGACCTGCTGGGCAGCCCGCTCGATCCGGCGGCGGAACCCGTGGCGATGCCGGGGGGCGCACCTCTTCCCAGCATGATGGGCGTCGCGCCGCGACGGCGACCGCCGGTTGACGTGGTGGTCGCCGTGCACGGCGGCGCCGGCCATACGCTCGCCTGCATCGACAGCGTGCTGGCAGGCCTGCGCCGCCCGAGCCGGCTGATCGTGGTCGACGATGCCTCGCCGGAGCCGGAGCTGGCGGCGGCGCTGGATGAATTGGCACGCCAGCGGCGCATCACGCTGATCCGCCACCGGCGAAACCGCGGCTTCGCGGTCAGCGCGAACGACGGCATGCGTGCCGCTGCGGGGCATGACGTGGTGCTGCTCAACAGCGATACCCTGGTGCCGCCGGGCTGGCTGGAGGGCTTGCGCGCCGCCGCCTACGGCGCACCCGACATCGGCACCGCGACGCCGCTGTCCAACGACGCGACGATCCTGAGCTATCCCGCTCCGAGCGGCAGCCCGATCCCGGACCTCGCGGCGACCATCGGCATCGACGCGCTGGCGCGACGGGTCAACGTAGGCGGGATGATCGACATTCCGGTCGGCGTGGGGTTCTGCATGTATGTGCGCCGCGCCTGCCTGGATGCGGTCGGCCTGTTCCGTGCCGAGCTGTTTGCACAAGGCTATGGCGAGGAGAACGATTTCTGCCTGCGTGCCCGTCGCCTGGGCTGGCGGCACGCGGCTGCGACCGGCGTGTTCGTTGCCCATCTCGGCGGACGTTCGTTCGGCACGGCGGCGCCGCATCTCCGGGCGCGCAACGAGGCCTTGCTGGAGCGGCTGCATCCTGGCTACGCCGAACTGATCCGGGCGCACGTGCGGGCGGACCCGCTGGCGGGAGCGCGCCGGCGGTTGGACCTGGCGCGGTGGCGCAGCGCGCGGCGGCGCGGCGGCGAGGCGGTGATCCTGATCACCCATGCCGCAGGCGGCGGTGTGGAGCGCCAGATCGCCGCCTCGGTTGAACGGCACCGCGCCGGCGGGTATCGCGCCATCGTGCTGCGGCCGTCGCGTGCAGCCGATGGCGCGCGCTGTGTCACGGTCGGCGACGGCGCCGCGGATGGCTTTCCCAACCTGCGCTACGTCGTTCCGGACGAACTGCCGGCCCTGTCGCGCCTGCTTGCGGGCGATCGCCCGCGCGTCATCGAACTGCACCATCTGGTCGGCCACCATCCAGCGGTGCTTGATCTGATCGGCCGCCTCGGCGTGCCGTACGACGTGCATGTGCATGACTATGCCTGGCTGTGCGCCCGCGTCGCGCTGGTCGGCCCTGAGCGGCGCTATTGCGGCGAACCCGAGGTGGCGCAATGCGAGCGGTGCGTCGCCGCCGCCGGCAATCTGATCGACGAGGACATCAGCGTCGCCGCGCTGCGCCGGCGCTCTGCGCGGCTGTTCGCGGCTGCACGGCGCATCGTGGTGCCATCCCGGGATACGGCCGATCGCATCAGTCGGCATTTCCCGGCGGCGCGTCCGCGGGTGCAGCCGCACGAGGACGATGCAGCCCTTGGCGATCCGCCGACGGCAGCCGCGACGGCCAGGTGTCGCGTCTGCGTGGTCGGTGCGATCGGTATCCACAAGGGCTATCAGGTTGTGCACGACTGCGCGCGCGATGCCGCCGAACGGCGCCTGCCGCTCGAATTCGTCGTGGTGGGCCACACGATCGACGATCGCCAACTGCTGGCCAGCGGGCACGTCTTCGTCACCGGCGGCTATGCGGCCGACGAGGCCGTGGCATTGATCAGGGCGCAGAACGCGACGCTCGCGCTGCTGCCCTCGATCTTCCCCGAGACCTGGAACCTTGCGCTTGCCGAAGCCTGGCGTGCCGGCCTGCGCGTGGTGGCGTTCGACATCGGTGCTCAGGCGGAGCGCATCCGGCGCACCGGCCGCGGCATCCTGCTGCCGCTTGGCCTGCCGGCGCATGCCATCAACGATGCGCTGATTGCGGCGGCCGGTCTGTCGCGCCATCAATAACCTTGGTAATGTGAGCAGAAGCGAGATCCCCGCATGTCCGAAGCCGGCACCACCGATCGCAAGCCTTCTGCTGCCCAGGCCGCAGGCCGCGAGGGCAGCGTGCAGAATCGCATCGCCGAACTGAAGGTGTCCGGCCATCTGATGACGCTGGACACCGGCCTGTTCTGCGTATTCCAGGCGCCTGGCTCGGCTGCGGCGAATGATCGCTCAGGATTGCCGGGCGTGCGCATTTCGCTGCCGCCGGGACCGGCCGGGCGGCCGGAGGCGGTCAGCATCAGCACCTTCCGCGACGACGGATGGATGGACGGCGGCGATGCCGCGGCGCTGATCCGCATCGCGGAAGGCCCGGCGCAGGTGCTGGTGACTGTCTACCAGTCGCCGACGGCGGCGCCCGAGACCGCGCCACGGCTCCAGGTGATGCGGCTCGGCGCGGAGACCCAGGCCGTGGTGGTACCGGCCGGCCAGACGGCGCCCAACGCGGTGGCGCCCGAAGACGCCGATGTGGTGGTCCACGTGCAGCGTACCGGCGACGTGCCGAGCAGGATCGGCGAGTGGGCCGGCACGCGCGGCAGCCGGCAATGGATCGAAGGGTTCAGCCTTGCGCCACGCGAGGGGGTCAAGGCGACTGACGTCGAATACCAGGCGGTGCTGGGCCGCGGCTGGCTGTCGCCGTGGATCGAGGGCGGCAAGTTCTGCGGCAGCCGCGGCATGGCGTTGCCGCTGCTCGGCCTCAAGGTCCGCCTGAAGGGCAACGCCGCGAAGACGCATGAATGCAGTTGCTCCGCCACGTTCGTCGACGGCAGTTCGGTCGGCCCGGTCCCCGCCGGCGAGACCTGCGAGTCCGAAAGTCTGGCCGCACTGGAGGCGTTCCAGGTGGTGATCCGCCGCCAAGGTGGCGAGCCGGCGCCGCGCGGTGCGCGCAGGCAGGCTGCGGACAAGCCGGCAACAACGAAGCCTGCCGCGCGACCGGCAGCCCGGCGATCGCGCTGAGCACTGACGGTCCGCGCACTCCCGTCGCCAAGGAGGCGGCGTGAAGTTCCTGTTCGTCCACCAGAACTTTCCTGGCCAGTACCTGCACATCGTCCGGCACCTCGCCGCCGCGAAGCAGCACGACGTGGTGTTCATCACGGAGCCCAACGGCAACTGGATCTCCGGCGTGCGGACGGTGCCCTATCCCAAGCCGAGGGCGGCCGCCGCCGAGGCGCATGCCGCCGCGCGCGAACTCGACGGGGCGGTACGGCGGGCCGACGCCGTGGCGCGTACGGCCGCCAATCTGAAGCAGCTTGGCTACGAGCCGGATATCATCATCGGCCACCACGGCTGGGGCGAGCTGCTCAACATCCGCGACGTCTGGCCGGACGCGCCGCTGCTCGGCTATCTGGAGTTCTTCTATCGCATCGACGGCGTCGATGTCGGGTTCGATCCGGAATTCCCGATCCTTGCCGCCGAACATCCGCGCATCCGCGCGAAGAACGCGGTCAATCTGCTGGCGCTCAGTCTCGGCGCAGATGCGCAGACGCCGACCAGATGGCAGCTCTCGACCTATCCGGACTGGGCGCACCCGTTCATCACGCTGCTGCCGGAGGGCGTCAACCTCGATGTGTGCAAGCCGAATGCGCAGGCGCGGCGCCGCAACCTGACGATCGGCAAGGCCGTCATCAAGCCGGGCGACAGGCTGGTCACCTACGTGGCGCGCGACCTGGAGCCGTACCGCGGCTTCCATGTGATGATGCGGGCGGTGCCGCACCTGCTGCGCGCGCGCAAGGATATCCGCGTGGTCATGGTGGGCGCCGACGGCATCAGCTACGGCACGCCGCCGGCGGAGGGCACGTGGCGGCAGAAGCTGCTGGCGGAACTCGGCGACGGCATCGATCCGGCGCGGGTGCTGTTTCCGGGCAGGCTCGAGTATCAGGCCTACGTTGCGCTGCTCCAACGCTCGGACGCGCATGTGTATCTGAGCTATCCGTTCGTCGCGTCATGGTCGCTGCGCGAGGCGCTGGCCGCCGGTTGCGTCGTGATCGGCAGCGACACGCCGACGGTGCGCGAGTTCGTGAGCCACGGACAGAACGGCCTGCTGGTGCCGTTCTTCGATACAAAGGGCCTGGCGGATACCGTGCTGCGCGTGCTGGAGGACGCGACGCTCGCGCGCGGGCTGCGCGAGGGGGCGCGGCGATACGCGGAAGAGCACCTCGCGATGAGCGACTACATCGCGGGGTACGAGAAGCTGATCGGCAGGCTGACGCGCGGGTGACGCGGGCGTCGCTACGAGCGGCGGGAAGCGGCGCTGTCAGTCCTGCCGTCGGCGACGCACGAGCGCGATGGCTGCCAGTCCGCTCGCCAGCAACATCAGCGACGCAGGCTCTGGGACCAGCAGATCGACCACCCCATCGCCACCATTCACCATCTGAATGGTCGAACCTCCCGGCCCGGACGCCGTAGTGAACGTCGAGGGTGGGGTTGTCAGGAATTCTTCAATCATCGCGAACTGCGACAGCGGTGTGCTGAAGAAGCCTGCCTCGCCGGGCGACGACTGGAAGGACTCGACGAAGTGCGCGTGGCGAGTGCCATCGGGGTCCAACTGCAATTGTGCGGCAATCAGCGATCCGGTCGCCAGCACCAGATCGTCGGCCGCTCCGGTTGCACCGGTGTTGGCGAATGCCAATCCCAAGGGGGTGGAACTGGATGCTCCGTCGTTGTTGCCCGGATCGGCCATCAGTGCGATGTCGAGACTGTGGAAGGTATTGACGCCGGCGATCCGTTCAAAGTTCGCCGTGATGTTGAAATACAGCCCATACGAGCCGGCGGCGCCCGGGGTCCCGTTCAGTCCAGGCGTTGAGACAGCCGCACCGCCTTGATCGAACTGCTGCACTCGCAAGGTGAAGAATTCGGGAAATGGGCCGACACCGCCGGGTGGCTGAACGGCGTAGAGGTAGTTCTTCGTGTCGATGTGGTCCGCCGTGAACGCGGATCCTGGAACAGACAGCGGGGGCGCTGCGCCGGCCGGGTCCCAGGTGAAGGGAACGGCGTTGGCGTGGGCTGGCGTCCGGCCATTGGCGGCAAGTACTGCGCCGATCGCCGCCACGGCTGTCATGGCTCTGTTCATTGAAAACCCCTCCCGAGATGTGCCGGTGAGTGGGACCACGGGGTGCCTGGAGTGCGCCACGCGTCGCGTCTGAATTCTTCTTAACCCGGGACAAATGGTACAAAATGCCATGCGTTCAGCGACCTGAGCTCGGCGCAAAGCAAAGGGACCCGGCCTTTGGTCAGCTTGAATCCCATCTCAGACGAGCCGGTCCTTTGCTTTGATGACTTCCGCCTCGACCGGCGTGACGGCCTGTTCCGGCGGCGCGAGAGTGGGCAGGAACAACCGGTCACGCTTGGATCCCGCGCGCTCGATGTGCTGATGGCGCTGGTGGAGAGGCACGGCACACTCGTGACGAAACAAGTACTGATGGACGCCGCCTGGCCCGGGATGGCCGTCGAGGACTCCAACCTGGCCGTACAGATCTCATCGCTGCGCCGGGTCCTGGATGAAAACCGCAGCGGGGGAAGCTGCATCCAGACGGTCATCGGGCGCGGCTACCGTTTCCTCCCGTCGGTGGCGGTGGAACCGCCACCGGGCGCGCAAGCCACGGCAGCGGACTTCCGGGCGTCCGATAAGGCCGTCGCGGAACAATCGGTCGGTTCGACGGCGCGACCGCATCGTCCGTCTCCACTGGTGGTGACGCTGGCCATCGCGCTGATCGCCATCGGCATCGGTTCCGGCGCGCTGATGGCGTGGGAGGTGTGGTTCTCTCACGGACGCACGCCGTCAGGTGCGCCGCCGTCGTTGTCGCTGGTCGTGCTGCCGTTCGACAATCTCGGCGGGGAGCCCGACGACGACTATCTCGTCGCGGGCGTCACCGATGACCTGACCACGGCGCTGTCGCACATTCCGGGCACCTTCGTCATCTCGCGAGCCACTGCGTATTCGTACCGTGGGACGGCGGAGGACATCCGACGAATCGGGCGTGACCTCGGTGTCCGCTACGTGGTCCGAGGAAGCCTGCGACGGTTCGGGTCGACGTTGCGGGTGAATGCGGAGCTCAGCTCGACGGAGACCGGCGCACAGCTCTGGTCCGACAGCTTCGACCAGAAGGTCGCCGACCTCGCGTCCGGCCAGGAGCAGATCGTCATCCGCATGCGCGCCGCGCTCAACGTCAGCCTCGCGGACACCGAGGCGGCACGGAGCCTGCGGGAGCGTCCGACCAATCCGGATGCGTTCGACTTCATCTTGCGGGCGCGTGCGGTCATGTTGCTGCCGCACACAAAGGACACGATGGCTCAGGCCGTCGGGCTGTTTCAACAGGCGCTCTCGCGTGACCCGAACGCAGTCCTGGCTCTGGTCGGAGCGGTGAACGCACTTCTGAATGAGCAATATCTCGGTGGCCTATCATCTGACGTCGGAATGGATGAGGCGGAGCAATATCTTGGGCGTGCCAAGATGCTTCCCCCAAACTCCGAGGCGGTCCTGGCGGCTGAGGCGATGGTGGTGGAATACCGGGGCCACGGATCGGATTACCGACGGATACGACCAGAGCAGAAGGCGGTTTCGCAGCGACTGATCGACCTTTACCCAAATAATTCTGAGGGTTACTTCCGTCTTGGAGTCCTCGCGCGGGCAGAGGGCAGATACGACGATGCAGCCGAGTCCTTCGCAAAACACATCCGGCTCAATCCCCGGAGTTCCTATAGCAAGACGCAGTATTGGAACATGGCCTACTGCCTCATAACAGCCGGCCATGATCGAGAAGGACTGGAATGGGCCGATCGTACTATTGCTGCACCGGGTTCCCTCCCGTCATTTCGTGAGAACCTCCTGCTCGGCCGACGGGCCGTGGCCTACTTCCGTACCGGCGACGTCGAGACGGCGAAACGGTTGACCGCGGAGTTGAATGCTCGCTTCCCATTCGACACGTGGCGCGCGCGCTCCCCCAGTTATCCGGATTCCGAGACGGAGCGAAACCAATACCGGAGCATCCAGGAAGCATTGAAGGCAGCGGGGAGTCGCGACCATCTTGACCCCGACGCGGATTTCGGCGTGGTCCCTGACAACGTCCTGCACGAAGACTTTGAAGGCAAGACACCGACAACTGCGCCTGGCGTGACGACCGTGAACACCGAGCAACTCGCTTCGATGCTGAAGACCGAGAAGCCCCTGGTGATCGATACGATGGGCGCTTCCTGGTACCGCT
>JANWJK010000174.1 GCA_025452005.1 Acetobacteraceae bacterium | reverse complement strand
GTTCATAGTATGGTCGCGGTTGCATGAGCCAGAGCCTTAGCCTGACCGACCGCACGATCGCCGCCGGCCGCGAGGCGCTGGCCGGCCGCCGGCGCGGCCTGCGCGGCTTCCTGCCGTTCGCAGGCCCCGCCGTGATCGCCTCGATCGCCTACATGGACCCCGGCAACTTCGCCACCAACATCCAGGGCGGCGCGCAGTTCGGCTATCTGCTGCTGTGGGTCGTGCTGCTCGCCAACCTCGTGGCCATGCTGTTCCAGTCGCTCTCCGCCAAGCTCGGCATTGTCACCGGCCAGAGCCTGGCGCAGCTCTGCCGCAGCCATTTCCCCCGCCCGCTGGTCTACGCCATGTGGGCCGCGAGCGAGGTGGCCGCGATGGCGACCGACCTCGCGGAATCGCTCGGCGCCGCCATCGGCCTCAGCCTGCTGTTCGGCCTGCCGCTGCTGAGCGGGCTGCTGATCACCTTCGCCCTGACCTTCGGGATGCTCCTGTTGCAGGGCCGTGGCTTCCGCCCGCTCGAGATGCTGATCGCGGCGTTCATCGGCGTGATCGCCGTCAGCTACCTGATCGAGCTGTTCATCGCCCCGCCGGACTGGCGCCTCTTCGCATTCCATTCCGTGGTGCCGCAGCTTGCCGGCCCGGACAGCGTCATGCTGGCGGTCGGCATCATCGGCGCCACCGTGATGCCGCACGCGATCTACCTGCATTCCAGCCTGACCCAGGGCCGCATGCCGGCGCGTACCGACGCCGAACGCCGGCGCGTCATCGGCTACTCCAACCGCGAGGTGCTGTTCGCCCTCGGCATCGCCGGCGCGGTGAACATGGCGATGCTTGCGATGGCCGCCAGGGTATTCCACCCGGGCGATTCGGACGTCGCCTCGATCGAGACCGCCTACCACACGCTGATGCCGCTGCTCGGCGTGGGCGCGGCCGCGGTGTTCATGGCGTCGTTGCTGGCGTCCGGACTTTCCAGCTCCGTGGTCGGCACGATGGCCGGCCAGACGATCATGCAGGACTTCGTCGGCTTCCGCATTCCGCTGTCGGTGCGCCGGCTGGCGACCATGGTGCCTGCCGTGGTCGTGGTCGCCGTCGGCGTGGACTCCACCCACGCGCTGGTGTTGAGCCAGGTGGTGCTGAGCCTCGTGCTGCCGGTGCCGATGATCGCGCTGCTGGTGCTGTCCGGCCGGCGCGACGTGATGGGCAGCTTTGCCAATCCGCGCATGGTCCAGGTGATCGCGGTGGCGGCAGCCGTGCTGGTGCTGGTGCTCAATCTGGTGCTGCTCTTGCAGACTGCCGGTGTGACGGTGTCTGTTCCCGGTTGAACAGACGACCACAGGAGTCGCCGTGGCAAGTCCGCCGGGGGTGCGGCGTGCCGATCTGCCAGCCGAGCCCACGCAGGCGCGGCGGTTCGGCAAGGCGCGCACTGCGCAATCCGGCGCGCTGCACGAGGATTATGTCGAGCTGATCTCCGACCTGCTGGCCATTGGCGGCGAGGCACGGCCCACCGACATCGCCCGCCGTCTCGGCGTCTCGCACGCCACCGCGATCAAGACGATCGGCCGGTTGAAACGCGAGGGTCTGGCAATGGCCAAGCCGTATCGCGGCGTGTTCCTGACCGAGGCAGGTGAGAAGCTGGCCGATCGCGTCCGCGCGCGGCACCGCGTCGTGGTCGATCTGCTGCTGGCGGTCGGCGTGCCGGCGGAGGCTGCCGAACAGGACGCGGAGGGAATCGAGCACCACGTGTCGGATACCAGCCTGGCGGCATTCGGCCGGTTCCTGCGCCGGCAAGGCTGATGCGCTGCGCGGTGTGCGACGCGGACGAGGCCAGGCCGTATCGCGTAGTCGACGGCGTGGCCTATTTCCGCTGCCGCGCCTGCGGCTCGCTGTTCGCGCATCCCGACTTCCTGGCCCGCGTCGCGACGGCTGCTGCTGCCGGCTATGCCGATGCCTACTGGCAGAATGAACTGGGTGCGGCGCGCGATCGCTGCTTCGGCCCGGCGATCCAGCGCGTGGCGGAGACCATCGCGTACTGCCGCGTGCCGATCGGTGCGTTCATCGACATCGGCGCTGGCACCGGCTGGCTGCTCGACGCACTCGAGGTGCTGCTGCCCGAGGTGATCGACCGGTTCCACGCCGTCGAACTCTATCCGCCACCGCTGCCGCACCGTACCGCCAATCCGAATTACGTTGTCGGCACCTTGGCCGATATGGATCGGACCTTCGATGCCGGCGTGTGCATCGAGGTGATCGAGCATATCACCCCCACCGCCCTGCGTGCCCTGGCGGCGGAGCTTGCCGCGGCGTCGCGCCCCGGATCGCTCTATCTGTTCAACTCCGGACAGCCGGCGTTCGTGGAGCTTGAGGATCCCGGTTATCTCGATCCGCATGGCCGCGGTCACATCGTGTCCTATTCGCTGGCGGGTGCCGCGAGCATCCTTGCGCCGGCCGGGTTCAACGTGATCGAGCTGCCTGGCCGCGCCTGGGCGTTCCTCGCCGAATTCGGACCGCAGCGTCCGGTCGATGCCGAGGCGCTGATTGCGCGGCTTTGGCAACCCGTGCCGGAGAATGTATCCATGCTGCGTTCGGCACGGTTCGGCGAACTCATCCGTGCCGCGGGCATCGACTCAGCGCGCGCCTATCTGTCGGGGAGGTGATCATGACCGTGCACGACCATTCGCGTTGGGGTCCGACCGATCAGATCGGCGCCGGCAACCTGCTGACCGTGGAGAAGCGCCTGGCCGCGCTTCAGTCGGTGCGCGAGGGGCGCATCTATGACGTGAGCCACGAGATCAGCATGGGCGCGCCGTTCCTGGTGCCGAACCAGACGCCTTTCCTGCTGTCGATGTGGGCATCGTGGCGTGATTCGATCAAGCGTCGCCGCGCCCTTGGCGCCACCAACGATGCCGGCGCCAATGTCGAGCGCATCGAGATGACCGCGCATGTCGGCACGCATATCGATGCGCTGGGGCACTTCTCCAAGGGCGATCGTTTGTACAACGGATTGTCCGCCGCCGACACGGTGACCGACTGGGGACTGGAGCGGCTCGGCATCGAGCACGCACCGCCGATGATCACCCGCGGCGTGCTGCTGGACGTCGCCGGCTGCGACGGCGGGCAGCATCTCAATCCCGGCCGCGTCGTCACGCCGGACGAGCTCGCGCGCGCCGAGGAGGCAGCGAAGGTGACGCTCGAGCCGGGCGACATCGCGCTGATCCGCACCGGCTGGGGGCGCTATTTCGGCATCGACAACACGCGCTACCTACAGGGCGAGCCGGGCATCGATCTTCCAGGTGCGCGCTGGCTGATCGAGCGCGGCGTCGTGGCGATCGGCTGCGACAACATGGCGGTCGAGGTGATGCCCAATCCGAACCACGGCATCTCGATGCCGGTGCACCAGCATGCGCTGGCCGAGGCGGGTGTGTACCTGATCGAGAACCTGGCGCTGGACGAGCTGGCGCGCGACGGCGTGGGAAGCTTCTGCTTCATCCTGCTGGCGACCAAGTTCCGTGGCGCGACCGGATCGCCGGTTCGGCCGGTGGCGATGGTGTGACGCGGGGCGATGCGCTGCCCTATTCCTCGAACATCTCGCGCAAAGTGGCCAGTGTGAGGCTTAGTGTCTTTGCATCGACGGCGCCGAGGCGCCTTACCAGTCGCAGCCTATCGAGCGTGCGAAGCTGATCGAGCAGGATCAGTCCATTCCTGCGCCGGAAGCGCAACGGAATGCGATACGGAGCAGGATGGCTGCCTGTCGTCATGGGCGCCACCGTAACCGTCCGTAGATAGTCGTGCATTTCCGGTGGCGAGATGATCACGCACGGACGTGTCTTCTGGATCTCGCTTCCGATAGTCGGATCAAGTGCGGCCAACCAGATCTCGCCGCGCACAACCGTAGCTGGACGACTCACCACGTCAGATCGGCATCACCCATATTGCCGAACTCTGGCCATACCAGCGCGTCATCGCCCGAAACCGCGACGGCCTGTGATGCCTCAGCCCACCCTGCACGCTTGGTTTGCCGGACAGGGAGCAGGATGAGGCGACCGTCCTCAAGGCGCATGTCCACGGTGTCGCCTGCCGACAGTCGGAGTTGGGCGAGAATAGACTTTGGGATGATCACCCCGGCTGAATTGCCAAGTTTGCGCACTGCTGCCTGCATTAGCCACTCCACTCCGTCGCCAAGATAGTCCTTCGACGAGAAGGTTACAACAATGTTGATACGGAGCTGCGGCGTGAAGCGCTACTATCGCCCAAACTCCCGCATCACCTTCAGCCCTCGTTCCAGGTCGGCGATCAGATCGTCGACATCCTCCAGCCCGATATGCAGCCGCACCAGCGGCCCCTCGAACATGCCGGAACCTGCCGTTCGGGTCAGGAAACCCGTTGTCGGCAACGCCAGACTTTCGAAGCCGCCCCATGACGCGCCGATGCCGAACAGCTCGAGCGCCTCGACGAACGCGTGCGAGCTCTCCACCGAATGTTCCGGCCTGAACTCCACGCCGAACAGGCTGCACGCGCCGGAGAAATCGCGCTTCCAGATGGCGTGTCCCGGCGCGCCCGGCAGTGCCGGGTGCAGCACCTGCTTCACCTCCGGCCGCCGGCTGAGCCAGTGTGCCACCTCGATGCCGCTATCCATCTGATGCGCCAGCCGCACGCCCATCGTGCGCATGCCGCGCAAGGTCATCCAGCAATCGTCCGGGCTGGCGTACTGACCCAGTCCGCGCGTCGTCGCATGCAGCGTGTGCCAGTCTTCGTCCGAATTCACCGTGACGCTGCCGATCAGGATATCCGAGTGCCCGGCCGGATACTTCGTCGCCGCCTGGATCGACACGTCAACGCCGTGTTTGAACGGCTGGAAGTGATGGATGCCCCAGGTGTTGTCCATCAGCACCTTGGCACCACGCGCATGGGCCGCACGCGCGATCGCCGGGACGTCCTGCACCTCGAAGGTGTGGCTGCCCGGACTTTCCGTATATACGACCGTGGTGTTGGGCCGCATCAGTTCCGCGATGCCTGCCTCGTCGATCACCGGGTCGTAATATGTCGTCTCTACGCCGAACCGCCGCAGCACGCCGTTGCAGAAGTTGCGCGCCGGGCCGTAGACGCTGTCCGGCACCAGGCAATGATCGCC
>JANWJK010000173.1 GCA_025452005.1 Acetobacteraceae bacterium | reverse complement strand
CGCCGCCGCGCAGCAGCACCGCTCGCCGGCCCGGCACGTCCAGGTCGGCGAGCAGCGTGGTGCGGTCCTCGGCGAGGATCTGCGTGCCGACCGGCACCTTGATCAGCACGTCCGCCGCGCCCGCCCCAGTGCGGTCCGACCCGGCACCATTGCCGCCCTTCTTGGCGCGGAAGTGCTGTGTGTAGCGGAAGTCGATCAGGGTGTTCAGGTTCTCCACCGCTTCCACGACGATGTCGCCGCCCTTGCCGCCGTTGCCGCCGTCCGGGCCACCGAACTCGACGTATTTCTCGCGGCGGAACGCAACGGCGCCGTCGCCGCCGTCGCCGGAGCGCAGATGGATCTTGGCCTCGTCGAGAAACTTCATCACCCGCTCCAATGAAAACGGGGGCCGGCTGGCGCCGACCCCCGCTCGGTACGCGAAAGGGCTGCGGCGCCTTACTCGGCGGCGGCCGGCAGCGGTGCGACGGAGACATGCACGCGATCGTCGGACCGGCGTTTGAACTCCACCTTGCCATCGATCAGCGCGAAGATCGTGTGGTCACGCCCGAGGCCGACATGATTGCCGGGCTTCCACTTCGTGCCGCGCTGGCGGAGGATGATGTTGCCCGCGACCACCGTCTCGCCGCCGTATTTCTTAATGCCGAGGCGCCTGCCCTCGGTGTCACGGCCGTTGCGCGAGGAGCCGCCTGCCTTTTTGTGTGCCATGCGTCCTTACTCCTGCGGGGCGTCGCCAGGCTGGAAGCCCGGGGCGACGTTCTCGGGGTTCTCGCCGGAAACCACGGCGAGGGACTCTGCTGCGTCGATTGCCGCCGGGCCCGGCTCGGCCGGCGGCGCGGCCTGGACCGCTTCGGTCAGCGCCTGGCCATCCTTCTCGAAGCCGGCGATGCGCAGCACGGTGACATGCTGGCGATGTCCGTTTCTGCGGCGGCTGTTCTGCCGGCGGCGCTTCTTGAAGATGATGATCTTGTCGAGGCGGTCCTGCGCGACCACCGTCGCGGTCACCTGGGCGCCGGCCACGGTCGGGGAGCCCAGCGTCACGCCGGCGTCGCTGCCGACGGCCAGGACATCGGTGAAGGTGATGGTGGCGCCGGGCTCGGCCTCCAGCTTCTCCACCTTCAGCACCGCATTCGGCGTCACCCGGTACTGTTTCCCGCCGGTGCGGATCACTGCGAACATCACACGACTTTCCACGACGGAGCGGGCCGCCAAGTCCCCCGGCGGCCGGAGAGCGGGGGTTATAGCGGGCGGATGCGGCGTGTCAACGCGCCGTCACGCCTCGACCGCCGGCTCGGCGTCGCGCAGGACGTCGAGCGGCACCAGGCGGCCATCCCGCTCGAAGTGCCAGAAGGTCCAGCCGTTGCAGGACGGCGCATTCTGCACCGCCGCGCCGACCTTGTGGATGGAGCCGCGCACGGCGCCCGCCGCCACCGTCCCGTCGGCGGCGACCACGGCGCTGACCCGGCGCATGCGGTCGAACAGCCGGGTTCCCGGCGGCAGCAGTCCGCGCTCCACCAGGCTGCCGAACGGCACGCGCGGCATGTCGCGCTTCGACACCGCGCCGGACAGTCCCTCTAGTGGCGCCGGCCTGGTCGCGCGCACCCGACCGATCGCCGCTTCGGCATACGCCGGGTGGCGCTCGATGCCGATGAAATGCCGGTGCAGCCGCCGCGCCACCACCGCGGTGGTGCCGGTGCCAAGGAATGGGTCCAGCACGATCTCGCCGGGCGCGGTGCTGGCCAGCAGCACGCGGTGGAGCAGCGCCTCGGGCTTCTGGGTCGGATGCAGCTTCAACCCGTGCTGGTTGCGCAGCCGCTCCGGCCCGGTGCACAGCGGCAGGAACCAATCGCTGCGCATCTGGATGTCGTCGTTCAGTGCCTTCATCGCCGCGTAGTTGAAGCGGTGCCGCGAATCGCGCCCGCGCGCCGCCCAGATCAGCGTCTCATGCGCATTGGTGAAGCGCCGGCCGCGGAAATTGGGCATCGGGTTGGCCTTGCGCCAGATCACGTCGTTGAGCACCCAGAACCCCAGGTCCTGCAATGCGGCGCCAATGCGGAAGATGTTGTGATAGGCGCCGATCACCCAGAGCGTGCCGTCCTTGCGCAGCAGCCTGCGGCACTCGGCCAGCCAGGCCCGGGTGAACGCGTCATAGGTCGCGAAGTCCGTGAAGCGGTCCCAGTCCTCGTCCACGCCGTCGACCAGGCTGTCGTCCGGCCGGCGCAGCTCGCCGCGAAGCTGGAGGTTGTACGGTGGGTCGGCGAACACGCAATGGACCGAGGCCGCCGGCAGCATGCGCATGAGTTGCACGCAGTCGCCCAGCATGACCTGATCGAGCGGCAGTTCGCGGACGACTTCCACGTGGCTCCGGAGTGGCGGGGTTGCGACGGCGCGCCGCCGGGATCAGACGGCCGGCCATCGTGGCGGGCCGGCCGGAGCCGCGTCAATTGCCGTACCGCTTCCTTAATCAAGCTCGAGCATGAGCTGGCTCACGGTGCCGAAGGCCGGCCGATGATGCCTGGTCGGTCCCATCCGGCGCAGCGCCGCCAGGTGGAACTCGGTCGCGTAGCCGGCATTGCTGCCCCAGCCATAGTCGGGGAAGCGCACGGCCAGCCGCGTCATCGCCCTGTCGCGCAGCACCTTGGCAACGATCGAGGCGGCGGCGATCGACAGCGATCGGCCGTCGCCGCCGACCACACATTGCACCGCGCAGGCCAGCGGCGGTGGCTGGTTGCCGTCCACCAGCACGAGGTCGGGAGGCACCGGCAGGCGGGCGACCGCGCGGCACATCGCCAGCAGAGCGGCGCGCAGGATGTTCAGCCGGTCGATCTCCGCAACCGATGCCGCCCCCACCGCGATCTCGGCGCAGCCCGACGCGCGCAGCGCCTGGAACGCCACCTGACGCTGCTCGGGCGTCAGCTTCTTCGAGTCGTCCAGCAGGGCCGCGAGCCGGCGGGGCACGCCGGTGGGGAACACGACGGCGGCGGCCACGACCGGGCCCGCGAGTGGGCCACGTCCCACCTCGTCTACGCCGGCGACCCGGCCACCCGCACGTTTCTCCAGCAGAAAGTTCGGCACGGGTCCTGAGTAACAGGCGCCGGGGAGTCGGGCCAACCGCTACATGGGCTCGCCGAGCTGCGACGCGAGGTGATTGACCAGACTGCGCACCTTCGGCGAGCCGGCGCGATATGCCGGACTGACGGCGTGCAGCGTGCTGCCCGCCGGCGTGTGGTCGGGCAGCAGCCGGACCAGCCGGCCATTGGCGAAGTCGCCATCGACGAGATATTCCGCGCACAGCAGAACCCCCGCGCCGGCGCGGGCGGCATCGCAGCGGAGCATGGCGTTGTTCACCTGCAACCTGCCATAGATCGGCACATCCGTCGGCCCATCAGAACCGGTGAAACGCCAGCTCGCACCCGTTGTGTCGGTCCCGGTAATGCAATGGTGTGTGCTGAGGTCCGCGGGTACGGTTGGCACTCCATGACGGGCAAGATACGAGGGCGCGGCACAGAGGACATAGTCGAGCGGCATCAGCGGCCAGGCGATCAGGCCTGCACCGGTTGTAGGGCTGGTGCGGATGGCAAGGTCATAACCTTCCTCGATCAGATCGACCGATCGATCCGACAATTCGACGTTCAGCGACAGCTCGGGATGCTGGTGCAGGAAATCGACGACGAGCGGGCCGAGTCGCGTGCTGCCGAATACAACCGGCGCCGTGATGCGCATGCTGCCGCGCACGTTCGCTTCCGGTCTGGCAACCGAGCGTGCGGTCTCCATGTCCTCCAGGATGCGCGAGCACTGCACGAAGAAGCTCTCGCCGACATCGGTCAGGGCTACGCGCCGCGTCGTACGGTGCAACAGCCTGACGCCCAGCCAGTCCTCGAGCGTCTGCACGTGCTTGCTGGCGGTTGCCTGCGAAATGCCGAGTTCCCGCGCGGCCCCGGAGAAGCTTCGCGCGCTTGCGACCTTGGCGAATACGGTCATGCTCGTCAGCCGGTCCACTGTCACCACCAGTCGGGGGAACGATCCCCCTCAGTTTGAATTGACGAGCAATTGGATCATCCGCATTCCTAACAAATGGTTCAAGACACCGCACGACTGCGGGGTCCCAATTATGCGGCTGCCGATTGGCGACGTCTGTACAGTATAGGATTATGCGAAAGTCACATTAACCGTACCGTTCTCGCAGGGCAACAGTGCGGCTCGTTTCGTGGCGGACTGCGCGAGGATAATGCTTGCCGCTCAGAGACGGCGCAACACCGCCGGCTGTTCGGCGACGCCGGACGGGTGCTCGATCCGCGCGGGCATCGCGTCAGGCCAGGCCCAGGCGGGCGACGCGAACAGCCGCCGCATCGCGCCGATATCGCAATGGAATGGCGGTCCGTTCGGCCGGTCGTTCTGCATGAACAGGATGAACAGCGTTCCCTCGGGACGCAGCCAGCGGTGCAGGCGCCGCGCATAACTCGGCCACAGCCCTGGCGGCAGCGCGCAAAGACAGGTCTGGTCGTAAATCGAATCGAACGGCGCATCGGGATCCCATGCGAACAGGTCTGCCTGTTCGGCGCGGGCCGACAGTTTCAGCCGTGCGAAGTGCGCCCGCTGCATGGCGATCGCACTCGGCGCCGAGTCCACAACCGTTACATCGAAGCCGGCCTCGGCGAGCGCCAGCGGCTCCAGACTGCGGCCGCTGCCGGGGACCAGGATGCGGCATGGCGCCAGACTGCCCGAGTCTCGCCAGGACAGGAACGCAGGATTCAGTCCGTGCCGCTCCCAGCCGGCGGTGCCTTCGCGATAGCGGCCCTCCCAATCGATCGCCTGGGTCTCGCTCATACGGTCACCTCGATGGGTTGTGCCGATCGCGCCTGCGCGACGCATCGCACCGCGAGGTCGAGGCGCCTGGCGACGCAGGGCAGATCGTACGTCGCGCGTGCCTGCCGATAGGCGTTCGCGCCAAGTTGCGCGGCACGTTCGGGGTCAGCGAGCATCGCACCGAGCGTCTCGGCCAGACGCCCGGCGTCGCCACGCGGAACCAGAACGCCATCGATCCCGTCGTGCACGATCTCGGATGGACCTTCGCTGTCAGTCGCAACGATCGGCAGCGCCTGGGCCATCGCCTCGATCAGTACGATACCGAACGGTTCGTGATGCGAGGGCAAACAGAACACATCGATGCCGGAGAAGAACGCCGGCTTGTCGTGCAGCCAACCGGGAAATCTCAGCACGTCCAGCAGGCCGCACGCGGCGGCGAGGCGCTCCAGGGCCGCGCGCTCAGGGCCGTCGCCGGCGATCACGGCGCGGAACGGCACGCCTTGCGACCGGAGCCGGCCAAGCGCCGCGACAAACACCTCGAAGCCCTTCTTGGCGACGCAGCGTCCCATCGCGCCGATGACCGGAGGCCGGTGCCACGTGCGCAGCGGGGGCGCCGATGGGACGGCGACCATGCTGGGTATGTGATGCAGGCACGCCTCGGCCACGCCCAGGTTCGCCGCATAGCGCTTCAGGTCCAGCGTCGGATAGAACACCGCCGCTGCGCCGCGACACTGCATCTTGTAGTTCGGCAGGACGGCGATCAGCGGATCGGCGCCGGCGCGGCGCAGCAGGGTCATCGCCCGGTTGCCGTGCGCAATGCAGACATCGGGACGATACCGCCGCAGCAGCAGGCGCAACCGCGCCGCGGCGATGACGTCCCATGCCCCGAGATGCGGCAGAGCGTGCCAAAGCGCACCGCGCGCCTCCAGCGCCGGGCGGATCGCGGCGTCGGGGTGGATCACCGCATGCACCTCGTGCCCGACCTGGCCGAGCGCATCATTGAAGTCGAGCAGCGCCTGTTCGAGCCCGCCCAGTCCACGACCCAGCATGACATTTGCGATGCAGAGCGGAGGAGCTGAAGCTGGCACGCGGCGTCAGCGCGACTGCATCCAGGCGGGAATGCGCGGCGCCAGCCTGGCCGTGCCGCAAATCAATTCCCCTTCGAGCGAGTCGAGCCGCAACACCGCCAGTCCTGTCTGCTCGAGGCCGGATCGCATCGTGCCGACCTCGGTGCCGTCGCGCACCACCGGCGTGCCGGGCGGCGGCAGTGGACCTTCGACCGCCACCGGCACCAGGCGGCGCTTGACCAGGCCGCGGTATTTCGTGCGTGCGGTCAGCTCCTGGCCCATGTAGCAGCCTTTGCTCCACGACACGCCGTGCAGCTCGTCGAATCCGGCCTCCAGCAGCACGGTCTTATCGGCTTCGAGGTCGCGCGAGCCGTCGGGGAGGCCAAGCGCCAGCCGATGGCGATCCCAGTCGATTTCGAGCGCGGTGGTGGGAAGCGGCGCGGCGGACAACAGGCGCCAGCCGGCATGCGGCAGGCGCGGGTCGGGGGCGGAAATCGCCTGCACCATTGGCGCATCGCCCCACGCCACGTAGACCAACAGGTCGTCGGCAGCGCCCAGGCTCACCTTGGACCGCAGGCGATAGCGCGCCAGACGCTGCAACACCCCCGGCGCCTGGTCGCGCTCGCAGTCGAGCAGCAGCCGGTCGCCATCGGCGAAGAGGAAAAAATCCGCCAGCCACTTGCCCTGCGGCGTCAGCAGGGCCGCCCAGACCGCGCGACCGGGTTGAACTTCGGCCACGTCGTTGGAGACCAGTCCTTGCAGGAAGGCCGTGCGGTCCTCTCCCTCGATCGCCAGGACGGCGCGGCGCGGCAGTGCGGCCAAACGGGTCATGTAGCAAGAATTGGCGCTCCGGCGGCTTGCGGCAAGGCTGTTCCGCACGATCTGGCGTGGCGGCGTCGCTTCCTGCATATGGTGCGCGCAGCGGCGACGGCTCGAAAGGAGAGCATTTCATCCAATGTGCGGCATTGCCGGATTGATCCTGTCGAGCGGCGCGCCGCCACCCGACCCCGCCACCCTGTCGAAGCTGATCGACACGCTGCATCACCGCGGCCCGGACGGCACCGGCCATGCGGTGGTCGGTCGCGTCGCGCTGGTACACAACCGGCTGTCGATCATCGACCTGGTGACCGGCGACCAGCCGCTGTTCGCCGGCCCCGCCACGCTGGTCTGCAACGGCGAAATCTACAATTACCGCGAATTGCGCGTGGCGATGCCTGCGGTGAGCTTCGCCACCAACAGCGACTGCGAGCCGCCGCTGCATCTGTGGCTGCGCGAGGGCGCCGACTATGCACAGCATCTGCGCGGCATGTACGCGATCGCCATCCATGAGCGCATGCAGCGCACCGTCACGCTGACGCGCGATCCGTTCGGCATCAAGCCGCTGTACATCGCGCAGGTCTCCGGCGGTCTGGCATTCGCCTCGGAACCGCAGGCGTTGCTGGAGGCAGGGCTGGTGGCGCGCAAGGTGCGGCCCGCGGCGCGCGAGGAACTGCTGCAACTGCAGTTCACCACCGGCACCGATACGATCTTCGAGGGCATCCAGCGTCTGCTGCCCGGCGAGACGCTGACCTGCGCCGACGGCCACGTGCTCGACCGGCGGCGTGTGTCGCACATCCCCGAGGGCGGACCGGAGAACATCGACGAAGACGCCGCTCTGGAGCGGCTGGATCGCGCACTCGAGGAGAGCGTCGATCTGCATCAGCGGAGTGACGTGCCGTACGGCATGTTTCTCTCGGGCGGCATCGACAGTTCGACGCTGCTGGCGCTGATGGCGCGGCTGAACAGCCAGCCGGTGCTGGCGTTCACCGCCGGCTTCGATGCGCCCGGCGCGGCGGACGAGCGCGAGCATGCCGCCACGGTGGCGAAGGCGCTGGGCGCGAAGCACGAGACGATCGAGGTCGACGAGCGCATGGTCTGGCAGCATCTGCCGGAGATCGTCGCCTGCATGGACGATCCGGCGGCGGATTACGCGATCATTCCCACCTGGTTCCTGGCGCGTCGCGCGCGGCAGGATGTGAAGGTGGTGCTGAGCGGCGAGGGGGGCGACGAGATCTTCGCCGGCTACCCCCGCTATCAGAGCGCGATGAAACCGTGGTGGCGTGGCGGCCGTGCGATGTGGGCGCGCGGCAGCTTCGACCGGGTGGATGTGCTGCGCTCGCATCCATCGACCTGGCGCAGCGGCATCGCCGCGGCGGAAGCCGAGGCAGCGGATGGCGGGCGTTCCCGCCTGGCCGCGGCGCAGGTGACCGACATGACCGACTGGCTGCCGCACGATCTGCTGCTGAAGCTGGACCGCTGCATGATGGCGCACGCGGTGGAGGGGCGGACGCCGTTCCTCGATCCCGGCGTGGCGAACGCGGCGTTCCGCCTGCCAGACGCGATGAAGCTGCGCGACGGGGTCGGCAAGTGGATCCTGCGGAAGTGGCTGGAGAAGCATCTGCCGGTGGCGCGGCCGTTCGCGCCGAAGCAGGGCTTCACCGTGCCGGTGGGCGAATGGATCAAGGGGCAGGGATCACGGCTCGGGCCGCTGGTGGCGGCGCAGCCGGGGGTGGCCGAGATCGCCGACCCGGACAAGGTGCGGCTGCTGTTCAGCAATATCCGCCGCTGGCGGCACGGTTTCGCCTGCTGGAAGCTGCTGTTCTACGCGCTGTGGCACCGGCGGCACATTCTCGGACTGCCGCCCGCGGGAGACGTGTTCGAAACGCTGGCGGCGCGATGACCGAACGAACCATGCTGCTGCGCGACATCGGCGTGAATGCCGGACTGCCGTACGCCACGTATCTGCTGCTGAGCTACCAGGGCGTGCCGGCGGTGCAGGCGCTGGCGGCCGGCTCGGTTTTCCCGATCGGCGCCATCGTCGTGGGGTTCGTTCGCGAGCGGCGCGTGCAGGCGCTGGGGATGATCGTGCTGGCGGCCACGCTCGCGTCGATGCTGGCCGCGCTGTACTTCACCAGCCCGTTCCTCGCCCAGGCGAAAGGCTCACTGTTCAGTGCGCTGTTCAGCGCGCTGCTGCTGGGGTCGCTGCTCGCTCGCCGTCCGCTGGTGTTCCACCTCGCAACCATCGGCCAGGCGGCCGAGGACCGGCAGCAGGCGGACACGCTATGGGACACCGAGCCGCGCTACCGCCGTATGATGCGCCGCATCACCGTGGTCTGGGCGGTGGCCCTGCTGGTCGAGGGTGCGCTGCGCCTGGTGCTCATCCCGCTGCTGCCGATCGCGCTGTTCCTGCCGCTGAGCGAGGCGATGTCGCTCGGCTGCCTCGGCCTGATGATGGCATGGGCGTGGCGCTACGGGTCGCGCCAGATGGAGCAGATCGAAGCGCACCGCGGCGACGCGATCAGTCCAGGCTGATCGTCCCCGCCTCCGGGCCCTTGGCGCCCTGGACGACGCCCATCCGCACCGACTGGCCTTCCTGCAACGGTCCCAGACCGGCGCGCTCCAGCACTGT
>JANWJK010000172.1 GCA_025452005.1 Acetobacteraceae bacterium | reverse complement strand
GTTGCGAGCAACGTCGCGCCGGGCGTGGGCACGCTTGGCGTCATGCTGCCGAACACGCCGCTGCACCATCTGATGCTGCGGCGGATCGACCGCCCCATCGTGCTGACCAGCGGCAACCTGTCGGACGTGCCGCAGTGCATCGACAACGACGAAGCACGGGAGACGCTGGGCGGCATCGCCGGCGCCTTCCTGATGCATGATCGCGACATAGCGCGTCGGGTCGACGATTCCATCGTGCGCATCATGAGCGGCAGGCCGCGTGTCATGCGGCATGCGCGAGGCTATGCGCCGGCGCCATTGCCGCTGCCGGACGGCTTCGCCGCCGCGCCGCCGGTTCTGTCGATGGGCGGCGAACTGAAGGCGACGTTCTGCCTGCTGCGCGACGGACAGGCGATTCTGTCGCATCACATGGGCGATCTGGAGAACGCCAGGACGTTCGCCGACTATAGGCAGTCGGTGGACGCGTACCGGCAATTGTTCGAGCACGTGCCCGCGATCATCGCAATCGATCACCATCCGGATTACCTGTCGACCAAGCTGGGCCACGCGCTTGCGGCAGAACATCGGAGCGAAATCGTCGAGGTCCAGCATCATCATGCGCACATCGCCGCCTGTCTGGCCGAGAACGGCGTGGCGCTCGATGCCGCCCCGGTCATCGGCGTGGCGCTCGACGGGCTAGGATACGGCCTGGACGGGACGCTGTGGGGCGGCGAATTCCTGCTGGCGGACTATCGCGACTGCGAGCGTTTGGCGACCTTCAAGCCGGTCGCCCTGCCGGGCGGCACCCAGGCGATCCATGAACCGTGGCGCAACACTTACGCGCACCTGATGGCCGGGATGGGCTGGACGCGTTTCGCCATGGACTATGCTGAGCTCCCGTTGCATGCCTTGCTGAAGGCGAAGCCCCGTGCGCTGCTCGACGGCATGATCGCGCGGGGCGTCAATTCGCCGTTGGCAAGTTCCTGCGGCCGCCTGTTCGACGCCGCGGCCGCGGCGCTCGGCATCTGCGGCGAACGCGCGGACTATGAAGGTCAGGCGGCCGTAGAGTTCGAGGCGCTGGTGGACGCGCACACCCTCATGCACGAGGACGCGCTCCTCGCCTATCCGTTTGCGATTCAGCGGCTGAAATCGAGCAACCTGCCGTATATGGAGCCACTGCCGATGTGGCAGGCGCTGCTGGGTGATCTGCGCGAGGGCGTACTCGTGCCGGTGATCGCGGCACGGTTCCACAAGGGACTCGCCGCAGTGATCGCGCGGATGGTGGACCGGCTTCGTCAGCGCGATCCTGCCGCGGTGCCGGTCTCGACCGTTGCGCTGTCCGGCGGCGTGTTGCAGAACCGCGTGCTGCTGGAGCAACTCGTTGGCCGGCTGGAAGCCCTGGGATTGCATGTGCTGGCCCATGCGCAGGTGCCGGCCAACGATGGCGGGCTTGCGCTCGGGCAGGCAGTGATCGCCGCGGCGCGGGCAACCGTGTTGCACGAACCACGATGGAGCCCACCATGTGTCTAGGTATTCCGGGGCGCATCGTCGAAGTCACCGACGCGAACGACAGAGTTGCCATCGTCGACATTGGCGGCGTGCGCCGGCCGATCAACATCTGCTTCATCGTCGAGGACGGACGGACACCGGAAAGCTATGTCGGCGAATGGGTGCTTGTTCATGTCGGCTTCGCGATGAGCCACCTCGACGAAGCCGAGGCCGCGCGCACGCTGGAACTGTTGCACGAACTGGGGGAGGCACAGGCGGAGTTCGATGCCATGCGCCAGACGGCGCCGCCATGACGGACCCGGTGCCATGACCCAAGGTGGCGCGCTGCACGAGCTTTATCCGTTCCTGCACGGTGACAGGCAGGATGCTGCCAGACTGCACAATGCCTTGCTGGAGTCGGTGCGGCAAAAGGCGCGCGCCAGCTATGACGTCAAGCAGCGCTTTTTCACCGAGAGTACCGATGCCGTGGTGGCGGCGGCCGAGGCGATCGCCGGTGTGTACCGCAGGCGTGGCCGGATGTTCAGCATGGGCAATGGTGGATCGAGCTGCGATGCCGCGCATTTCGCCGTGGAGTTCCTGCATCCGGTCACTGCCGGCCGCCCCGCGTTGACCGCGACCAACCTGACCGCCGACATCGCGATGCTGACCGCGGTCGGCAATGACGTGGGCTTCAGCCACATCTTCGTCCGTCAGTTGATCGCGCAAGCCAGATCCGGCGACGGACTGGTCGGGTTCTCCACCAGCGGCAATTCCGAGAACCTGCTTGCGTCATTCGCCAAGGCGAAGGAGCTGGGACTGGTGACGATAGGTTTCACCGGCAACGACGGCGGCAAGATGGCGCGTGACGCCGCGCTCGATCACTGCCTCGTCGTGCGCAGCGACAGCATCCACAGGATCCAGGAGACCCACGTGGCGATCTATCACATTCTGTGGGATTTGGTACACACGCTGCTCGCTGAGGATCGCGGCGGACCCATGCATGAGGCGGCGTCGTGAAATACGTCGACGAATTCCGCGACCCGGTGAAGGCGCAGACGCTGCTGGCGGAAATTCGCCTGCTGTCCGCGCGAATCACCCGCACGCGAACCCGACCGTTGCAGGTCATGGAGGTTTGCGGCGGCCATACGCATTCCATCTTCCGTTACGGGATCCAGCAGATGCTGCCCGACGAAGTGGAGTTCGTGCATGGTCCGGGTTGCCCGGTCTGCGTGTTGCCGATGGGCCGGGTCGACGACTGCGTGGCGCTGGCCGAACGGGCGGAGGTGATCTTCACCACGTTCGGCGACGCGGTGCGCGTGCCGGGCTCCCGCAAGAGCCTGCTGAAGGCCAAGGCGGACGGTGCCGATGTGCGGATCGTGTATTCGCCGCTGGACGCGCTGGCGATCGCGCGGAAAAATCCCGAGCGGGAGGTGATCTTCTTCGGCCTGGGTTTCGAGACCACGATGCCGAGCACCGCCATGACGGTGATCCAGGCACGCCGGCAGGACGTCACGAATTTCTCGCTGTTCTGCAATCACATCACGATCATCCCGACGATCAAAGCGATTCTCGACTCGCCTGACCTGCACCTCGACGGGTTTCTTGGCCCCGGTCACGTCAGCATGGTGATCGGCACCACGATCTACGACTTCGTCGCGCGGCACTATCGCAAGCCGATCACCATCGCTGGGTTCGAGCCACTGGACGTGCTGCACGCGCTATGGATGGTGCTGCGACAGATCGACGAGGGGCGCTGCGAGGTCGAGAACCAATATGGGCGGATCGTGCCGCGGCACGGCAATCCGAGTGCGCTTGCCGCAATCCAGGAAGTCTACGAGCTGCGCGAATTCTTCGAATGGCGCGGCCTGGGGTCGATAGATCATTCCGGCGTGCGGCTGCGTGAAAGCTACGCCGCATTCGATGCGGAACGGAAGTTTGCCGTGCCTAACATCAGGATCGCCGACCCCAAGGCGTGCCAGTGCGGTGAAGTGCTGAAAGGCGTGATCAAACCATATCAGTGCAAGGTGTTCGGCACCGCGTGCACGCCTGAAGTGCCGCTGGGATCCTTGATGGTGTCCAGCGAAGGGGCCTGCGCCGCCTACTACAACTACGGCCGGCTCGACAGCCCGGAACCGGCTGTCGCGGCGGGCGCGCCGGCGTGAACATCCTGGCACCGACCGGCGCACGACGCGGCGGCACGCTCCGCGATGCGCGCATCAACATGTCGCACGGCAGCGGCGGCAGGGCGATGCGCGCGCTGATCGAGGACGTATTCGTCGCGGCGTTCGACAACCCTCTGCTTGGCGCATTGGAGGACCAGGCGCAGATCCCGATGGCCGAACTGACCCGGCTCGGCGACCGGCTCGCGTTCACCACGGACACCTACGTGGTCGACCCGCTGTTCTTCCCCGGCGGCGACATCGGCACTCTCGCCGTGGCGGGCACCGTCAACGACCTGGCGATGAGCGGCGCGCGGCCATTGTTCCTGTCGTGCAGCATGGTGCTGGAGGAAGGCCTCGAGGTCGACCTGCTGCGCCGCGTGGTAGCCAGCATGAAGCGCATCGCCGATGCGGTCGGCGTCGCCATCGTGACCGGGGACACCAAGGTCGTCGAGCGCGGTGCCGCCGACAAGCTGTTCGTCAACACCGCCGGTATCGGTGTGGTGCCGCACGGCGTAACGATCGCGGCGAGCCAGGCTCGGCCGGGCGATGTGGTTATCGTCAATGGGGTGCTGGGCGACCACGGCACCGCTATCCTGATTGCGCGCAACCAGTTGGCGCTGGAGGCTGACGTGTCCAGCGACTGTCAGCCGCTGGATGGACTGGTGGCGGCGATGCTTGCCGCGAGCCCAGCGATCCACTGCCTGCGCGACGCGACACGGGGAGGCATCGCAACCGTGCTGAACGAATTCGCGCACAGTTCCAATGTCGGCATCCGTATTCGCGAGGATGCGCTGCCGTTGCGCGAGGAGGTCAAGGGAGCGTGCGAGATCCTCGGCCTCGATCCGCTGTACCTGGCGAACGAGGGCAAGCTCGTGGCCGTGGTCGCCGCGGCCGACGCCGACCGTGTGCTGGCCGCGATGCGCGCGCATCCCGCCGGCGCCGTCGCCGTCGCGATCGGCGAGGTGACCGAGCGTCCTGCCGGTATGGTGGTGCTGCACACCGTCTTCGGTGGCGAACGCATCGTCGACATGCTGACCGGCGAACAGCTTCCGCGGATCTGCTAGTGGTGAGCGGCAATGCATGAACTCAGCATCGCCAACGGGATTGTTGAGATGTGCGCGGAGTGCGCCGGGGATGCGCGCGTGATCCGGGTACGGCTGGAGATAGGCCGGTTGTCCGCGGTGCTGCCTGATGCGGTGCGCTTCTGCTTTGATGTGTGCGCCAGGAACACAGTGGTGGAAGGCGCCGAGCTGGAGATCGTCGAGACGCAAGGTCTCGCGCTGTGCCGGGACTGCAACCACGAGGTGCCGATGGCGGCGCTGGTAGGCCGCTGCACCTGCGGCAGTGCCAACCTGCGCGTGATCGCCGGCGAGGAACTGAGAATCAAGGACATGGAGCTAGCGTGATGTGCACGACCTGTGGCTGCTCGGAAACGCAAGACGTTCGCTACACAATGCCGGGCGCGCACACGCATGGACCTGACGGCCACAGCCACGACCATGACCACGCGCATCCTCACGATCACAGTCATGCACATCCGCACGATCACGGGCACGATCACGGGCACGACCATAAGCACGCCCCGACCGCCGATCCACGTGCGGCACTGCATGCCGGGGTCCATGGACGCAGCATCGCTCTCGAACAGGATATTCTGGCTAAGAATCAGGTCCTGGCCGAGCGCAATCGCGGCTGGTTCGAGGGCCGCGAGGTACTGGCGGTAAATCTGATGAGCTCGCCGGGGTCAGGCAAGACCACGTTGCTGGAACGCACCATCCGTGAGCTCAGCGACGACGTGAGTATCTACGTGGTGGAAGGCGACCAGGCTACCACCCACGATGCCGAGCGGATCCGTGCGACCGGTTGTCCGGTGATACAGGTCAACACCGGCACCGGTTGCCACCTGGAGGCGGATATGCTCGCGCGTGGACTGAAGCAGCTCAGGCCAACGCACGGTTCACTGGTGCTGATCGAGAACGTCGGGAACCTGGTGTGTCCGGCGCTGTTCGATCTCGGCGAGCGGGCCAAGGTGGTAGTGGTATCGGTGACCGAGGGGGAGGACAAGCCAGCCAAGTATCCGCACATGTTCCGTGCCTGCCGACTGATGCTCATCAACAAGGTCGATTTGCTTGCGCATGTGCGCTTCGATGTCGAACGTTGCGTGGCATATGCTCGCGAGGTCAATCCGGACATCGAGGTCCTGCCTGTTTCGGCCGAGACCGGCGAAGGGATCGAGCAATGGTGCCAGTGGCTGCGCCATGAGCAGAAGCTGTTGGGCGCAGCGGACGACGAGCCCGAGGGTCGCGTTGTGTGAAAAGCAGCGGTGCTTGCGGTCGGGGCCGGGTTTCCTGGCAGTGCGGGCACTGCTATTTTGAGTGGCCCGGAGGGATGGCCGAGCGGCTTAAGGCGCACGCTTGGAAAGCGTGTGTGCGTGAAAGCGTACCGTGGGTTCGAATCCCACTCCCTCCGCCATGGCAAGGTAACCGGGCAAGAGCGCGGGCGGGACTGATTTTTGCTTGCGACGGCGCCGTCCAGCGGAATCGACGTCGCCAGTACGCCAGTTGCGCGCTCAAGCCGACGCGCAGCTCGCAAAGTGGTACCCCGTTACGCGAGGTGGCGCCCGGAAGCGACACCACGAGACGATCGAGCCCGCCCCCGAAGCCCTACGAGGGGTCGCCTTCCGATTTACGATCGCGCGCACCATGCGCGGCTCAACCGCGTCCAGGCAGAACCGAAGCCAGTACCTCCTTTGCGGTGCCGACCAGCACGCTCCCTTCGTCGGGATCGCCCTTCACCAGCATCGAGGTGAACTTGCGCGCCTGGTCCAACGTGATGTGCGGCGGCAAGGGCGGTACCTCTGGACCCGTCTTTACTTCCAGCACCACCGGCCGATCCGACGCGAGCGCTTCCTCCCATGCCGAGGCCACGCGTTCGGGTGTATCGACATAGAGGCCACGCAGCCCGATCAGCTCGGCGAAGCGATGATACGGCACATCGGGAATCGTCTGTGTCGCCTCAAGCTTTGGATTGCCGTTCATCACCCGCTGCTCCCAGGTCACCTGGTTCAGGTCCTGGTTATTGAAGACAAAGACGATCCAGCGCGGGTCGTTCCACTCGCGCCAGTACTTCGCGACGGTGATCAGCTCTGCCAGGTTGTTCATCTGCATCGCGCCATCGCCCACCAGCGCGACCACAGGACGGTCCGGGTGCGCGAACTTGGCGACGATTGCATACGGCACCACCGCGCCCATCGACGCGAGCCCACCTGACAGCGAACACATCATCCCGCGTCGTATCTTCACGTCGCGCGCGTACCAGTTGGCGCAGGAGCCCGAATCGCTGGTGATGATCGCGCGCTCAGGCAGTAGCGGCGACAGTTCCCACGCAACGCGTTGAGGATTCACCGGATCAGCGCTGGTATGCGCGCGCGCTTCCATCTCGCGCCACCATGCAGCAACGTGTTTCTCGATCCGCCATCGCCAGGAATCGCCCTGCTTTTGCCGTAGCAGCGGCAGCAGTGCACGCAGG
>JANWJK010000171.1 GCA_025452005.1 Acetobacteraceae bacterium | reverse complement strand
GCGGATGTCGTTGACGATCTGCAGCACACGCTGGCGGTACGGCAGGTACTGCACGCCGAACTCCTGCACCAGGCGCGTGTTGTCGATCAGATAGTTGCCGGATGTCGCCTTGCCGCCGGTCTCGTGCTCGAAGCTGATACGCGCGTCGGGCAGGAACTCGCGCACGATATCGGCGATCTCGCCCAGGCTGATCGCGATGCCGCCCGAGTTGTACACCGCTTGCTGCGGCTTGTCGGTGAGCAGCACGCGGGTGAACACCTCGGCGATGTCGTCGACATGGATCGGGCAGCGCATCGCATCCTTGTAAGGGAACGAGATCGGCTTGCCCTGTGCCGGCTGCGTTATGATGTTCACGTGGTCCACCGAGCCGCGCACCTTGTCCGGCCCGGTCACGTTGGCCGGCCGGATCGCGGTGATCGTCATGCCGTACTTCTCGTTGTAGTCCTGCGCCTGCCACTCGTTGAAGATCTTGTGCATGGCGTACTGTACTTCGCCGTGACGGTAGTCGTCCTCGGTGATCATGCGGTCGCCATAGTGCTTCTGCATGCCGTTCACCGCGAGCGAACTGGCGAACACCACGCGCTGCACGCCGGCCAGCCGGGCCGCCTCGAAGCAGTTGTCCATGCCGAGGATGTTGAGCTTCATCGCTACGTGCGGCGGATGCTCGCTGCCGAGGAAATACGCCAGGTTGAGGATCCGGCTCGGCTTCGCGCTCACCGTCGCGGCCATCACGTCGTCGAACGACGTCACGTCGCCGCGCAGCATCCGCACCTGCTTGCCCAGGTCGTCGAACGAGGCGGCGCCAGGGTTGATGTCCATGCAGACGATCTCCTCGCCGCGCGCCGCCAGCAGGCGGATGACGCGGGGGCCGATGAACCCAGTGGCGCCGATGATGAAGACCGCCATGTCCGTTCCCTCCGGTGCGTTGCCGCGAGCCTAGCAACGTCGCTATCATGGCGCCAGCAGGAGAGAACACGCCATGCGACCGCACGCCGAAGCGAAGATCGCCCGCCTGTCGGAATCAGAGGCAGTGTCGTTCGGCCCGCTGGCCCACTACAACAAGCTGACCGGCGACGATGGACTGCCGATTTTCACCGGCGTGCAGACCTGCAAGCCGGGCTACCGGACGCCGCTGCACTGGCATCCCTATGTCGAGTGCCTGTTCATCCTGGAAGGCACCATGGAGGCGTGGCTGGAAGGCCAGGAGGATCGGCCGGCGCGGCTGGAAGTGGGCGACATGATCGCCCTGCCCGCCTGCGTGCCGCACGTGTTCCGCAACGCGGGCGACGGACAGTTGCGGCTGCTCGGCATTCACGGCTCGCCGACGCGGATCGTGCACCGGGTCGAGGAGATCGGCTAGTTGCTCGCGCGATAAGGCGGAAGGAGCTCTCGATCCCCTGGTCCAACGCCGGGCAGCATGGAGAGGTAGCCAAGCAAGCAAGTTGGACACAGAGTTTCACAGAGTGCACACAGAGTTTCACCGAGAAGAATTTTATCGGCGCCGCGCGCCCGCCCTGGCTCGCGAGCCTGTCAATGCGCCCTGCGCGAAGCGCCATTTACCTTCTCCGTGAAACTCCGTGTGCACTCGGTGAAACTCTGTGTCTGACTGATTGCTTTATCGGACCGCGTTCCGCGTCAGCCGCTGGATCACGAAGTCCGTGTCCATCACGTCGCCGAAGATCGCGTAGAACGCCACCAGCGAGGCGTTGTGCTCCGCCATGGTCATCGCCGCGTTGGCATCGCTCACCATGACCGTCTTGAAGTTGGTCATCATCGCATCGCGCGCCGATGATTCGCAGCAGACATTGGTCACCGTGCCGGTGATCAACACGGTGTCGAACCCTCGCGCGCGCAGCCGATACGGCAGGTCGCACGTCCCCGGCATGAATGCGCTGAACCGATACTTGCGGACGATCTCGTCCTCCGGACGCACATCGAGTTCTGGCCACAGTGCCTGACCCTTGGTGTTCTCGCTCATCGCGGCGATTCGGCGATCACGGCTGGCCGGCGTCAGCATCGCCTGCGCGTTGCTCCATTCGTAGGCGCTGCGCTCGTCGAACGTGTTCTTGATCCAGAACACGCCGCCGCCGGCGCCACGCACCACGGAGGCGAGCCGGTTCACATTGGGCACGATCTCGCGCGCCATAGGGCAGACCGCATGTCCCACCGCATCGTCCATGAACGCGTTCTGCAGATCGACCACGATCAGCGCGGTGCACTTCGGATCGAGATCGGCGTGCGGGTGCACGACACCGCAGCGCGCGATCACCCGCTGCGTCACCCCATCGGGAAGCTCGAACCAGTTCATCGCGCTGTCCGTCATGCCTCCGCCTCCACGCCAAGTGCCGCAAGCTCGGCGATGATGCCGCGCCGCCGTGCATCGAGTTCATCCACCGCGAGGCGCTGCAACTTGCGCAGGAAGTCCGGCGAGGCCGAGAACCCTTCGTAATGTGTCGAAGCAGCGCCCTCGCTGGACATCCGGATCGAGGCGTCGCCCGGCAGCTTGATGAACAATTCGCAGTCCGCCGGGTCGGCGCGGTCCGCGTGGCCGATCAGTTCCTTCATACCGTTGAGCTCGGCAATCAGGTGATTTACCTTGTCGATGTCCTGGATCTTCATGCGACCTTGCCCCAAGGCACTTCCGGCAGTTTCCCGCGTGCGGGCGGATTTTGCCAGACCCCCGCCGCGCTGCCACCGGCAATCGGTGCGTGCACAGGCCTGCTGTCACGCTTCTCGATCGGCGGGCATAGAACCATCGCGCGACCGAGTCGTCGCGACTCGGCATCCTGTCGGTGATTTTGTCGGAAAATTTGACAACTGACGGTTGCCGCGGGCGGTCCGGTTCCGCAACTCATTCAACTGCCAGCGTTTTCTCAGCGGGCACATTTTTTGCTTCACTTCGGTTACGCACTTGGGGGGTGCGCACATATGGCAACAGTCGGGGATCGAATAGAGCGATCAATCATGTTCTTGGTTCCGGCCGCCATCGTCACGCTCGGGTATGGCGCCAGCATGCTCCCGCGCGAGATGGTCCTGCGGGCGATCAGTGCTCTGACGGCTTGGTTGGCGCTGTCGCTGGGGATCGGTGTGGTGGTCGGCCACTGCGCGCTTAGCGAGGCCGACGGCACGTAGCGCCGCGCTACAGCTCTTCGACCTGCTCGACGCCCGGAAGCACCTTCAGCGCCTGTGCCAGACGTGGCGTGACGTTGAAGCCACCGGGCAGCGCGATCTCCACGCTTTGGGTGGTGCCAAGGCGCGGTACCAGGATCACGCGGCCCTTGCCGCGGCCTTCGCGCCCCAGCAGGTCGCGGATATGCGGCACCGACGCCGTCTCGCGCAGCCAGATCCGCATCGCCGCGCCCGCGCTTGCCGCCGCCTGATCGAGCGCGACCACATCCTGCGCCGTGACCCGCAGCGCTTCGCCATCCTGCCGCAGCTCGGCGGTGACCAGCAGGTTCGACCCGTTGGCGAGCAGATCGCGTGCGCGAGACAGCACCTCGGCGAACAGGGTGACCTCGCACGAACCCGACGCATCGGTGATGCGCACCCACGCCATCCGGTTGCCGGTGCGCGTCACCCGCTCCTTCTGTGCCGCCACCATGCCCGCCAAACGCACACGCGTGATGCCGGAGTGGGCACTTGCTTCGACCTGCGCACACGCCGTCGTGCCGAGCCGGCGCAGCGCCTTGGCGTAGACGTCGAGCGGATGCGCGGTGAGGTGGAAGCCGATCGCCTCGGCTTCGAAGCCGAGGCGCTCCATCGGCGGCCAGTCCGGCATCTCCGGCAGATGCAGCGCCTCTCGTGATGTGCCGGGCGATGCGCCGAACAGGGCGATCTGACCGCTGTCCTTCTCCTCCGCCGCAGCCTGGGCGCGCCGCAGGATCGCCTCGGCTGCGGCAAAGTGACGCGCACGGTTCGGCTCCAGCGCATCGAAGGCGCCGGCGCGTACCAGGTTCTCGAGCTGCATGCGATTGAGCTGGCGCGGATCGACGCGCGCGGCGAAGTCCGCAAGATCGGCGAATGGCGTATCGCCGCGCGCCTCGGTCAGTGCCTGCATGGCGGCGAAGCCGACCTTCTTCACCGCCGCGAGCGCATAGCGGATCGCCAGGCTGCCATCGCCGGTGCGCTCGACCGTGAAGTCGGCGCCCGAGCGGTTGATGTCGGGCGGCAGGATCTGGATGCCCGAGCGTGTCGCCTCCTCGCGCAACGCGGCGAGGCGGTCGGTGTTGCCGAGTGCGAGGCTCATGCAGGCGGCGATGAACACCTCGGGATGGTTCGCCTTCAGCCACGCGGTCTGATAGGCGAGCAGTCCATACGGTGCCGCGTGGCATTTGTTGAAGCCATAGCCGGCGAACTTCGCCATCAGATCGAAGACTTCCTTGGCTTTCTCGGGGTCGATGCCGCGCGCAATCGCGCCCTTGGTGAAGATGTCGCGCTGCGCCTCCATCTCGGCGGGAATCTTCTTGCCCATCGCGCGCCGCAGCAGGTCCGCGCCGCCCAGCGAATAGCCGGCCATCGTCTGCGCGATCTGCATCACCTGTTCCTGGTAGACGATGATGCCGTAGGTCTCGGCCAGGATGGCGTGGATGCTCGGATGCGGCGCCTCCGACATGCCCGTGTGCTTGCGCCGGCAATACTCGGGGATGCTGGCCATCGGCCCGGGGCGATACAGCGCGACCGCGGCGACCAGGTCCTCGAACCGGTCCGGGCGCATCTGGCGCAGCATGTCGCGCACGCCCTGGCCTTCCATCTGGAACACGCCGCCGGCATCGCCTTTCGCGAGCATCTCGTAGGTCTTCTGGTCGTCCAGCGGCAGGTTGGTCACATCCACCGCGATGCCGAGACCGCGTAACAGGCTCTCGGCGCGCTTCAGGATGGTGAGCGTAGTGAGGCCGAGGAAGTCGAACTTCACCAGGCCAGCCTGTTCGACATATTTCATCGAATACTGCGTCACCAGGTAATCGGAGCGCGGATCGCGGTACAGCGGCACCAGTTCGATCAGTGGCCGGTCGCCGATCACCACGCCGGCGGCGTGCGTGCTGGCGTGACGGTACAGGCCCTCTATCTGCAACGCGATTTCCAACAGACGCGCGATGCCTTCGTCCTCGGTGCGCATCGCCTGAAGACGCGGCTCGCGGTCGATCGCCTGTTGCAACGTCACCGGAGCGGCCGGGATGTTCGGGATCAGCTCGGCCACCTTGTTCACCTGGCCGAACGGCAGGCCCAGCACGCGGCCTACGTCGCGCACCGCGGCGCGCGCCTGGAGCTTGCCGAAGGTGATGATCTGCGCCACGCGATCACCGCCATATTCGCGGCGCACGTAGTCGATCACCGCATCGCGGCCTTCCTGGCAGAAGTCGATGTCGAAGTCCGGCATCGACACGCGCTCGGGGTTGAGAAAGCGCTCGAACAACAGGTCGAAGCGGATCGGGTCGAGATCGGTTATGGTGAGGGCCCAGGCGGCCACGGATCCCGCGCCCGAACCACGGCCAGGACCCACGGGAATCGCCTGCGCCTTCGCCCATTGGATGAAGTCGGCAACGATCAGGAAGTAGCCGGCGAAGCCCATCGAGATGATGACGGACAGCTCGTAGTCCAGGCGTTCGCGATACCGCGCGCGCGTGCCGGCGTCGGCTGCCATCGCGTCCATGCGGCGATCGAGCCCCTCGATCGCCATGGCGCGCACGGTCTCTTCCTCGGTGCTGCCGGCGTGCACCTTCGGCGAGACCGGCAATAGCGGCTTGCGTGTCTCCATCATCACCGCGCAGCGCCGTGCGATTGCGAGGGTGTTGTCGCAGGCCTCAGGCAGATCGGCGAACAGCACGCGCATGTCGGGGGCTGGCTTGAACCAGTGTTCCGGCGTGACGCGCCTTCGGTCGCGTTCAGACAACAGCCGCCCCTCGGCGATCGCCAGCAGCGCATCGTGCGCCTCATGCATGTCGGGCGAGGCAAAGTAGCAGTCGTTGGTGGCGACCAGCGGCAGGCCGGCGGCATCCGCCAGTGCGATCAGCCCCGGTTCGAGCGCGCGTTCGCGGTCCAGGCCGTGGCGGTGCAGTTCCATCGCGACCCGGTCGGGAAATGCCTCGGCAAAGCGCGCGATCAGACGTTCCGCCTCCGGCCTCTGGCCTTCCGCCAGCAGCCGCGCGAGCGGGCCGGTCGCGCCACCGGAGAGCAGGAACAGCCCCGCCGCATGCCGGGCAATCGCATCGAGCGAAAGCTGCGGCTTCAGGCCGGGATCGGTTTCCAGAAAGCCGCTCGACGACAGCCGCTGGAGGCTGTCGAGGCCGGCAGCATCCTGTGCCAGCAGCACGATCGGATCGGGCGGCAGACGCGGGTTGTCGATGCGGGCGAGGCCGATCTGGCAGCCGATGATCGGCTGGATTCCCTTGGCGGCACAGGCCTGGCTGAACTCCAGCGCGCCGAACAGGTTGGCGGTGTCGGTGATCGCCACCGCCGGCATGTTCGCCTCGAGCGCCAGCGCGGGGATCTTGTCGGCCTTGATCGCGCCCTCGCTGAGCGAATAGGCGGAATGAACCCGGAGATGGACGAAATCGGCATGGGGCATGGGCCGATTAGTAGATCGGCCGCCGAGTCCGGCCAAATCCGCTCCGCGAAGCTGGAGCCGTCACCCCTCCACCACCTTTCCGTCGCGCAGCGTCACCGTGCGGTCCATCCGGGCCGCAAGCTCGGGATTATGCGTCGCGATCAGCGCGGCGAGGTTCTCGCGCCGCACCATCGTCAGCAGTTCCTCGAACACGACCGACGCCGTTGCGACATCGAGGTTGCCGGTGGGTTCGTCGGCCAGCAGCACCTTCGGCGCATTGGCGAGTGCACGGGCGATCGCGACGCGTTGCTGCTCGCCGCCCGACAGCTTGCCGGGCAGGTGATGCGCGCGTGGCTCGAGCCCAAACGACGCGAGCAGCGCCTGCGCGCGTTCGGCCGCCGCCTTGCGTGGCTTGCCGGCGATCATCTGCGGCAGCACGACATTCTCCAGAGCGGAGAACTCGCCCAACAAGTGATGGAACTGGTAGACGAAGCCAATCGTATCGCGCCGGATCGCGGTACGCGCCGAATCGGGCAGCGCTCCGGCGTCGCGGCCCTCGACGAAGACCGAGCCGCCGTCAGGCTTTTCCAGCAGCCCGGCCAGATGCAGCAGCGTCGATTTGCCGGCACCCGACGGCGCGACCAGCG
>JANWJK010000170.1 GCA_025452005.1 Acetobacteraceae bacterium | reverse complement strand
CGCGGATCTGGCTCCACCTTCGTCTATCCGATCCTGGCGAAGTGGGCGGATGCGTACCAGAAGATCAGTGGCGCGCACGTCGATTACCAGCCACTCGGGTCGAGCAGCGGGATTGTGGAAATCAACGCGAACGTCGTCGACTTCGCCATTTCGGATGCCCCACTGGAAGATTATCAACTGTTGCGGGACGGGTTGGCACAGTTTCCTGTGGTGATGGGCGCCATCGTGCCGGTGGTCAATCTGGACGGTATCGCCGCCGGACAGCTCCGTTTCACCGGCGAACTTCTCGCTGACATCTTCCTCGGGAAGGTGAAGAACTGGAACGATCCGGCCATCTCCGCCGCGAACCCGGGCGTCAGGCTGCCGGACAAGGCGATACTGGTTGTGCATCGGTCCGATGGTTCGGGCACAACGTTCAACTGGACCGAATACCTGTCGAAGGTGAGCGGCGAGTGGAAGGCAAGGGTTGGCAGCAGCACCCTGGTCGCCTGGCCGACAGGTGCTGGCGGCAAAGGCAACGGCGGTGTCGCGGACAATGTAGCCCGCGTGAAGGGGGCGATCGGATACGTCGAATATGGCTACGCGCAGCGCAAAAAGCTGACTTATGCGTTGGTTCGCAACCGCGCGGGGAATTTCGTGCCACCGGACATGGTGAGCTTCCAGGCCGCGACAGTGGACGTCGATTGGCAGCGGGCGCGGGGATTTCAGGTGTCTCTGACCGATGCGCCAAGGCCGGATGCCTATCCGATCATGGCGGCGTCGTTCGTGCTGATCCATCAATACCCGAAAGATGCGCCGCGTCGCCACGACGTCCTCGCGTTCTTCGGGTGGGCACTGGAGAACGGTCGGGATATGGCCAGTTCGTTGGATTATCTGGCGTTGTCGCCGCCGATCGTCGAGGTTGTCGAGGGCTATTGGGACAGGCAGTGGGGCTTCGCCACCAAGCAGCCATCACTCGTCCAGCGAGGCACACCACGCCCAGGCTGAGCGTCACGAACAGGCCGGGATTCGTTGCTTGCGGCCCGGGGGTCAATGAACCGCGTCACACATTGTGCCGGCCCGGTGCGCATAGGGCTCATGCGCGATGCAGGATTATCAGGCGAACGGAAAGAATCTAAATGGCGCTCCGTCCATCGACCGTCCGCGACAACTTCAGGAAACCGCTATGACCCCCGACGCCCAACGCCTGGTGCGCGAGAGCTTCGCGAAGGTGACGCCGATCGCGCCCGCCGCTGCCGCTATGTTCTATGACCGGCTGTTCGTGCTCGACCCTGCGCTGCGGCCATTGTTCAAGGGCGACATGGCCGAACAGGGCCGCAAGCTGATGAGCATGATAGGCGTCGCGGTCGCCAATCTGAGCAAGCTGGACGTCATCGTGCCTGCGGTGCGCGACCTTGGACGTCGGCACGCCGGCTATGGTGTGCAACAGGCGCACTACGATACCGTTGCCACGGCACTTGTCTGGACCCTGGAGCAAGGCCTCGGCGATGACTTCACGCCGGCGACGCGTCAGGCCTGGGTTGAGGCCTATACGATCCTGGCTGGAGTCATGCAGCAGGCAGCCGCAACGGCGTGAGCGCCATCCAAACGGCGAGCAGGCGAGGCAACTGATCCGCGCGGAATGCCGCTTCAGCGGCGCCGGCCTCGGGATGTTTTCGCTACAGCGGATAATCTTGCCGCAGGGCAATTCCTGCTGTCGCATTTACGTTCGACCGCGAAAAGAGCGCGAAGAACATCGCGGAGCGCGGTCTGTCCTTTGATCTCGTAGAGCGGCTCGAATGGGAAACGGCCATCGTGGTGGAGGATACCCGAAGGGATTACGGCGAAACCCGCCTGCAAGTGCTGGCGCTGCATATAGGTGGCGGTGGTGACGCCACGCGGGGAGGATTTGCGGATCATCAGCTTCCGCAAGGCGAACAGACGAGAGGTGGATCGGTATGGCAAAAAAGATCGATGACCGGGCGTCGCGCCCGGACGAGGACAATCCCGCATGGACGGCGGACGACTTCGTCCGCGCGCGTCCGGCATCCGAGGTGTTGCCGCAGTTCATCGGCCAGAAAGCGACCAATGAGTTGATGCGCCGGGGACGTGGGCGGCCGGCGAAGCCACACCGCAAGGTCAATCAAACGCTGCGCCTGGACCCTGACGTTGTGGAGGCCTACCGCCGTGAGGGCCCCGGCTGGCAGGCACACATGAACGACGTGCTGCGCCAACACATGCCGCGGCATAGCAAGTGAGAGACGGTGCGCCAGTGCCGACAGCGGTGCGTTTCGTTTTCCAGTGCACTGCGAGCTAGAGAACCAGGATCTCCCGCCGAAGCACAACCCGGAAAAGTACCCGGTCACTTTCCCGGTTGCATCCGAAACCTCCCGCGAGGCATCCGTAGGCGCCCGCCGACAGGACAGGGAGGCAGCCAATGGGCTCCGCGGTCTGGCTGAACGTGACCGGCCTGGACGACCTGGATACCAAGACCCACTCGGAGATCGTCGTGCGCTTCCGCCAAGTGCTGGAGCCGCTCTGCAAGGCCGCCGGCAAGACGCTCACGATCACCAAGGGAGATTTCCGCGGTGATCTGAACCTGGAGTTCGACTCCGTGACGGACACCATATCCAAGGCCGGCTGCGACGCGGTGTTCGGCAGCGTGCTCGGCGAGGATGCCGGCGAATCCGTGTTCGTCCGCGCGCATCAGGACCTGCGCGTCTGTGGCCCGGTCGATCCCAAGACCGGTCTCAGGGATCTTCGCAAGGTACTGACAACCTCATGGCTGCTCGGTCCGGCGCTGGCGACGACGGGACTGCATGAACTGGGGCATTTCATCGCCCAGTTGGATCACCTCGAAGACCCCACCAACATCATGAACACCGGCAAGAGCCAGCCCAAGGTGGCGGACAGAACGCTCAAGACCCAGCGCGATTTCTGGGCAGGCAGCCTGACCTTCAACGACGATCAGAAGAACAAGCTCATCGCGCAGCTCAAGACCGGCGTGTGGCTTGGGGATATGTCGTTCGGTCCTTGAACCCCGCGAACTGCCGCGGAATGCGCTGGATGTCGGCGATCAGCTCGCGTTGCAACCCGCCCGGTGCCTCCGGGGGAAATTCGAGGTCGAGCGAGTCGGCCACGCCGCCATAGCGTTGCTCGATCGCGCCGGCGATCTCGCTGTAGGTACCGCAGGCGGCGAAGATACGCACCACATCGTCGGGCACCTGCGCCGCCATCTCGCTCCAGCGTCCTTCCACCGACATCCGGTGCAGCTTCAGCCCCAGGTCCTGCAATCCATGCAGCGCCAGGATCGGCAGGTAGGTTCGCGTCGAGCCGTAGAAACCGATGCGCCGTCGCGCAGCCTCCATGCCGGCGGCCACCGCCGCGTCGTCCGGTCCGGTGACGACGAACCCGCCGCCGTGGACGTCGAAGTTCTCCCGGGTCCGCCCGCCGCGCTGCATGCCGATGGCGATCTGCGGCAGGCACACCTCCTCGAGGTAGCGTCGCGAGCACAGCGGATGCAGCCGCACGCCGTCGGCGACCTGGCCTGCGACGCGCAGCATCGCCTCGCCGACCGCGGCGAGCGTCACCGGCACCATCGGCAGTCCGGTCGGTTCCGGCGAGAAATCCGGCGTCATCAGTGTCAGCGTGTAGTGCTCGCTGTGGAAGTCCAGTTTTTCCTCAGTCTCCCAGCAACGCCACACTGCGCGCAGCGCCAGCACATAGTCGCGCAGCCGCGGCGCCGGCGCGATCCAGGCGATGCCGAAGCGGCGCTCGTTGTGGCCCTTCACCTGGCTGCCCAGGCCCAGCACGAACCGCCCGTGCGAATTCGCCTGGAGATCCCAGGCCTGCGACGCGAGCACCGTGGGGCTGCGTGGAAACGCCACCGCGACAGATGGTGTCAGTTCGACACGTTCCGTCGCCAGCGCCGCAACTGCGAGCGGGGCGAACACGTCGTGGCCGAGCTCCACCGACATCACCGCATCGAAGCCGGCGGCCTCGGCATCGCGCGCCGCACTCTGCGTCTCGCGCCAGTCCCGCATGGGCAGCCGTGTGAACACCCGCATTGCGTTCCCCTGTTTGACGTCAAGGTCCGAAAACCGCGAGACAGGCGCGGCGGCATGAGGGATCATCGGCGCATGGACATGGACGACGACGCCTGCTACCGCGCCATCGAGACGCGAGATCATCGTTTCGATGGGCGCCTGTTCGTGGCGGTGAAGACGACCGGCATCTATTGCCGGCCGTTCTGCCCGGCGCCGACGCCCAAGCGGGAAAACGTCCGGTTCTTCCATTCGGCCGCCGCCGCGCAGGAGGCCGGATTTCGCCCATGCTTGCGCTGTCGGCCCGAAACGTCACCCGATCTTGCCTTCTGGCGTGGGAGTTCCAACACCGTATCACGGGCGCTCGGGCTGATTGAAGCGGGCGCGCTCGACGCTGCGAACCTCGAGACCTTGGCGGCGCGCCTGGGCGTTGGCGGGCGCCAGCTTCGTCGCCTGTTCCGGCAGCATCTTGGCGCTTCGCCGATCTCGATCGCGCAGACCCGGCGGATACTCCTTGCCAAGCAGTTGATCCACGACACGCGGCTGCCGATGACCGAGGTTGCCCTGGCAGCGGGCTTCGGCAGCGTCCGGCGATTCAACGAGATCTTTCAGCAACTGTATCGGCGACCGCCAGGCGCGCTGCGGAGAAAGGGCGTTGCGGAGGCCCCGGTCGGCACGACGGACTCGGTCGCGGTCAGGCTTGGATATCGGCCGCCCTACGACTGGAGTGCCATCCTGGCGTTCCTTCGGGCACGGGCAATCCCAGGCATCGAGGTGGTCTCGAGCGACCGATATGCCCGCACGATCGCGATCGGCGGCGAACACGGCGTCGTGGTGGTCGAACCGGCCGATGGCAACGTCCTCAAGGCGACCGTTCGCCTGGCAAATCTCGGGAGCCTGCCGGCGATCATCGCGCGCGTTCGCCGTGTCTTCGATCTCGCCGCCGATCCGCTGGCGATTGGCGCGCATCTCGGCACGGACCCGATATTGGCGCCGCTTGTCGCAGCGCGACCGGGCCTGCGGGTCCCTGGTGCGTGGGACGGATTCGAACTGGCTGTGCGCGCCATTCTCGGGCAGCAGATCACGGTGTCCGCGGCAACGCGGCTCGCCGGCAAACTGGTTCTGGCGTTCGGCGAGAAGCTTACCGACCCCGCTGCCATCGATCAGGGGCTGACACACGTGTTCCCGACACCTGGACGACTGGCAGATGCGGATCTCGCCGCTCTTGGTATGCCCAAGGCCAGGCTGATGGCGCTGTCGTCGCTGGCGGCGGCCATCGTCGCCGATCCGCTGATCTTCGGCCCGCGCAGAAGCCTCGAAGAGGCCATCGCTCAGTTGCGATCGCTGGCGGGAGTGGGCGAGTGGACAGCGCAGTACATCGCCATGCGCGAACTGCGTGAGCCGGATGCGTTCCCGGCGGCCGATATCGGTCTGATGCGAGCGTTGAGCTATGGCAGCGGCGTACGGCCGTCTCCTGCCGAGATGTTGGCGCACGCCGAGCGATGGCGACCCTGGCGCGCGTACGCCGCGCTGCATCTCTGGGCGTCCGAGCCGCACGCCTCTGTTGCAGCCGAAAGGGTGAGCCATGCCCAGCAAGCCGCCTGAAAGCCTGCGGCTGGACCGACTGGCAACGCCGATCGGAGAGGCGTTGATCGTCACCGATGAAGCCGGCTATCTCCGCGCGTTCGATTGGGCCGACTGTGAATCGAGCATGGCCCGTCTGCTGCGGCTGCACTACGGATCGGTCGTTCCACGGCCAGGGGCCGCACCTAAACACGTCATGCACCTGCTGCGGGTTTATTTCGCGGGCGAACTCGGGAGTCTCGGCGCCATCGAGTGGCGCACGGCCGGCACGCCGTTCCAGCGCACCGTGTGGACCGCTCTCACTGCGATCGCTCCAGGCGAAACCCTCAGCTATGGCGCGCTGGCGGCGAAGCTTGGGTGTGCCAAATCCGTGCGGGCGGTGGGCGCGGCAAACGGCGCCAACCCGATCAGCGTGGTCGTGCCGTGTCATCGCGTGATCGGCGCCGATGGCTCGCTCACCGGCTATGGCGGCGGCATCGAGCGCAAGCGATGGCTACTCGATCACGAGAACGCGGCTTTCCGTGGCAGGCCGGTTCGTGCGGCGGTCAGTTCAACCGCAGATCCGTGATGTGCTTCGGATCGGGCTTCAGCTCGCCCTTCTCCACACGCTTGACGATGTCGGTCAGCACCACGTTGGCCGGTGTGGCGATGCCGATCTCGTCGCCCTTCTTGGCCACCATGCCGTTGAGGAACTCGATCTCGGTGCGACGGCCCTTCACCATGTCCTGACCCATCGACGGCCGATGTTCGCCGCCGCCGCCGCTGACCTCGGCCAGCCGGTGCTCGTCGTATTGCCGCGTCGCCGCCGCGTCGCCTTCGCCGGCGCGGGCGATGATCTCGGGATCGAGATGCTGGATCTCCTCGAGTTCGTAGCCGAGGGCCTGGCCGACGCGGATCGCCTCGCTGCCCAGGCGGGCGGAGAAGTGCCGGATCGCGTCGTTCTTGACCATGTCCTTGCCGATCATCCCGGTGCACGCCGACAGGCCGTTGCCCATCACGTTGGTCACCAGCTTGGACCAGCGCTCGCCCCACAGGTTCTCGGTGACCATGGCGCTGTCGGCCAGGCCCACCAGGCGGCAGATCTCCTTCACCCGGTCGGTGGCGCGGCCGTGCACCTCGCCGGTGCGGAACACCGTGTGACGCTTGCCGCTCTTGCCGGCGGCACGGCGCACATGTCCCGGCTCGCACAGATCGACGGTGATCGAGCTGGCGATGCAGCCGACCGTCTTGCCCCAGCCGACCACGCCGGCGATCGTCTCCTCGTTCATGCAGTTCTGTAGCGAGACGATAAATCCGCCGGGCGCCAGGTACTGGCTGATCATCGTGGCCGCCCATTCGGTGTCGTAGGATTTCATGCAGACGAAGGCGATGTCGATCGGCCGCTCCTTGGCGAGCTGCTGGGCGTCCGTGACGTGCATCGCGCGCACCTTCGCGGTGAACTCCGGCACGTCGCGGAGGTGGCTGATCTTCAGGCCGTCACGCTGCATCTTCTCAACATGCGCGGGCCAGGGATCGATGAACGTCACGTCTTCGCCGGCCTGCGCCATATGTGCGCCGGCATAGCCGCCGACGGCGCCCACGCCCATGATTGCGATCTTGTTTGCCATGGCTTCCTCCCGCGGTTGTCGCGAGCAGTGTCGTCAGCTCCGCCGGAAAGGCAAGCCTCAGACGAGGTTTGCCTTGCGGAAGCCAGCTATCAGATGCTCGCGGTCCTCGGGACGCAGCTCGTGCAGTTCGGCGAGCGGCAGCGACATGAAGGAACGAAACGCCTCGCCGAAGCGCGTGAGCCCATCGGTCATGACGGCACGCGCCTCGTCCACCCGTCCGACCTGTCCCAGTGCGGCGATCAGCGTATTGTAGGCCTGACGGAAGCCGGGAAAGGTTTGGCGAAGTTGGCCGGCAACAGCGATGGCTTCCTCGTATTCGCCGCTCCAATAGCGGGCACGCGCCGTGAAGTGCAGCCACAGCGGTATCAGCGGATCGAACGGGCTCAGCCGCATGGCCGACTGGAGAGGCTCGATCGCATCGCGCGGGTGGCCGCTCCAGAGCCGGGCTCCGCCGAGCGCACCGCGCGCTGCCGCGGAGTTGGGATCGAGACTGACCGCGGTGGCCGCCGTGGCAAGGCTCTCGGCGTGCCGTCCCGACATCCAGAGCGCCCGCGCCAGCGCGGCATGGCCGGACGCATCCGTCGCATCGATTGCCACCGCATGGGCGGCATGCTCCAGCGCCAGCGGCAGGTTGACAGCGCGGAGCTGCGGGCGGAACAGAGTGATCTCGTTCAGATAGGTGAGGGCGAGGGCGGCAACTGCCCGGGCGAACTCGTGATCGAGCTCGATCGCACGCTGGAAGAAGCTGCGGGCCTTTTCGTTCTCCGCTACCTCGACCTTGGAAAAATGCCACATCCCCCGATGGTAGCTTTCCCAGGTATCCAGACTGTCAGCCGGCTTGCGCACCACGCGTTCGCGCTCGCTGCGCTCGAGCGCAGGTTGGATGGCGGCCGAGACGCTGGTGGTGATCTCGTCCTGGACGGCAAAGATATCGGCCAGCTCACGGTCGTAGCGCTCGGCCCACACGTGTCCGCCGGTCGTGGCCTCGATCAACTGCGCCGTCACCCGCACGCGATTGCGGACGTTCCGTACGCTGCCTTCCAGGACGTAGCGCACCCCGAGTTCGCGACCGACCTCGCGGATCGCGACCGGGCGTCCCTTGTAAATGAAGCTCGAGTTGCGCGCGATGACGAAGAGCGACCGCGACCTCGACAGTTCGGTGATGATGTCCTCGGCGATGCCGTCGGCAAAGAACTCCTGCTCGGTATCGTTGCTCATGTTAGTGAACGCCAGGACGGCGATCGAGGGCTTGTCGGGCAGCGCGAGCGGCGGTGAATCATCCGGCGGCAACGGCGTGGCCGCCGCTTCCGTCGCGGGAGGCAGCACGCGATAGGTGTGCACCGGGCGAGCGATGTTCTTGAGGATCTGCTCACCCATGTCCTCGAAGACGAGGTCGAGCCGCGCGGCCACGTCCTCGTGGACACGAGCGGAGATGCAGATGCCGCCGGCATCCGCCAGCGCTTCCAGCCGCGCGGCGATGTTCACGCCGTCGCCGAAGATGTCGCCGTCATCGCCGACGACGATTTCGCCCAGGTTGATGCCGATCCGATACTCGACCCGTTCCGGCGTCGGGAGGCCCTCGTTGAAGGCAGCCAGCAGGCGCTGCATCTCGCTCGCGCATTGCACCGCGTCGATGACGCTGGCGAACTCGATCAGCAGCCCATCGCCTCTGGTCCTGATAAGCCGGCCATGGCTCGCGGCAACCGTGGGGTCGATCACCCTCGTCCGGACGGAGCTGAGCCGGTGGAGCGTGGCCTCTTCGTAAGCACCGATCAGGCGCGAATACCCAGCCACATCTGCGGCAAGCACGGCTGCGAGGCGACGGTGGGTTGGGATGGCTCGGGGCTCCTTGCCTGCTCAGGATACTTCGTCTGAGCGGAAATCGCCATTGTGTCAGTCAGCGACCTCGAGGACCTCGCGCGTGCGCGTCACGCGCGAGCCCCAGCGCGCATCGAACTCGGCGACCAGCGTGCGGATTGCCGGCGAGGTGTTGACCGCCTCGGCCGAGGCAACGTCGGGAAACCGGTAGTATGCGTAGTGCACGGATGGATCGGTGTGGCTCCAGGCGCGCCAGGCGGTCTCCGCCGCGAACGCCTTCGCCGCGTCGGGCAAATGTTCGGTTCGGTACCATTTGTCAAAATCGCGTCGATCCGGCTCGGACACCACGGCGCGCACCACGAACCAGGCCGGCATAGTCCCTCCGATCATGCGGCGTGTCGCAGTCCCAGGCACCGGAGCCGCGGCAGCACTTCCTGAACGAAGAAGGGAATTTCCTTCAGGTAGTCAAGGAAAGCAACCGACGTGCCAGACAGTCCCATCTCGCACATCTGTGCCATGTCGGCCGCGATGTCGTCCGGCGTGCCGACCAGCGGGAAGGCGCCCGGATAGGCACCGTCATAGCGCTTGCCGGAGGCGCGCATGAAGCGGTTGACCCGCGGACGGCGGATTTCGTTGCCCGCCGCGTCCTTCACCACAGGCCCGCGCTGGCGACGGTAGTAGGACTGGCCCTCGGCATCCGCCATCTCCTCGGCGAAGTAGTGATAGAATTCATCGGCCTCGCGCCGCGTCCGGCGGCACACCACGTGCGACATGGTGTAGATATCCACGCGACGATCGTAGCGTGCGACGTGGGTGGAGATATTCGCGAGCAGCGCCGGCGCCTGATCGAGCTCGCTCATCGTGGTGAACAGCACATCGGCGGACTGTGCGGCGAAGTCGCGGCCCTTCGGCGAGAAGCCGGCGGACATCACCACCGGCCATGGCCGCTGCACCGAGACGGGATCCGTCTGCAGTCGTTTCAGATGAAAGAACTCGCCGTCCCAGTCGAATTCCGGTCCGCCTTCCAGCAGGCGGGACCAGACGCGGAACCACTCCAGCCCATGCTCGTAGCGGCGGTCCTGGTCGATCGTGACGCCGTGCAGGTCGAACTCCTCCTGGTTCCAGCCGCAGACGATGTTGAGGCCGGCGCGGCCATGCGTGACATGATCGATGGTGGCGATGGCCTTGGCGGCGAACGTCGGAGTGACCAGTGGCACGTGCACGGTGAAGAAGATCGCGATGTGTTGCGTCAGCGCGCCGAGCGCCGCACCGTGGGTGAGAGTCTCGAACGAGCGGCCGTAGATGTTGGCCTTGCCCTGGAAGCCGCGCCACTTCGCCACCGGCAGGATGAATTCCAGCCCCGCCTCGTCTGCGATCCGCGTCATCGCGACGATGTCGTCCCAGTCCGCGCGCCAGCGCTCCGGCGCAAGCGACATGGTCAGGCCGCCATCGCAGTTGGCGCTGAACACGCCGAGCTTGAAGCGGTTGGGTCCGAACAGCTTGTTGTTGGCACGGGACGCATCCATGCAGGACCGCCTGGTTCGATGCACAGTGATTTTGACCGGTTGTCAAAATCACTGTGCAGGAATGCTAGTGGTTGTGGCCGCCGGCTGCTTCCTGGACCTGGCGCAGCACCTCATCCAGGTTGAAGGCGGCTGGTTTCTGACGCGGGGGAAACTGCATGAACGCCTGGATCTGTTGCGCTACGAGAGCCTGCATCTCGTAGAGAAGATACGCGTGAGAGATCACCCAGTCCCAATAGGTGTTCGAGTTCTCGTCCGCCCGCTCGAACGGGTCACGGCGCAGGTTGAACATCTTGGGGGCCCGCAGCTTCACGAACGGCTCGAACCAGCACATGAGCTGGTGCGCCCGCTGCTCGGCCAGGACCATCTTCCAGTCGCCCATGCGTAGAGCCAGAATGTCGCCGTCGTCGCTGATGTAGAAGAAGGACTTTCGCGGGCTCGATTTCGCCTCGCCGGTCAGATAGGGCAGCAGGTTGTAGCCGTCGATGTGAACCTTGAACGTCTTGTCGCCGGCGGTGTGGCCTTCGAGGAGTTTCTTCGAGATCTCCGCGTCGCCCGCCGCCGCAAGCAGGGTTGGTAACCAGTCCTGGTGCGAGCAGACGTCGTTGAAGACCGAGCCTGGCTTGATCTTGCCGGGCCAGCGCACGAAGGCGGGCACTCGCCAACCGCCTTCCCAGTTGGTGTTCTTCTCACTGCGGAACGGGGTGATGCCTGCGTCCGGCCAGCTATTGTAGTGCGGGCCGTTGTCCGTCGAGTACATGACGATCGTGTCGTCTGCGATCCCCAGCTCGTCGAGCTTGGCCAGCATCCTGCCGATGTTCTCGTCGTGCGCGACCATGACATCGTTGTATTCGCCCTGACCACCGCTCTTGCCCTTGTGCTTCGGAGCCGAGTGGGTTCTGAAGTGCATGGCTGTGGTGTTGTACCAAAGGAAGAACGGTTTGCCGTCCTTGTGGACCTTGTCGATGAAGGCGAGGGCATGGTCCGTCACCTCTTCATCGATGGTCTCCATGCGCTTCTTGGTGAGTGGACCGGTATCCTCGATCTTCTGTCCGCCCTTGCCGTCCGCCCAGGCGTGCAACACCCCCCTTGGACCGAAGCGCTGCTTGAAGGCGGGGTCTTTCGGATAATCCTCCTGCTCGGGTTCCTCTTCGGCGTTGAGGTGATAGAGGTTGCCAAAGAATTCGTCGAAGCCGTGCGCTGTGGGCAGATATTCGTCCCGATCGCCCAGATGGTTCTTGCCGAACTGGCCGGTGGTGTAGCCCAGCGGCTTCAGCAGTTCCGCGATGGTGGGGTCTTCCGCGTGGAGACCGACAGAGGCGCCCGGCATTCCGACCTTGGTGAGGCCGGTGCGGATTGGATTCTGTCCGGTGATGAAGGCGGCACGCCCCGCCGTGCAGCTTTGCTGGCCGTAGTAATCGGTAAACGCCGCGCCTTCGTTCGCGATGCGGTCGATGTTCGGCGTCCGGTAGCCCATCTGGCCACGGCTGTTGTAGCTGATGTTCCACCAGCCGATGTCATCGCCCCAAAGAATGAGGATGTTCGGCTTGTCTGATTTTGCCATCTAGGTCTCCCTTGCGTGGATTGGCGATGGGTTGACGCGTGGTGGATCAGCCTGGGGCGGTCACCCCAGGTGTAGCAGCACAGCAGCGAAGGCGAACAGGCCGATCAGGGTGAGGAGGACCGCAACCGCCAGGACCGGCGATTGCATTCCCTCCTTCAGTCCGGCGACGCGGGCGAACGAGCCGCTCCGCAAATAACGAGCGATCCACTGGTACTGCCAGATCGAGATGACCAGTGCCAGGATGCCGCACGATATCAATGCGAGACCGAGATACATCGGGGCGTTTGGGAAAAGCGACCGCTGGACTCCGGGCATCTGATCCATGCGTTCGAAGAACTGGACGATCGCGAACCCGAACCCGATCAGCGAGACGGCGGTCCGTATCCACGACATCATGGTGCGTTCGACGCTGAGTCGGGTGCGCAACCAGCCGAAATGGGTATCGGCGGTCACCCTGACCTCGAACCTTTCCGCACCCGCGGCGATGTCGGTATCTGCCATTCCTGGTGTCCTCGTTCACACCTGACGCAGAGACTTGTGGCCGTACCAGACCAGCAGGACGCGCGTTACGATACCTCGAAGCACGAAGTAGGGGACAAATCCCAACGCCACCGCGACAATCACTGACTCGACGGGGTAGAACCTCTTGAGGACGATGATCTGGTAGATCACGTCCATGACGATGCCAAGAAGAATGATTCTGGCGGTCGCGTTCAAGCCCTCTCGCAGGCGGCCGATACGCTCCTCGGGTTTGCTCATCACGGTCCAGAAATACGGTGAGCGGCCGGCGCGCGCGTCCCTGCGGCCATGCAGAAACGCCGCGATGGCTCCCATGAGAGGCTGCAGAATGAAGCGGAATGCCATGGGCTCGCTTGGCCGCTCGACGAGATTGTGCCAGATCCGCAGGATAATTTGGACGGTAATGCCGCGCCATGCGATCCCGCTGATGATCAGCAGAATGAGGGCGGCGAGGACCACCCTGGCCAGGAGGCTAAGTTTCCGTGCGTCGTCTCCGGTCATGGCGATGTGCCTGTCTGCCTGACGATACAGCGGAAGCCGACATGGCTCATGCCGGTGTCGATCGGCTGCGCATGGCGGGCGGCAGGGCGATAACGACGGCAGTAGTTCGGGGCGCAGAGGTGCGAACCGCCCTTGACGACCTTGCGTGGAATTCGCGGTGACGCGTTGTGCCCATCGTAGCTGTCCGATTCGCGAGCGCCGCGCGGATTCCCGGGGATGCAGCAGGGATGTGACGCATCCGTGACATGCCGCGCCGAGAACCAATCGGTGGTCCATTCCCAGACGTTGCCGATCATGTCGAGAAGTCCGTAGCCGTTGGGCGGGAATGCGTCGACCGGGGAGGTTCTCGCGTAGCCATCGGTCGCGAGGTTCTCCCGTGGGAATGCGCCCTGCCAGGTGTTTGCCATGTGAAGGCCGTTCGGCGTCAACTCATTGCCCCACGCGAACTCGGCGCCGTCGAGGCCACCGCGCGCCGCATATTCCCACTCGGCCTCGGTCGGCAGTTCCTTGCCTGCCCAGGCGGCATAGGCCGCTGCATCCTTGAAGGCGATGTGCACCACCGGATGGTCGTCCAGGCCTTGGTTCGATTGGCCACGGCCGCGTGGCCGGCGCCAATTCGCGCCGAACTCGAACTTCCACCATTGCGACCAGTCGTTGAGATCGACCGCCTGCCGAGGCGGGGTGAAGACCAGCGAGCCGGGCTTCAACATGTGCGGCAATGCGCCCGGATAGTCCTTGGGGTCTGGCGCGATTTCCGCGACGGTGACGTAACCAGTCGCGTCAACGAACCGTCTGAAATCGCGGTTGGTGACCGGCGCGCGATCGATCGAGAACGAGGTGACCGTCACGTGGTGAGCGGGCGCCTCCTCGGGGTAATGCTGATCCGAACCCATGCGGAAGGTGCCGCCGGGGATCGGGATCATGTCCTGGCTGAGTTCCGACTTGGGAAGGCGCCTGTTGGATACTTTTCCCACGGGCGAGGTAAGACTCACAAGGCCCTCCCGTCAGATGTTGCAACGTCCAGGATGGGATAAGTTAACCGGGCAGATGCGTGCTGGCTATGCCCCTTGAGGACCCAGTGTCGTGATCCTGACGGTTCAGACCCGGCCAATGCTGTCATTGCGAGCGAAGCGAAGCAATCTCGCGGGGTGTTGCACCTATTCATGCGGGGGATTGCTTCGCTTCGCTCGCAATGACAGTGGGAAGGCGGGCAACCAACGTTAGAACACTAGTTCCGATGCAGGGCCGCGAGCCGCGTCAGCATCGCCGTCCGCTCGGGCGAATCCCGATAGCTGCGCACCAGCGTTTCGGCTTCGTTCAGTTCGCGATCGGCGTCGCAGCCATGCGAGGCGAGCCATTGCAGCGCGACCAACGGCTCGTCGACACCGAGCCGCTCGAGCAGTTCGTCATATGGCCGGGGATCATCGGCTGGCGGCCGGTAGATCGGCACGAACTGGTTGTACAGCGCCTCCAGCGATGCCCCGCACAGCGCAGGCGTCGCGTCGAGGTCGAGCACGGGAAGGTAGGTCAGAACCTTATAGCTGCCGAAGTCGTGGGCTTGCAGCATTTCGACAGCATCGGCGGTGCGGTGGTCGAGTTGCCGTGCGCCAGCCAGGGCCTGCGCACGGAACTCGTTCTCGTCGGTGAATTTGAGCCAGGCCTTCAAATGCGCCAGCGGTGTGAGCATCGAAAAGCGCGCCGGACTTTCGCGCAGCGTGCGTCCCAGTTCCTGGGGATCGCGAAGTTCGCGAAGCCGGACAACGTCGAAATTGGTGTCGCGGTAGCCATTGGCCATGGCCTCCCAGGCCAGCGACTCGGCGTCGCATGAACAGCCGTACCCGACCAGCCACGTCATCGCGGCAACGGCGCCAGCCACATCGTCGGCAATTTTCGCGTAGGAATTCACCTTGGCGATCGCCGGCACCAAGGGCGGGACCCGTCGGCGAAGCAGGTCGCGAGCCTTCTCGCAGATGCTGGCATTCGGATCGAGATCGAATTCACCGAGATAGGCCAACGGGAAGTCGCCGCGGACTAGCATGGTCTCCGCATCGGTCTGCCGGCGATCGAGATGGCGAATGCGCTCGAGCACAGTCTGCGCGCGGGAGCTGTCGCTTGTGTTGAGGAACGGCGTCAGCTCCCAGAGCGGTGCATCGGAGGCGAGCCCGGCGAAGCCCCTCGCCCAATCCTCGCGTTGTATCGCTTGTCGCTGATGCGCTCTGTCGCGCATCTGTTGCATCGGCAGCATGACAGCGCTGAGAACGAACAATGCACCCAAGACCGTCCCCGAGGCGACGCCGACCGGCACGCCGGTGCGCAAAACCGGTACCAGCGCCCAGATACAGAAGGCAACGACGATCGGTGGAACCAGCGTCGGCGTCAGGATGGGCCAGGCGTATGGTGGCAGCTTCGGATCGGCCAGCAGATCCACTGCGCCGATCGCCGCGAAGCAGGATGCAATGAGCAGGGCCAGGGCCGCCAGGGTCACGGCGATCGGCACCACCCTGACCGCCGCGACGATCAGCAGGACACCAAGCAGCACCCACAGGACGATGATCTCGATGCTGGCGAAGCCCTTCGCCAAGGCCTTGCCCATCGCGTCGCTGGCATCGAGATCGGCAAGCGTGGCCAGCAGCAGGGCCCAAACGAGCAGGATCAGAATGCTGAGCAGCGTACTGGTAATGATGGCGGCACGGTTTCTGCTTGGCATGATCCTGTTCCAGCGTGCCCAGGTCGGGCGTTGTTAATATAATACCTGGATCAACTGCGTCTTCAGATACGCCGTCTCGGGCAGATGGGGATGCACCGGATGATCCGGACCGGCGCCACCGGTGAACAGGATGCGCCCCTCGCGCCGCGCGCGATGCAGGCCGAAGGCGATCTGCGCGCTCCATGCCTCGAGCGGCGCATGATGGCTACACGAGGCAACGAACAGAAAGCCGCCGCTGGCCACCAGCGGCGCCGCGAGACGCGCCATCCTTCCATAAGCGCGCAGCCCCGCCTCGGCATCCTTGCGCGTGGGGGCGAAGGCCGGCGGATCGCAGATCACGATGTCGAACCGCTCGCCGGCGAGCGCGGCCATCGCGTCGAACGCATCGTCGCGCCGGATGTGCACGCGCTCGGCTACGCCATTCAGCGCCACCGCCTGTTCCGCCTGCGCAAGGGCCGACGCGCTGCTGTCCACCAGAGTTACCTCGCGGGCGCCTGCCACGGCGCAGCGCAGGCCGAACGCGCCGACATGGCTGAACACGTCCAGCACGCGCGCACCATTCGCCAGGGCCGCCAAGCGATCCCGGTTGGGCCGCTGGTCGAAGAACCAGCCGGTCTTCTGTCCGCCCAATGGATCGACCGGGAACCGCACACCGCCTTCGACCACGTCGGCGCTCGCGTCGGTGCCGGACACCAGCGCCACGCTCTCCGGCAATCCCTCCTGACGACGCGCAGCGGAATCATTGCGCGCAACGACGGCGCGCAGCGGCAGCAGGAACGTCAGCGCCTCGACGATCTGCGGCGTCAGCCGGTCCATTCCTGCGGTATTCGCCTGAAGCACGGCGACATCGTCGTAGCGGTCGATCACCAGTCCGGGCAGCTGGTCCGCCTCGGCGTGCACCAGGCGATGAAACGGGGTGTCGCACACGCGCTCGCGCAGCGCGATCGCCTCGCGCAGCCGCACGCGCAACCAGTCGGCATCGATCTCCGCGGCGGGGTCGCGATCCAGCAGCCTCGCCGCGATCAGGCTGCGCGGATTGAACATGAAGGTGCCGAACCGGCCGCCATCGTCGCCCTCGATGCGCACCAGCCCACCCGGCGGCATCTGCCGGTACTCCGGCTTCATGGCGATCTCGTTGGAGAACACCCAGGGTGCCCCGGCGCGCAGCCGCCGCCCCTGACCTGCATTGAGCCGCAGTGTCGGCCGGTCGCTCGGCGCCACCAGCCGATCGATCATCGCTTCACCTGACGTAGACCCGTACCTCCTGCGCGCCGCCGGCCGGTTCCGTGCGGAGACCGAGATGGATGCGCCCGGACGGTACACCCTGAGCCATGATGTCGCGCATCACCTCCGACACCCGTTGCTGTGCCGCTGCCGCGTCGGCGCTCGCGGGCAGCATGGCGACCACATCGTACTGGACGCCGGGAACGCGTGTCTCCGCCGCTCGCACCGCATAGCGCAGGACGTCCTGATAGTTCGGGTTCGGCGTGGCGTAGCCGATGGTGACCAGCGGCGTTCGCGGATCTGCCTTGGGCGCCGCCGCCTTGGCCGCGGTCTCTTCGGGCGAGGGCGCGAACGTCGTCTGGTCGATCAGCTTGCAACCGGCCAACAGCAGCGCCGCCGCCAGGATCCACTTCGCATGCATGCCCCCTCTGTTGCAGCAAGGCGGCCGGCGGGCAAGATGCGGCCCCCCAACGCGAGGACGCCCGGCATGACCGCTCAGACCAATCAGCGCATCGACGGCAAGCGGCTGTGGGACAGCCTGATGAGCATGGCGGAGATCGGCGCCACGCCGAAGGGCGGCGTGCGGCGGCTGACGTTGACCGAAGTGGACCGGCGCGGCCGCGAGAGGTTCCGCGCCGAGTGCGAGGCCGCTGGACTTGCCGTCCGGGTGGACGCGATCGGCAACATGTTCGCGCGCCGGGCCGGTCGCGATCCGACCCGCCTGCCGGTGCTGTTCGGCAGCCATCTCGACAGCCAGCCGTCCGGGGGAAAATTCGACGGTGCGCTGGGGGTGCTGGCCGGGCTGGAGGTCATGCACTCGCTGAACGACCTCGGCATCGTCACCGAGGCGCCGGTCGAGCTGGTGAACTGGACCGACGAGGAGGGCAGCCGGTTCGGCCATTCGCTGATGGGGTCGGGGGTCTGGTCGGGCGTGTTCCCGCTCGAGAAGGCCTATGCGCTGACCGATGTGGAGGGCGTCACCGTGCGCGCTGCGCTCGATGGGATCGGCTATCACGGCTCGGAGCCCGCGGCCGCCTTCCCAGCCGATGCATATTTCGAACTGCATATCGAGCAGGGGCCGATCCTGGAGCGCGAGACGAAACAGATCGGCATCGTCACCGGCGCACAGGCGATGGTGTGGTACGACGCGGTTGCGACCGGCCAGGATTCGCACGCCGGAACCACGCCGCCGTCGGCCCGCAAGGACGCGCTGGTATGCGCCGCACGGATCATCGACCTTGTCGATCGCATGATGCGCGCTCGCGGCGAGGATGGGCGTGGCACGGTAGGGCAACTGCTGGTGTCGCCGAACAGCCGCAACGTGGTGCCCGGCGAGGTGCGGTTCTCGGTGGAGTTCCGCCACCCGTCGGATGGCGAGCTGGACCGGCTGGACGCGCAGTTTCCGCGCGAGGCCGGCTTCATTGCGCGCGACTGCGGCGTGAAGCTCGAGCTGACGCAGTTGTTCAAGATTGCCGCGCAGCCGTTCGATCCTGCGTGTGTGGAGCTGGTACGACAGGGGGCCGCGAAGCTGGGCTACAGCGCGCGAGAGATCGTGTCGGGAGCGGGCCATGATGCCGTGTATGTCGCGCGGCATGTGCCGACGGCGATGATCTTCACCCCGTGCAAGGACGGCCTGTCGCACAACGAGGCGGAGAGCATCGAGCCGGAGGAGGCGGAGGCGGGGGCGCAGGTGCTGTTCGAGGCGGTCCTGGCGCGGGCGAACCGGACGATCGCTGACGGATCCGATTGACCTTCGCCGGCTTGGTTATATTGGAGCATAACTTTAGGAGATGCTCATGCCGACCGCCACACTGCGCCGCGTCGGCGGGTCCGTCATGGTGGCGGTTCCTCCGGATTATCTGGCGCGCACGGGCCTTGGCCCGGACGAGGTCGCCACGTGGGAGATTGATGGCAACCAGCTAGTCATGCGCCCGACGACGGCACGGCCGCACTACACGCTCGCGGAACTACTGGCGCAGTGCGATCGGACCAAGTCTCGTTCGAGGCGAGATCGGGAGTGGACCACAGGCGTGTCGGTCGGACGCGAGTTGATCTGATGGAGCGGGCGATATCTATTTCGTGTCGCTCGATCTAACGGCTGGTCACTAAGGATCCGCGGAACAATAAGCGCTTCAACTCGCGCATTGACTGCCCCCCACCGTCATGGCCGGGCTTGGCCCGGCCATCCATGTCTTCTCCCTGCTACAGGCTGCACAGACGTGGATGGCGTGG
>JANWJK010000169.1 GCA_025452005.1 Acetobacteraceae bacterium | reverse complement strand
GCGACGCATACCTGCTCAAATATATCCTTCACGATTGGGACGACGCCGCCTCGCTCGCGATCCTGGCAGCATGCCGCCGGGTATTTCATTCGGAAGCAAAACTTTTGATCATAGAACGGATCGTCGGAGGCTCGAATGACGGCCTTGAGACGAAAACCTCAGATCTGAACATGCTCGTGTCCCCTGACGGACAAGAACGCACAGCGGATGAGTTCGCGGCCCTGCTGGCAAATGCAGGGTTTCGCATGGAGCGGATCATCGAAGTCACTCCTCGTCTCTCTATCGTTGAGGCCGCACCAATCTAACTTCTTTTTGCGCTATAGTGATGACTTGAAGTGTAGTCGCCAAGATATGCCTGCCGGTGAGCGGCTCGCCCCCTCTGGAGGTTGGCGGCGTCGGGGCACCGCTCTGACAAGTCCGGGCCATGTGCGTTCCTTTACCCCATGAACAGGACACGAACAGTGCCGATACAGCCTGCGGAATCGCCTGTCTCACAATTCTTGATTTATGAAATGCCCTCCGCGTTGACTTCCTCGACGATCGGCGTCGCGTCAACAGTCCCGAGCAGACTCTGGGCTCCTCCTCGTCGAGGACTCCGTCCGCCGGCTCTCGCCCGCCTCGCCGCGGGGGGTTGGTCTATTTGGCTGTCCGGGAGACCCACTCGTAGACCGGCCGCAGGCGAGTGATGGCTTGGTCCATCGCGGCGTCCAGCCTATCGTCATCCCAGCCCGGCTCGGCCTCGACCGGCGTGTTGATGACGAGATGCGGAGACACCCCGCCCATCGGCGGCGCAGCCAGCCGCTTTTCTCCGGTGTCGAGCACAGTGACGGTCTGCGTCGCCCGGGCGCGGAACTGCCGGCTCGGGTCGAGACAGCCCTTCGCCTGGATCAGCATCTGACGCCAAAGCTGAGCATCGATCTCCGAAAGGAGAGGACGCCGCCCGCCGATCAGGTGCTCCACGATGTCGTAACGCGAGTTGCCCTGCCACGCGTCGCACGCGAGCGTCAGCTGAATCCGGCCGGCGTCGACCTTCGCCTTGATCGACGCGATCGTGGGCCGAGCGAGTTCCGACAGGATAAAGTCAGTGATCAGCCAGTTGCCGCCGCCCTTGGCCGAGCCTTCGAGGTTGACGCCGAGTCGAATCTCTCCGGTGTTCCGGTCGACGTGGATGTTCCACTGCACGCCCTTCACGTCGTCGCTGTAGCCGAAGCCGGGATACTTCCACTGCCCGAACGGCTTGCCGCCGCCCTTGATCTCCAGCCGCCTCGCCCACGACATGAACAAGGGGAGGTAGACCTCGTCGCCCTTCTTAACGACGTGACCCTTGGCCCCGCCGCTCGCCGTGGCGCGCCGGGCCTTCACGACCGGCGCGGGGATGACGATTGGGATTTCCTTGATGTCGGTCAGCTGCGTCAGCATCTCGCAGGCGCGAGCGAAGGCGTCGTCAGCCGGCAGGTGGAAAATTTCCCGCCGCTGTCCCGCTCCCTGGTTGCGCCAAGACGCCAGCAGTTGGTGCACGAGGCGCTCGAAGCGGATATGGTCGTCGACCGTGACGACGTGCCTGACGCCCCACAGGACGTCGCCGGTCGAACTCTTGTTGATCTGAGTGCAGCGGGCCTCCGGGTCGTTCTTGGCGCGGCCGATCTTGCAGAACGCCGCGTTCTCGAAGTTCACGGGCGCGAGGAAGTAAACGTTGCCGGCCAGGCCAGGCTGGGCCTCGATCGCGGCATAGTCCATGGGATGCGTATTCATAGGTAAGGTTCCTATCGCCTGCGCCTTGGCGATCGTGTCTTCGGGCATGCGGTCATTTAGCGCGCCTGGCTCCATCTCTCAAAAGCCCACGGATTCCCGCTCATAATCCGCGGTGCGGATTTTCTTTGAATTTTGCACCATGGGGAACGTCCCCCCTCCACCCAACGCAGCCGTTCATCACGTGCACGGAGGGGCACAGACGTTCAGTCCGTGGGTGGCCGGCATGTAATCAACCCCACGTGGTCATCGCTACCGAACCAAACGGTGCGCCAAGAGAACTTGGACAACCCGTCTCCGCGCAGATGTACCAGTTCCATAGCGCGGGATTATTTTCCTTGACATAGCCACTCCTTTGTGTTCTTGTTCCGTTCATGTCCGCCGCCCAAGCCCTCGACCCAACCACGGAACCCGATCCGCCCCGGGCCGGCGCCAACACGCCCACCCGTCTCAGCCGCGTCCTCAGCCTCGTCCGCAGACTGATCGACTACGGCAGGCAACTCGCAAGCACGGTGCAGCAGCGCGCCACCACCCCAGACTTCGCTTTTTTCGCCAGACCCTTCGGCACCGTCGATCTCGGGGTCATCCTCACTCGCATCACCAACGGCCTGCGCCGTGCCGCGGCACTCGAAGCCAGGCTTTGCCAGCGCGCCGCGCGCGGCAAGGACCTCACGGTGGCGCCCATCCGTCTGCCCACCATACGCGTGCCAGGCGGCACACGGCCGGTCGCGCCGCCGGGTGCCCAGCCCGAACCCCAGCCCGAGGACCCGCATTTCGCGCGCCTGCTTACCGAGGAGGAAATCGCCGAGGAGATGCGTCGCCGGCCAATCGGCGCCGTCATCGTCGACATCTGCCTTGATCTCGGCATCGCGCCCGGCGATCTCGATCGGGCGTTCTGGGACGAAATCAACCTCGCCATCATCTTATATGGCGGCAGCGCCGACCGCTTCTTCAACGACCTGCACAAGCGGCTGTGGGACTTCTGCTCCGGCGACCACGCCGACGATGCGGACCCAGGATGGTCCGAGCCGCCGCCGCGATCGCCGGCACCAGCCACCGGCCCACCCCCCGAGGCTCTGGCCGCGGATTGAAGCAAGAAGCAACGCAAAAAACCCAAATGGCGCAGATGCACGCGAATGGGTCCGTGCCCCTGGAGGCGCATCAGCGCCCGTAGGCAATCACTGTTGCCCGCTGACGTGGGCGGTCGTGTGGCACAGGCGCATCCGCGTTCATCTGTGTCATTTGGGTTTTTTGCGTTCCATTCTTCCCCTTCCAATCCATCTCACCCCACGGCCGCCACCTCTGCTCGGTCGAATGCAACCAGGGCGGATATGTGCCCCGTCGGCCCAAACCGAACGCCCGCCTGCAATGTTGTCGTCGTGCGCACGACGGCCCATCCTCGCGCGATCGGCTTCGCGCTTTCGGGGAGGGGTAATGGCAAATGAACACTCCGGCCAGCGCCACGGGGTGGGCGCATCCCTGCTGCGCAAGGAAGACGATCGCCATCTGCGCGGCCGTGGGGAGTTCGTCGCGGACATCGCATTGCGCGGCACCCAGGAGGTTGTGTTCCTGCGCAGCCCGCATGCGCATGCCTACATAGGCGCGATCTCCGTCCCACCACCCGCGCACGGCCGGGTCTTCACCGCGGCCGACCTGCCGCGCATCAAGCCTATCCGCGTCGTGACCCAGGCGCCCGGTGCCCGCTCGCCGCCATGGCCGCCGCTCGCCACCGACAAGGTGCGCTATGTCGGCGAGGCGATCGCCGCCTGCGTCGCGCCGACCCGCGCCGAAGCCGAGGACCTTGCCGCCTCTGTCATCGTCGATTACCGGCCGCTCGACGCGGTGACCGATGCGGTGACGATGCGCGCCGGCAGCCCCGCCCTCGTGCACGAATATTTCGGTGACAATCTCTATCAGGAGCGCACGATCACCGGCGGCGACATCGATGCCGCCATGCGCGCCGCCGACATAACCATCAGCCGCGAGTTCCGCACCAGCCGGCAGTCAGGCGCGCCGATGGAATGCCGCGGCATTCTTGCCTGGCGCGATCACCGGCTGGACGAAGTCGTGGTCTATGCCTCGACCCAGACACCGCACACGATCCGTGTCGCGCTCGGCGAAATCCTCGGGATCGAAGAGCGCCGCATCAGGGTCGTCGCGCCCGATGTCGGCGGCGGGTTCGGACCCAAGGCTCGGCTGTATCCGGAGGAGATCGTCCTCACAGCGCTGGCGCTGGAGCTCGACCATCCCGTACGGTGGATCGAGGATCGCAACGAACATCTGCTGACCTGCGCCCACTCCCGCGATCATCTTTACCGGGTCACTGCCTATGCCGACCGCCAGGGCCAGATCCTCGGCATCGATTGCGAGATCGTCGTCGATGCCGGCGCCTACGGCATGTGGCCGCAAGGTCCCTACCAGGAGGCGAATATGGCGGCGCGCAGCCTGCCTGGCCCCTACACGATCCCGCACTACCGCGCGCGCATCTATTCGGTCGCCACCAACAAGACGCCGATCGGACCTTATCGCGGAGTGGGCCGCCCCGGTGCCTGCTTCGCGGTCGAGCGGACGATCGATGAAGTCGCCCGCGCGGTCGGCCGCGACCCCGTCGCGGTGCGGATGGAGAACATGATCCGGCCCGACCAGATGCCGTACACCACGATTGTCGGCATGCACTACGATAGCGGCGATTACCCGGCGAGCGTGCGTCTGTGCGCCGATTTGCTGAACCTGGCCGAGATCCGCGAACGCCAGCGAAAGGGCGAGCCGGACGGACGGCTTCTCGGCGTTGGCTTCGCCAGCTTCACCGAGCAGACGGGACACGGCGCAGCCGAGTTCGCATCGCGTGGGGCAGCGGTCATCCCGGGATTTGAAAGCTGCACCGCGCGCATCCTGACCGATGGCAGCGTCGTGCTGCTGGTCGGCATCCAGTCGCACGGCCAGGGACTGGAAACGGTGCTGTCGCAGATCGCGTGCGAGGAATTGGGCATCGATCCTTCGCGGATCTCGGTGCGCCACGGCGATACCGAAAGCACCGCCTTCGGCTTCGGCACCTTCGCCTCGCGCAGCGTGGTCATGTCCGGTGGTGCGGTCGCGCGCGCGAGCCGCATCCTGCGTGACAAGCTGTGCCGGATCGGTGCCTATCTGCTGCAATGCGATGTTGCCGACGCGCGCTGCGACGATGGCGCGGTGCACGGGCCGAGCGGTTCGGTGTCGATCGCCGCGATCGCCGGCATCGCCCATCTCAGGATGCACGAATTGCCGCCTGGCGTGGAACCGCTGCTCGAGGCGACCGCGACCTATGAGCCGGGTGTCAGCACCGGTGTCTACTCATACGCGACGCATGGTGCGGTGGTTGCCGTGGACCCGGAGACCGGGGCGGTCGAACTGCTCGATTTCGCCGTGGCCGAGGATTGCGGGACAATGGTCAATCCGATGCTGGTCGAGGGCCAGATCCGCGGTGGGGTGGCGCAGGGGATCGGTACCGCGCTGCACGAGGAACTCTGCTACGACGCGCAGGGCCAGCCGCTCGCCGCCACGCTGCTCGACTACCACATGCCCGGCGCGCACGAGTTGCCGGCGATCCGCATCGGGCATCTCCACACGCCGGCGACGGCGACCGAATACGGCATGAAGGGCATGGGCGAGGGTGGTGCCATCGCACCCCCCGCGGCGATCGCCAACGCGGTGCGTGACGCGCTCGCGCCGCTGGGGGCCGAGGTCAACGAGACGCCGTTGACGTCGCAGCGCGTGCTTGCCGCGATCAGGCAGGCGCAGGCAGCCTGAACGCGGCGCCCGCTTCTCTCAGTTGAAGAACCGCGCCGGCCGGAACCCGGCAAGCTCCGTTCGCTGCACGCCGCGCACAATCTCGTCGGCCACCGCCGCACCGAGGAACGGCGACATCGTCACCCCGCTATGCGTGATCGCGAGGTAGTAGCCGGAGATGCGCGGCATCGGTCCGATGGCGGACAGATGATCGCCGGGGATCGGCCGGATGGCGATGCGCACCGCCTCCGGCTCCACGTCACCGATGGTGGGAAGCAGCCGGCGCGCCCGCTGCACCAGATCGCGCGCCTCCGGCATGGCCGGGCTCAACGTGCTGTCGAACCGCATGGCAGCGTCGGTCGGATTCCAGTGCAGTATCAGGCGCCCGGCGCCATCCGGCCGCGTGTCGATCACGGTGGTGCGGACCACGCGGTTCAGGCTGGACGCCACCGGCGGAGTGAACACCAGGAAGCCCACCGTGGGCGCGAGTGGCAGATGCAGGCCCGCCTCGCGTACCAGCTCATTGGTCCAGCGGCCGGCGCAGTTCACCACCATGTCGCCCACATGCTGCGTGCCATCGACCAGACGCACACCGGAGACGCGGTCCGCCGTGATGATCAGGTCGGCGACCCGCGCGCCGCAGATCAGTTTGGCGCCGTGGCGATGCCGCGCAGCGGACAGCATGGCATGTGCGTACACCACCGGATCGAGCCAGCCTTCCTCGGGGAAGTAGGCAACGGGTGCGTCGCCGATGACGGCAGGATCGATATCCGGCTCGAGTTCGTGCACCTGTGCGCGATCGATCCACTCGGCGGCATAGCCCCAGGATTGCAGTTGCTCGACATTCTCCCGCTGCGCCGCGCGGTCGGTCTCGGGCACCCACTCCAGGCTGCCGCCGCCATGCCACCAGGGCGTGGCGCCGAACTCGTCGCGCAGCGCGGCATGCGCCTTCATGCCGCCCACGTTCAGGTCGTGATACGGCTTTGGCGGCTTCCGATGCGCGTTGGTCCAAGCGAAGCTGATTCCGGATGTGCCGCCGCCCACGCGCGACGCCTCCAGCACGGTGACCTCGGCGCCTGCCTGGGCAAGCCGGTAGGCAACCGATGCGCCCATCACGCCCGCCCCGATCACGAT
>JANWJK010000168.1 GCA_025452005.1 Acetobacteraceae bacterium | reverse complement strand
GGCTGATCAACGCCGCGCGCGGCCCGCTGGTGGACGAGGCGGCGCTGGTCGAGGCGCTGTCGTCCGGCAGGCTGGAGGCCGCCGGTCTCGACGTGCAGTTGCACGAACCGCCGGATCCGGCCAACCCGCTGCTCAAGCTGCCAAACGTGGTGCTGAGCCCGCACAACGCCGCGGCACCGCTGGAGTGCAACGAGAAGATGTCGGTTCGCGCCGCGAAGAACATGCTTGAGCTGTTCGACGGCGTGCTCGATCCCGGCTACGTGGTCAATCCGGAGACGCTGCCGAATCGCACGAATGTGCGGCGGTGACATCGACCTCCATCAGCAGTTCCGGACTGGCCAGCCCTTTCACCACCAGCGCGCTGAAGCAGGGCGTGACGCCATTCAGTCGCCGCAGCACGGCGTCCGTCACGCCCGGTAGGAACGCGCGGTCGGTGACGAACACCGTCGCCTTGACCACATCGGCCAGGCTCGCGCCTGCCTCGCCCAGCAGCACGGCCGCGTTGTCCATCGCCTGCTCGGCCTGCGCCACGGCATCCCCGGCGCCGTGCATGACCTCGTCGAGGTCCGTGCCGGTCTGGCCGCGCAGCACCACCTGACCGCCGGCGCACACCGCCATGCAGAAGTCGCAGTCGAGCGCCTGTTGGCCGAACCCGTAGCGCACAGCGTTCGAGTGATAGCGCCGCAACCGCCGATGCTCGCCGCCCTGCTTGCGCAGCACGTGGACGTCGATCTCGAACAGGATCTCCGGCCTGGCGAAGCCCGCCACGATCAGCCCGGTCGAGACCGGATGGATGCCACGGAAGTGCCGCCCGATCACCGGATAGACCGCGCTGCGATAGGCGCGGTCGCTGATGTACACGGTGATCTTGCACACCTCATCCATGCCGGACCCCGCTTCGCCCAGCAGCGTCGCGAGATTGCTCAGCGCGAGGTCGGCCTGCGCCGCGGCATCCTCGGGCCGTCGTCCCGGGCCGGCCATGAAGCTGCTGTCCAGCGCCGACCCGGTCTGACCGCGCATGAACAGCTCGGTCTCGCCGGCCGCCACCATGGCGCCTTGCCAGGCGATGTCCTGGCCGAACCAGTCCTTCATCTCGAAGCTGCGCAAGCGCTGCACCGGCGAGCCGACCACAGCCTCGGCGTCGATCTGCACCATCAGTTCCGGCAGCGGCAGCCCGGCGACCAGAAGACCGGTGCTGACCGGGAACACATCGCGCAGGCGCCGGCCAATCGCCTCATACACCGGCTTGCGGTGCGCGCGATCGACCAGCGAGGTGGTCAGTTTGGTGATGTTGGACAACGACCCGCCGGCCGCCTGCAATGCCGCCTCGATGCTGTCGAGTGCCGCGTGCGTCTGAGCCGCGGCATCCCCCGGTCCAGTCACCGCACCATCGGGCCGCAATGCGCTCCGCCCGCTCAGGAACACGCGCGAGCCGCAGCGGACGGCCCCGGCGACGCGCGATGACGCGAGATCGAACGGGAGCAGGCGATCGCAGGACATGACCAATGAAACCACGGATGAACACCGATGCACACAGATGTTTTCATCCGTGTTCATCCGTGTTCATCTGTGGTTCCAAATCCCTCGAGGCGATGATGACAGATGCCCGGCATCGCCGGCCCAATCACCTGGAGATCGACAGCGATTCGGTGACCCACCGCGTCGCCGCGCTGCGCGGTCGCGTCGGGCCGCATGTGAAGATCTTCGCCGCGTTGAAGGCCGACGGCTACGGCTTCGGCACGCTGCCGATGGCGCGTGCGGCGCTGGCCGGCGGCGCCGATGCCTTATCACTGATCGATCGCGCCGAGGCGATTGCGCTTCGCCAGGCCGGCATGGACGCGCCGATCCTGCTGTATGCCGGCGCGCCGATCGATGCGGATGCGGTGGCCGCGGCCGAAGCGTTCCGCCTGATCCTTACCGTGCTGAGCGAGCCGCAGATCGATGTCGTGGCACGTTATGCTCGCGCGCCGGTCGAGCTTGCCATCAAGCTGGAGGTCGGACCGGAACGGATCGGCGTGCTGCCGGCGGAGCTGATCGCGATGGCGAGGCGCATCGCGGCACAGCCCAACCTCTCGCTCGCGATCGTCAACGCGCATCCGACGTTCCGCGACGAAGCGCCGGATGCGGTGGTGCAGGAGCAGTTTCGCCGCTTCGTCGGCGCGCTGGATCGACTGAAGGAAGCCGGTCTCGCGATGCCGACGCGCCTGTTCGCTTCATCGAAGACACTCGGGCGCTTGTCCGGCATGGAACTCGATGCGGTCGATCCCGGTCAGTTCCTGTTCGCCGATGCGAGCGATCGGCCGATCATCCGCTCATTGCGAACGGTGCTGACACAGGTCCGTCCGGTGACTCGCGACTTCGCGCCGGAGCATGCGCCGTTCGATTTAGCCAAGGTGCGCCGCGTCGGCGTTATCCCGATCGGCAAGGTCGATGGCGGCGGCAGGTGTCACGCCGCGGACGTGCTGGTGCGCGGCCGGCGTGCGCCGATCCTTGGCGGGCCGTCGTTGGAATACATGCGCCTCGACCTGTCAGCGATCGACGATGCACGGGAGGGCGACGAAGTGGTGCTGATCGGCCGACAGAACGACGCGGAGATCAGCCTGGCCGAGACATGCGCAGCGCAGGGCGCGACGCCATCCGACATCGCGATGGCGATCGGCCCTGCCGTACTGCGCACCTGGCGTTCAACGCACAGTTAGTACGGCGCGTATCCAGAGTAGTAGGGCGGCGGCGGCGCGTAGACCACCGGAGGCGGCGGCGCATAGTAGCGCGGCTGCTGCGAGGCGATCACGCCGCCGACGATCGCGGCCGCGCCGAGGCCGAGTATAGCCGCGGCGGCGGCATCGCCGTTGTCGTGGTGGTGCCAGCCGCCGTTCCCGTGCCAGCCCTCGTTTCCGTGCCAGCCGCCATGGCCATGCCAGTCGGCATGGGCAGCCGGGGCAGCCAGCAGGCCAGCCGCGACGGGAGCGGCGATCAGCAGTTTCGACCAGATTCGCATGGCACGGTCCTTGTCCTGAACGTGTGTCCAGCAAGGTGGTGACCGGTGGTGTCGGGAATGCGGCAGCACGGTGATTTGTTGGCGGCTATCGCCTCAGTGGTCAGTGGTACGTCCTGCCGCCGTCGACCGGCAGGCTGATGCCCGTCACGAACGAGCTCTCGTGAGCCGTGAGGAACAGGATGGCGGCGGCGATCTCCTCCGGCGCGGCGGGCCTGCCGAGAGCATAGCGCTGCACGATCGCCGGGATCACCGCGCCGGCCGCGTCACGCAGCGTGCCGTCGGTCATCGGCGTCTCGACCGCGCCCGGACACACAGCATTCACCCTGATCGCCGGCGCGAGTTCGGCTGCAAGCGTTCGGGTCATCGCGATCACGCCGCCCTTGGAAGCGACATAGGCGGTACTGCCGCCGCCGGTCGGCAGCAGCCCGACACCGGAGGCAATGTTGACGACGGTGGCGCGGTCCGCCTGGCGCAGGAACGGAACGGCGGTCTGCACGCAGAGGAACGTACCCGTGAGGTTCACCGCGATCGTGGTGTTCCATTCGTCGGTGGTGGTCTCCATGAGACCGCGATTGATGAATACGCCGGCGGCGTTCACCAGACCGTCGAGGCCGCCGAGAACCTGGGCCGCCTGTCGTACCGCGCGCGCCACGCTGGCGGGATCGGACACATCGGCGGCAATCGCGCGGGCGGTGCCGATGCGTGCCGCGTCGCGATCGATCACGGCGACCGCGGCACCCTCGCGCGCGAACAGTTCGCAGGTAGCGCGGCCGATGCCGGATGCGCCACCGGTCACCAGGATCTTCCGGTTCTCGAGCCTTGGCATGAGCATTTTCCCACAGCGTTGCCTGGTACCGAATAGCATGACACGGTACCTGTCGGTAGCAGGTTGCGGGAGGCAAAGATGGATGTCGGCATGATGATGATCTTCGCGGCCTATGGCTGGGAGGACATCGGCGACGACCAGGTGTGGGACGAAGAGCTGCGTCTGGCGCGGCAAGCGGCGGATCTCGGTTTCGATGCGCTGTGGTCGGCCGAGCATCACTTCTTCGACTACTCGTTCTGCCCGGACAACCTCCAGCTCATGACGTATCTCGCCGGCGTCTGTCCGAACATCGATCTCGGCACCGCGGCGGTGATCCTGCCGTGGCACGATCCGCTGCGCGTCGCGGAGCAGGCGGCGGTGCTCGACCATCTGTGCAAGGGACGACTGCGGCTTGGTCTCGGGCGCGGCCTCGCCCGGCGCGAGTTCGCGGCGTTCCGCGGCACGATGGACGAATCGCGCGAGCGCTTCGACGAGGCGGCGCCGATGATCGTGAACGCGCTGCGCACCGGCGTGATGGAAGGCAACGGGAAGCACTACCGGCAGCCGCGCATCGAGATCCGGCCGCGGCCGAAATACAGTTTCGACAACCGCATCTATGCGGTGGCGTCGAGCGAGGACTCGGTGGAGGCGGCGGCGCGACTTGGCGCGCACATGGTGATGTTCTCCGACCGGCCCTGGCCGATGCGGCTGCCGGCGATCCAGCGCAATCGCGACCTGCACCGTAAATTCCATGGATGCGAGGCGCCGACCATGCTGATCGCCGATTTCTGCGTCTGCTGGCCGAAGCAGGATGAGGCGGAGGAGCTGGCGCGCAAGCACATGGGCAGCTTCGTGCACAGCAATTTCGAGCACTACGAGCTGCTGGGCGATCACTTCAACACGGTGAAAGGCTACGACGCCTATGCGCAGAAGGCGGCGATCGCCAAGGCGGCGGGCATGGACGGCGCGATCGCCGGGTTCATGAAGGCAGCGGTATGGGGAACGCCCGACCGCATCCTGCGCGAACTAGAGGCGCGGCGCGCGGTGATCGGCGAGTTCGAACTCGACACCGCGTTCCGCTTCGGCGGCATTCCATACGACACGGCGGAGACGTCGCTCAGGTTGTTCGCGCGCGAGGTGCTGCCGGTACTGCAAAGCTGGAAGGCCGATGCGCCCGCGCAGGCAGCCGAGTGATGGGCGACGAACTGCTCTACCGGCTGGAGAACCGCGTCGCAGTGCTGACGCTGAACCGGCCGGAGCGGATGAACGCGCTGACCAAGGACATGATGGGCGCGCTGCGCGCACGCCTCGCCGAGGTCGCGGCGGACGAAGCGGTTGGCTGCGTCGTGCTGACCGGCGCGGGCCAGGCGTTCTGCGCCGGCGGCGATGTGCGGGTGCAGGCGCGCGTCGCGGCCGAGGGGTCGCCGGAGACGCCGGAGCAGCGCAGCGATGCGCTGCGTGCCTCCATGGAAGCCTCGCGGCTGCTGCACGAGATGCCGAAGCCGACCATCGCGATGTTGAACGGCGTGGCGGCGGGGGCGGGACTGTCGCTGGCGCTCGCCTGCGACCTGCGCATCGCCGGGCGCAGCGCGCGGATGACCACGGCGTTCGCCAAGGTCGGCCTCTCGGGCGACTACGGCGGCACCTGGTTCCTCACGCAACTGATCGGCACCGCGAAGGCGCGCGAGCTCTACTTCCTCTCGGATGTGCTCGACGCCGTGCGGATCGAGGCACTGGGCCTCGCCAACCGCGTGGTGGCGGACGAGGCGCTGGTGGGCGAGACGATGGCGCTGGCCGAACGGCTGGCGAGCGGACCGGCGGTCGCGCTGCGCTACATGAAGCGCAACCTCAACGTGGCTGTGCAAGGCACGCTGGCGGACGGCCTCGACAGCGAGGCTTACGGCATGCTCCGCAGCCGTGCGAGCGAGGACCACAAGGAAGCGGCGAAGGCGTTCGTGGAGAAGCGGCCGCCGGCGTTCCGCGGGCGATGACGTTGCCTCGATACGCGGACTGATGCATTGCTGGGCGAACCGCCCGGAGGTTCGCACGATGCGCTGTCGTTCCCTGCTGCTGCTGTGTCTCGTCGCCATCGCACTGCCGGTCGCGGCATCCGCCCAGATCAATCCGTTCCGCGGCGGCCGCGGCACGCCACTGAACGCCGAGGATCTCAAGGCGCTTCAGGATGCGACGAAACAACTGCTCGACAGCCAGCAGGTGAGCGTCGGCAGCACGGAGAGTTGGAACAACACGAAGTCCGGCATCGCCGGCACGGTCACCGCCGGCAGCACGCTGCAACGCCATGGGCTCGCATGCCGACGGACCAGCTACCAGCTTACCGGCCCGGGCGCGGAGCCCGACCGCAAGGCGGCGCTCGTCTGGTGCAAGAGCAAGACCGGCTGGAAGATCGGCTAGGGGCGGTTTCAGGGCGGGCCGGTGGCGGGCACCGGCGATCGCTGAGGTGGTGCGGGCCAGGCGGGGGGGCGGTCCGCGGAGTCCGCGGTGGAGCGCGGACGCAACTGGGCGAGGATTTCCCTCCACAACCTGGGCAGGTTGCCGCCGTAGCGGAGGATGACGGGGCTCAGGTCCCCCCACAACGGATGGGTCGGCATGATGCCGAGATCGCGGCAGATGTCGGCGATGACGGCGCCGACCGGCCGGCGACGGACCTCGGCGGCGATTTGTTCCTCCGTGGGCAGGCGAGCGAGGCGCGGGTCCTGGGCAGGATCGGCGGGCTGGGCGTCCGGTGGCGCAGGCCACAGGTGATGCGGGCGAGGATGACGGCAATATCGGCGGTGCCGAACGGTTTGGCGACCAGGGCGAAGCCTGGGGCGGCAGCGTGCTGCTGAACCGTGGCGGCGAGTCGCTTGCCATAGTCGATCAGCTTGCGGACCAGGCTGAGGACGCGGCCGATGGGGGTAGGCGTGTCCGTGCCGGCCCGGGGCGGATCGGGCTCCGGGGTTGGAACGGGGAGTTGGAGGGCGGCGGACATGAACGGAACAAGAACACAAACGAGCGCCGTTGCCAAGGAATAATTTCATACCCCTACGGCGGTGGCTGTGGTGCGCGGCACAGACGGCATTCAACGCGCCGAACACGAGGCGTGGCCTGCCGACGTTCAGCAGCAGGCAGAGCCGCAGGCGGTGCGCGTCCTCCGATGCTTTGACCGTCTTCAGCTCGACCAGAGGCACGTCCTTTAGCAATAGGTCCCCGGGCAATAGGTCCTGTTGTCCTGTCATTGCGAGGAGCGTAGCGACGCGGCAATCTCCATCGATGGGGATTGCTTCGCTTCGCTCGCAATGACAGCGAGAACCGCCGGCCACCGCGTCATTCTGCACAACCGCGAGGCCAGAGACACGCAGTTCAAGCGCAAGCGCATTCTCGTAGACCTTCTCCAGGAACCCCGCGCCAAGTGTGTTTAGCAAACGCGCTGCCGATCACACGCCCCGACAGTTCATTCAGCCTAATCCCATCCGCGTGCTTTGCGTGCATCCGCTTGCATCTGCGTTTCAAATTCTTCCTTTGCGGCGCTGCCGATGGACGGGCAGCCCTGGTGGCCCATATCATCATCAGGATCTGCCTCACCCGAGACCACACCGCCCCGAAGCCCAGTGGAGGGGGCGGGTTGGTTTTGCGTTAGCATTGCGGAGCTCGATTTTCGGAGTGACGCCAATGGCCACCATCTCACCATTCAAGACCAGCGTGTGCGGCATCGAGGAACTGGCTGGCCACCGCGAGAGCCGGGTCAGCCACGTCCTCTCCATCCTCGACCCGGACTGGCCGGTACCGGACGCATTCGGCACTTACGGCGAGCACGCGCGGCTCGAGCTTCGCTTTCACGATGTCATCGAGGAGACCGACCCCGAGATGTTCGCCCCGCAGCAGGAGCACGTTGCGGACCTTCTCGCCTTCGGGCGCGGATTGCTGGAGGTGCCGCACGACGACGCGCATCTCCTGGTCCACTGCCATGCGGGCATTTCCCGTTCGACAGCGGCGATGGCGCTGGTCCTTGCACAGGCTCTGCCCGACGCGCCGGCGGATCGCATCTTCGAGGAGGTGCTGCGTATCCGCCCGCAGGCTTGGCCAAATCTGCGGATTCTTGAAATTGGTGACGTCATGTTGAACCGGCGCGGCGAGCTCGTTGCGGCTGCGGCCGGGGTTTACCGGATCCAACTCGACAGGCGGCACTATCTAACCGAGCAGATGCGGGCTGGCGGGCGAGGCCGAGAGATCGAGACAGCGATACGTTGATACGGCGCTCGCTTGCCGGGGCCAAACCATGCACAGAGCCTTTGATGGCGACCGCACGGTGCTGACTGTCGGGTCAGAACACGTCAGCTCTTTCCTGCAAGGTTCGTCCCGTTGACGGGCGGCATGTGCAAGCTCCTGAGGCGGCGGACAGCCGAGCGGTGGGTTTGGCAGCTTCAGCTTGTAGTCTACGATAGCCCGACGCTCGGACGCGTGAAACGCTACCGCGAAACGCAACTGGGGACAGGTGATATGAAGCCGATGAATGAGCAGCATTTCGCGACCTTGCGTCAGCACATGGTGGAGGTCATCGGAATCCACACCGACCTTATGCAGGAGGAACTTGGCAAAGCGATGCTCGATGAGCGGATCATGGCAGTCATGCTGCGCATCCCACGGCACCTTTTCGTACCGGAAACCCTTGCGCAACTTGCGTATCAGGATACGCCGCTCCCGATCGGGTTCGAAAAGACCATCTCCCAGCCGTTCATGTGTGCGCTCATGACGGACCTCCTTGCCCCTGAACGGCACGAGACGGTTCTCGAGGTCGGCACCGGACTGGGCTACCAAACGGCCATTCTCGCCGAGCTTGCGGGTCACATCTGGAGCGTCGAGATCGTTGAGGAGTTCGCGGATAGCGCGCAAGCACTTCTTGGCAAGTTCGGCTACGTCAATGTCGGCATTCGGATCGGTGACGGATCGCGCGGCTGGCCCGAACATGCCCCGTACGACAAGATCCTGGTTGCCGCAGCCGCCGAGGAGGTGCCAGAGGCCCTGCTCGAACAGCTCAAACCAGCCGGACGCCTTGTCATGCCCCTAGGCCCAGCGCGTGCGCAACTACTCACAGCCATAGATAAGGATGCGAGCGGGATCGTCCACAAGCGAGCCGTTTTACCGGTCAGGTTCACCCGGCTCGAAACGGTCATGTGACAAGGTTAGGGCACGCGGCGCGGGGAGCGCTGGAACGGAAGACCGGAACGGCCATCACGAAGGTTTTCTCTCCGCCGCCTCAGCGGCGACGTGCGCAGCCGGCGTCGCGACCGCCGGACCGGCTGGCTACAGCGCCTGCCCGGGAGCGATAACCATGCAGGGCTGCTGGCTGGCTGCCAGTCTGGCACAGGCAGCGTTTGCTGCATTGGCGGAAAGATTGCCAAGGCGCGCCCGGTACAAAACCGTGCCGCCAAATGGCGAGGTCGGCAGAAGCTCGATCTGAGCAGTAAGGAGCAGATCCGCGAGTGCTTCGTGAACGCCGTTGGCGATTTCACGGGCGTGTACCTGACTGCTGAATGCACCAACCTGGATCGCCCAGGCGCCGCCGTTTGCCGTTGCCGAAATCAATGCTGCGGGCGCGGTAGCTACAGGAGCGCTGGCCGAGGCGACAGGCGCTGCATGATGATAGAGCGAGGACCGCGACGCAACGGCCGCGGGAACGTCCAGGGCAGCCGTATGCGAGCAAGCACGCGACGGATCGTAGGCGGCATCGGAATCGCACCCACCGGCGGTCGCCACCGCGACTGGCGCGGCGGCAGTCAATGCGGGGGCGGGTGCACATGGCCGGTCAGGATCGTAGGCAGCGTCCTGGTCGCACGCGTCGACCGCGCGGGACGCCACGGCAAAGGGGGCGGCGGCCTGGCCACCACCTTGCGCATATACAGCGAGTGGACCGGTCATCGGTACATTGCCGCCGAGGCGCGGTGCTATTGAAGCAACATAGTTGACGGTTTCATCAGGCAGCGGGTCGCCGCCACCGAGGTAGCCTTCCAGGCGATACGGCCCTGCATTGTACGCGGCGAGAAAGCCAGGTGCGCCGTAGCGGTCGTACATCTCGCGGATATACGCCGCACCGGCCATGATATTGTCGTGTGGTTCGAACGGATCGGCGCCCAACGCATAACGCTTGCGCAGTTCGTCGAAGGTGTCAGGCATGATCTGCATCAGCCCCATGGCGCCTGCGGACGAGACCGCCTGTTCCTGGCCATCGGACTCCTGGCGCATCACCTCGCGGATCCACTGCTGAGGCACGCCATATCGTTCCGATGCCTCGCGGATATAGGGTCCCCAGGGATCCCCCCGTGTCCCTGGCGGCGGATAGTATCGGGCGGGCCCCGCGTAGGTACGGCCGTGCCGGTGGGCGGTCGGCCCATGGCCACTCGTGCAAGCTCCAAGGAAACACAGCAGAGCCAACGTGCAGGCAACATGTAGCCCGATAGCAGGAGCGGCTGAGGGAATGGGGCGCACTCGTGGCAGCATCGGGGCCCTGACGGTGTGGGGAGCCATGATGCCAGATAGCAACGGTGGCGGAGCAATCTTTTTCCGCCGGCGGTAATCATTTGGTTGGGCCAAGTGGCCTGTCGGCAACGTCCGCATGGTCAACGAGGCCTACGCGCCATGTCCGTGCCTCTACGCTCGCCCCAGATCACGCGGCAGGAATGCCGTTGCGATGCCGCCGATCAGACAGGCAATCGCGCAGATACCGAATGCAACCACCCAGGCCGCCAGCCGCGCCGTTCCACCGAACCAATCGAGCGCCACTCCGAACAGCAGCG
>JANWJK010000167.1 GCA_025452005.1 Acetobacteraceae bacterium | reverse complement strand
TTGCCCAGGTGGCGGAATTGGTAGACGCGCAGGTTTCAGGTACCTGTGGCCGCAAGGTCGTGGAAGTTCGAGTCTTCTCCTGGGCACCAGCAATATGACCAGCACTCAGTTCATGCCGGGCGGCACCATCCATCTGCACCGGCACGACCTGCCGGAAGGCCTGACGCTGGGTCCCGTCGTCGCAGTCGATACCGAGACCATGGGCCTCAACCCGCACCGCGACCGGCTCTGCCTCGTCCAGCTCTCGGCCGGCGATGGTCACGTCCACCTGGTCCAGCTCATCCCCCCGGCCCTCGGCGGTCGTGGCTATGACTGCCCCAACCTGAGCCGCCTGCTGGCCGACGCCGCCACGGTGAAGCTGATGCACTTCGCGCGCTTCGACGTGGCGATGCTGCAGCACCGTCTGGGCATCACGGTCGCTCCGGTGCGCTGCACCAAAATTGCCGCCCGGCTCACCCGCACGTTCACCGACCGCCACGGCCTCAAGGACCTCTGCAAGGAGCTGCTTGGTGTCGATCTTTCCAAGCAGCAGCAGACCTCCGACTGGGGCGCGGTCGAGCTGACCGCCGAACAGCTCGCCTACGCCGCATCCGATGTACTCCACCTGCACGCATTATGGGCGAAGCTGGAAGCGCTGCTGAGACGCGAGGGTCGCCACGAGCTGGCGCAGTCATGCTTCGACTTTCTCCCTGCCCGCGCCCGGCTCGACCTGCTAGGCTACGACCAACCGGATATTTTTGCGCATTGACCCCCCACACCTTGCAACATTGGCACGATTCTTGACAGCGTAACGTCAACCGGGTTGACCCTCGGGCTGTCGCCAGCCAAAAGAGAACGATGAGCACCGCCACCGCCACGAGTCCTGGGGATGTCGATGTCGCCCGCTCGGTGCTGCACACCGAGGCGGCCGGACTGCACGCGCTGGCCGCGGGCCTGACCCCGAGCTTCAGCCATGCCGTCGACCTGCTGGCCCGGGCCAGTGGCCGTGTCGTGGTGTCCGGCATGGGAAAGTCGGGCCTCGTCGCCCGCAAGATCGCCGCCACGCTGGCCTCGACCGGCACACCCGCCCTGTTCGTCCACCCGGCCGAGGCCTCGCATGGCGATCTGGGGATGATCGTTCCGGGCGACGCTGTGCTCGCCCTGTCGAACTCCGGCGAGACCGCCGAACTCGCCGACCTGGTGGCCCATTCCCGCCGGTTCGGCCTGCCGTTGGTGGCGATCACCGCACGCGGCGGCTCCACGCTGGCGACCGCGGCCGATGTCGCCTTGACGCTGCCAGCGGCGGCGGAAGCCTGTCCGATGGGCCTCGCCCCCACCACCTCGACCACTATGCAGATGGCGCTCGGCGACGCGCTCGCCGTCGCCCTGCTGACCCGGCGCGGCTTCACCGCGGCCGACTTCCACCAGATCCATCCCGGCGGGCGGCTCGGCACCCGGCTTCGGCGCGTCCGTGACCTTATGCATGTGGGCGATGCCATGCCGCTCACCTCACCCGACACGCCCATGGATCGCGCGCTTCTGCTGATGACGGAAAAGCGGTTCGGCTGTCTGGGCGTCGTCGACCGCTCCGGCCGGCTGATCGGCATCGTCACGGACGGCGACCTGCGCCGCGCCATGGGCCCTGCCCTGCTGTCGCGCCACGCCATCGATGTCATGACAAGTGCGCCGCGCACCATCAGTCCCGACGCGCTGGCCGGAGAGGCGTTGCACGCGATGAACGCCCACGAGCGCCCGATCACCACCCTGTTCGTCGTGGACGCGGCCGGACGGCCACTGGGTATCCTCCACATCCACGACCTTCTGCGCGCGGGGGTGGCATGAGTGTCAGCCCGCTGCCGGTTCGTCCCCTGCCTCACCGGCCCGGCCAGCAACTGGTCGCCGCCGCCGCCGCGCGTGTCCGCCGGCCGCCCGATCCCGATGGCCTGGCCCGCCGGCGGCTGGTCATCAACTTCACCAAATGGCTGCTGCCCGCGATCGCGCTGCTGCTGCTCACCACGATCGCGCTCTGGCCGGAAATCGGCCGCATGACCGACAGCGCCCGCATTGCCTACCAGCGCATGAGCAGCGAGATAGGCGGGGCGACTGTTACCGACGCCCGATATCGCGGCGTCGATGACCAAGGCCGCCCCTATACGCTTACCGCCGCGACCGCCCAGCAGGTCGGCCCCGAGCGCATCAACCTGACCACGCCGAAAGCCGACATCACCCTGGCCGACGGCACCTGGCTCATGGTGCATGCCAAACGTGGCGTGTTCCTGCAGCACACCAACCAGCTCGACCTGTCCCAGGATGTCACGCTGTACCGTGACGATGGCACGACGGTGACCACTTCCAGCGCCTCGGTCGACATCAGGAACGGCGCTGCCGCCGGCGCCGAACCTACCCACGCGGAGGGTCCGTTCGGCGTCCTGGACGCCCAGGGCTTCACCGTCACCGACAAGGGCACCGCCATCCAATTCGCCGGCCCTGCCCACCTGGTGCTGAATGGAGCCTCACAGTGAGGGGCGGCCCCTTCATCTTCTGTGCCGCGGCTTTTGCTCTCACGGCGACGCTTCAGGCCAGCCGGGCGCAGCAGTTGGATCTGGCACATGGGGGGCCGATCGCAATTACCGCCAGCGAGGGGATCGAGTGGCGGCAGGAGCAGCGGGAGGTGATCGCCCGCGGCAACGCCAGGGCGGTCAGGCAGAACGTGACGGTCATGGCCGACCGGCTGACCGCATTCTATCGGCCGCGGAACGGTGCGCCCGTCCAGCCGGCGCAGAGCATCGTCACCGGACCCGACACGGGCGGCAACGAGATCTACCGGGTGCAGGCCGACGGGGGCGTGCGCATCTTCACGCCGACCGATCAGGCGCAGGGCGATCGCGCGGTTTATGACCTCGACCAGGCGGTACTGCTGCTGACCGGGCGGTCGCTGAAGCTGACCACCCCGGATGACGTGCTGACCGCTCGGGACACCCTGGAATACTGGTCGCAGAAACACATGGCCGTGGCGCGCGGCAATGCCGTCGTGGTGACCAATGACGGGCGTCGGATGACCGCCGACACGCTGGTCGCTTATACGACGGACGCGCCTGCCACCCCCGCGGCGCCGACACCGCAGAAGAACGCCGAGGACCCGCTGGCCGCGTCAGGCAAGCTGCAGAAGGTCGAGGCGTTCGGCAACGTCACGGTCCGCACCGCGACCGACACCGCGATCGGCGATCGCGCCGTGTATGTGCCGGACACAGGGATTGCGCGCCTGGCAGGGCGCGTGCGCATCACGCGTGGGGACAATCAGCTCGATGGCTCGGAGGCGGAAGTCAACATGAAGACCGGTATCGCACGGCTGCTGGCGGGCACCGGCCAGCGCGTGCAGGGGCTGGTGATCCCCAACGACGCCACCAATCAGCAACAGCCCGGCGCCCCGCCTCCGGCGGGTGCACATAAATGAACGACATGCGCATCGATCCCCGGGCACCGTCGGAGTTTCGCGTCGTCGCGGGCAGTGCCGGTCTGGCGGCACGTGGCGTGGGCAAGACCTACCGGAAGCGCCCGGTGGTGCGGAACGTCACGATCGAACTGCGGCGTGGCGAGGTGGTGGGACTGCTGGGTCCGAACGGCGCAGGCAAGACCACGACGTTCTACATGATCGTGGGTCTCGTGAAGCCGGAGACCGGCACGATCAGCCTGGACGGCACGGACATCACCGGCCTGCCGATGTATCGCCGCGCGCGACTCGGCATCGGCTACCTGCCGCAGGAGGCCAGCGTGTACCGCGGCCTCAATGTCGAGCAGAACGTGATGGCGGCGCTCGAGGTGGCGGAGCCCGATCCGGACAAACGCGATATGATGCTGGATGAGCTGCTGGCGGAGTTCGGCATCGGCCATGTCCGTCGCACGCCGGCGCTGGCTCTGTCGGGCGGTGAGCGACGGCGCGTGGAGATCGCCCGCGCTCTGGCGACCCAGCCGGCCTACATCCTGCTGGACGAGCCGCTGGCGGGGATCGATCCGATCGCCGTCAACGAGATCCGCGATCTGGTGTCTCATCTCAAGGATCGCGGCATCGGCGTGCTGATCACCGACCACAATGTGCGCGAGACGCTGGGCATCGTCGACCGCGCCTACATCATGCACGACGGTCAGATGCTGATGCATGGCCGTCCCGACGAAGTGGTGGCGCACCAGGATGTGCGCCGCTTTTATCTGGGCGAGAGGTTCAGCCTTTGATGTTGCCGTGCGTGAACGTTTTGTTGGTGTCGACGCCCTAGCATGCGTCGCCGTAGAACGATGAAGGACCTGGTCGTTTCATGGCGCTAGGGCCGCGCCTCGATCTTCGCCAGACGCAGACCTTGGTCATGACGCCGCAACTGCGTCAGGCGATCAAGCTGTTGCAGTACTCCAATGTCGAGGTGACGAGTTTCGTCGAAGAGGAGCTGGAACGGAATCCGCTGCTCGAACGAGACGAAAGCGCCGAGCTACCGAACACCGAGCGCGCCGCGCCGGACCAGATGCCGGAACGCATCAGCGAGTCGGCGGATGCGGCCCAGTTCGCGCAGGCGGACACGCTGCCCGGCGAGATGGCGGCGCCGCTCGATAGCGATCCCGGCGAGACCTACGATATGGGCGGCGTGGCGGACGGTGCGCCGCTGGCCTCGGCGATCGTCGGCCGGGGCGGTGCGAGCGACTTCGACGTCGACGAACGCGGCATCGAGGACATCGCCGATGAAAGGCGGCCGTTGCGCGAGCATCTTGGCGAGCAGTTGCGGCTGTCGTTTGCCGATCCGGTCGAACGCATGATCGGTGCGCATCTGATCGCGCTGCTGTGCCCGGCCGGACGGTTGACCGCGGATCCCGTGGCGATCGCCGACGCAATGGCGATTGCGCTGGAACGCGTCGAGGCCGTGCGCGCCAAGATGATGCGGTTCGATCCGGTCGGGCTGTTCGCGCGCGATCTGAAGGAATGCCTCGGGGCGCAGCTTGCGGAGCGCGACAGGCTGGATCCCGCAATGGCGGCACTGCTGGACAATCTCGATCTGCTGGCACGGCGCGAGCTGCGGCGGCTGGCGGCGGTCTGCGGCGTCGACCTGGACGACCTCGCCGAGATGATCGCCGAGATTCGCAGCCTCGATCCAAAGCCGGCGGCGAGCTACGAAACGGCGCCGGCACAGATCGTGATTCCGGATATCCTGATGCGGCCGAATGGCGAGGATACCTGGCTCATCGAGATCAACCCGGAGACCATGCCGCGCCTACTGGTCAACGAACGTTTCTACGCGCGAGTCGCGCCGCGCGCACGCAAGGAAGACCGGTTGTTCCTGGCCGAGCAGCTTGCGAGCGCCAACTGGCTGGTGCGTTCGTTGCAGCAGCGGGCGCAGACGATCCTGAAGGTGGCGGGGGAGATCATCCGGCAGCAGGACGGTTTCATGCGACACGGCGTCGCCCACCTGCGTCCGCTGATCCTGCGCGATATCGCCGAGGCGGTGGAGATGCACGAGAGCACGGTCAGCCGGGTAACCGCGAACAAGTATATCGCGACGCCGCGCGGAACGTTCGAGCTTAAGTATTTCTTCACCACGGCGATCGCAGGAACCGCTGGCGAAACCCACAGTGCCGAGGCTGTGCGCCATCGCATTCGTGCCCTGATCGACGCAGAGCCGGGCGATGACATTCTGTCCGATGATGCGATCGTGGCGGCGCTGCGGGACGAAGGCGTGGACATCGCACGGCGTACCGTGGCCAAATATCGCGAGGCGCTGCGCATCCCCAACTCGGTGCAGCGCCGGCGGGAGAAGGTCGTCCTGGTCTGATCGCCGGGTCCGGCCCCTGGACACCCCGTCTGGTCACGTTCGGGGAGAGGCATGATGCAGATCACGGTTTCAGGCAAACAGGTGGATTTGTCGGATGCGCTGCGAACCCGCGTGTCGGATCACCTCGATGTCATTGCCAGCAAGTATTTCGACCATGCCCTGGAGGCACAGGTCACATTCAGTCGCGCGCGCAGCTTCTTTACCTGCGACATAAACCTGCATGCCGGCCGCGGCCTGTCGCTGCGTGGCGAAGGCGAGGCGGCGGATGCCAACACCGCGTTCGATGATGCGGCCGAGCACATCGCCAAGCGGCTGCGTCGTTACCGCCGGCGGGTGAACGAGCACGCCCGTGACATCGCCAATCGCGAGCGGCCCGAAGCGGCGCGGCAATACACGTTGCGACAGGAGGACGCCGGGGCGGCACGAGGCGGGAACGGCGAGGCGCACGCCACGGTGATCGCCGAACAGGCGACCGAGATCAGTCTGCTTTCCGTGAGCGAGGCGGTGATGCGGATGGATCTCGCGGACCAGCCGGTGCTGATGTTCCGCAACAGCACGTCGGGCGAGCTGAACGTCGTCTACCGGCGCAGTGACGGGAACATCGGCTGGATCGATCCGGGCGCACCGTAGCTCCCGCCTGCGCGGGAGCGACGAGCAGGATCAGTGCACCTGCGCCGGCACCATTTCGTGCTGGACGATCGCCGCGACAGCCACCTCGAGCCCGCCGGCAATCGCCATCGGCGTGCCATCGGCCGCGTGGATCGCAAACGCCGCGGTGCCGTTGACCACCACCGGCTTGACATAGGCGATCTGCTGCATGCCGAGTTGCGCGAGCTGCTCGGTCGAAATGTGGCGAATATCGACGATGGCGGCCATCGCGGCCCCCTCGTCTGCTGGCTGGATGCTGTTGGTGTTCATGGTCAAACTCCTTCCTGGCGACGGACTGTAGTCTTAGCTCCGGCGCCTTTTGGTGATCCGGCCCACATTTTGCGGCACCGTCGTGACCGAGCAGGTCTTATTCCTGCCCCGGTTCGCTATCCACCACCCTGACCTTGCCGGCGCCGTGGCCGTTGTGGCCGTTGGCGCGGTTGATCTGGATGGTCTTCACGCGCGTCTCGGGCTGCGGCCGAACGAGGTCGATATGCAGCAGCCCGTTGTCGAGCCATGCACCCTTCACCTCGATCCCCTCGGCGAGCACGAAGGCCCGCTGGAACTGCCGCGCCGCGATCCCGCGATGCAGGAAGACACGTCCCTGACTGTCGTCAGTCTGACGCCCCCGGATTACCAACTGGTTGTCTTCCTGCGTGATTTGCAGGTCGTCCATGGTGAATCCGGCAACCGCCAGCGTGATTCGCAGCCCCGACGGGCTGGTCTGCTCGATGTTGTATGGTGGATAGCCGTCCGACGACGTCTTGGATGCCCGCTCGAGCATCTGCTCGAGATGGTCGAAGCCCAGGAACAGCGGCGAAGTGAACATCCTTGTCGTCATGGCCTCCTCCTTGGAGCGAAGCGTCGCCGGAACCCGTTACGGCATCCCGGCGAAGCGGAATCTTGGCAGGGGCGACGGCAGTTGCAAGGGGCGGGACGTTGATCGGGCGAGATGGCACCGCTACATGCCCGACATGACCGCGACGGTGGAGAGCCTGCCGATCCTGCTGGTGCCCGAACCGATCCTCAAGGCCCGGTCCAGGTCGGTCGGCGCGGCTGACGTGGAGCGGGTGCGCGGATTGGTGCCGCGCATGTTCGCGACCATGTATCGCGCCCCGGGGATCGGGCTGGCGGCGCCACAGGTCGGGGTCGGGCTGCGCTTTGCTGTCGTGGATCTGATGCCGGACGACAAGCCGGCACCGATCGTGCTGATCAACCCGGAGGTCATCGCGCGCAGCGATGAGCAGGCGACGCGGGAAGAGGGCTGCCTGTCGCTGCCGGGCCAGTATGCGGACGTGACGCGGCCGGCGCGGGTAACCGTGCGCTACACCGACGCGGAGGGTGCCCGGCGGCAGATCGATGCGGAGGGGCTGCTGGCCGCCTGCATCCAGCACGAGATCGACCATCTGGACGGCATCCTGTTCGTCGATCACCTCTCGGCGCTGAAGCGCAACATGATCCTCCGCCGGCTGGCCAAGGAACTCCGCCAGAAGCGCGCCGAGGCGATGTAGCGCGATGCGCCTGGCGTTCATGGGCAGCCCGGACTTCGCCGTGCCGGCGCTCCGCGCGCTGCATGCGGCGGGGCACGAGATCGCCGCGGTGTACTGCCAGCGTCCAAAGCCGGCCGGCCGCGGTTATGCGCTGCGGCGGTGTCCGGTGCACATCGAGGCGGAGCGGCTTGGTCTGCCGGTGCGTACGCCAGCTCGGCTGCGCGGCGATGCCGCGGAGGAGGCGGCGTTCGCTGCGCTCGGATTGGATGCGGCGGTCGTGGCGGCGTACGGGCTGATCCTGCCGCAGGCGATGCTGGATTCACCGCGGCGCGGCTGCCTCAACGTCCACGCCAGCCTGCTGCCGCGGTGGCGCGGCGCCGCGCCGATCCAGGCGGCGGTGCTGGCCGGGGACCCCGAGACCGGCGTCACCATCATGCGGATGGATGCCGGGCTGGACACCGGGCCGATGCTGATGCGCAGGTCCGTGCCGATCACTGCAACGACAACGGCCGCCATGTTGCACGACGTTCTGGCCCGGATCGGCGCGTGCCTGGTTCTGCATGTCTTGACCGAGGTGCCGGCGCCGGTGCCGCAACCTGATTCTGGCGTGACCTATGCGCCGAAGCTGTCGCGCGCCGCGGGGCAGATCGACTGGACGCGCGCGGCCCCCGCGATCGAACGGCAGGTGCGCGCATTCGATCCATGGCCCGGCAGCTTCTCCACCTTGCGCGGCGTTGTGCTCAAGGTGCTGGCGGTCGAGCTGGCCGACGGGTCGGGACCACCCGGGGTGGTGGTGGACGACCGGCTGACGGTTGCCTGCGGGACCGGAGCGCTACGATTGACGCGGGTCCAGTTGGCCGGCCGACCGGCGATGGCGGCGGACGCGTTCCTCCGCGGCCATTCGCTGCCGCCTGGGAGGGTGGTGGGCGACTAGGCCACGCTCACCGTTCTCATACCCGCCGAGACCAAAGTGTTGCTGCCCGAGTTGCAGGCGGCGTCGTAACGGCAACTTCGGGGACGGTCTCGGATTGGCAGCCTGGCGAACCAGGCGTCAGGCCTTCAGCGCGTCCTGCAGCTTGGTTTCCTGCTCGGTCGTTAGGTTCGTGTGCAGCACCTTGCCGCCGAAGGTCGCCATGGCGGGCAGAACCTTATCGGCTGTGACCTTGCGCACCAGAACGCAGAGCGCCGCCTGCCCGGGCGTCAGTGCCCCCGCGGCTTGCTTCATGAATTTGTCATCGATGCCGATATCGGTTAGCCGTCCACTAATGGCACCAGCTCCCGCGCCAATGGCTGCACCGAGCAGCGGATTGAGGAACAGGAGCCCGACCAAGGCACCCCACATTCCGCCGGAGGCAGCACCGGCAGCCGTCGTGCTGACCAATTGATTCAGCTTCACAT
>JANWJK010000166.1 GCA_025452005.1 Acetobacteraceae bacterium | reverse complement strand
GTCCCGGCTGAACATCATCATCTCCGGCGGCACCGGCTCGGGCAAGACCACGCTGCTCAACGCGCTGTCGAGCATGATCGAACCGACGGAGCGGATCATCACCATCGAAGATGCGGCCGAGCTGCAATTGCAGCAACCTCATGTGATCCAGTTGGAGACCCGTCCGCCCAATATCGAAGGGCACGGCCAGATCGCCCAGCGGGATCTCGTGCACAACGCGCTTCGGATGCGTCCCGACCGCATCATCCTGGGTGAGGTTCGTGGGCCGGAAGCCTTCGACATGATGCAGGCGATGAACACCGGCCATGACGGCTCGATGTCGACGGTCCACGCGAATTCCGGACGCGATGCCCTGGCCAGGATCGAGAACATGATGCTGATGGCGAACGTCAATCTGCCGATCAGGGCAATCCGCGGCCAGATGGCGAGCGCTCTCGACATGATCGTGCAGACGGCGCGCATGCGTGATGGTGTCCGCCGCGTCACCGAGGTGGTCGAGGTCGCCGGCCTCGAAGGCGACGTGTTCTCGCTGAACCCGCTGTTCACCTACAAGTTCGAGGGCGAGAACACGGATGGCACGCTGAGGGGCGCATTCGTCCCGAGCAACCTGCGGCCCAGGTTCCTGCCGCGGCTCGAGTATTTCAACCTGGCAGACGCGTTCATGGCCGTGCTCAGTCCGCGAGGAGAAGCAGCATGACGGCGCTGATTCCGTGGCTGTTGACGTCCGGCGTGCTCGTGCTCATCGGAGCTGGGCTCGCCGTTACCCTGGTGTCGGTTCGTCGGGCGCGACACGAACTCGAGCGTCGCACCAGCCTGGTAGCCGGCAAAGCATCCCGGCGTGGTGGGGTGCTGCGGCAGGACGCCGAACCAGAATGGCGCGTGATACTCGGGAACCGGCTACGCGGGATCTTCGCATTCGGGCTGGCCCGTACCTGGGGGATGCGGACGTCGCCTCTGGTGCTGCTGATTGCTGCCTGCTGCGGTGCCGGCCTCGCATGGTTCACCCTGCATTCGGGTCTGCATCTTTCGAGCTGGGTAGCGGCACTCGGCAGCATAGGCGGCATCATTCTTGCCCCAAGGTTCCTGCTCAAGCGCGAGCAGAACGCGGCCGATCGCAAGTTCATGGAATTGTTCCCGGATACCATCGACATGGTCATCCGCATGCTGCGTGCCGGCGTGCCCGTCACCGGCGCGGTCCGCGAGGTCGGCAACGAGGCTCCGCCGCCGGTGAACGACGTCTTCACGAGCCTGGCCGATCAGATGGCCATCGGGATCACCTTCGAGGAGGCGTTGGCCCTGGCAGGTGAGCGTATCGGATTGCCCGATTTCCGCTTCTTCGTCGTCGCCATATCCTTGCAGCGCGCGACCGGCGGCAACCTTGCCTCCACGCTCGACATCTTGTCGGACATCATGCGCAAGCGCCGCGCCATGCGTCTGAAGGCCCGAGCAACGACCGGCGAGGTCCGGATGTCGGCCTATGTGCTCGGAGCCATCCCGTTCCTCGTCATCGGCGGCCTGTTGCTCATGACGCCGGATTACCTCCAGCCGCTGATTTCCGACTCGCGCGGCAACGTCATCATTGCCGCGGCCGTGGGCAGCCTCGTGATCGGCTTCGTGACGATCGGGCGCATGATGCGCAGCGTCACCACCGTCTGAAGTAGCGGGGGAAAGGATCATGCATCTCTCTCTCCAGGATCACGTGGCACTCGGTGGAATGCTGATCCTCGTCGCCGCCTTGGTCCTCAGCCTGGGCGGCGTGTCCCTGGTCTTCTACAGCGCGCGAATGACCAGGGAGGCGGTCAGCAGGCGCGTCGACCTCGTGCGGGGAAAAACCAGCACGATCGCGACGGCAGTAGCCGCCAAAGCGCCGCTGGTCCGAACCCGCCCGCGGGGCTCCGGCGAGCGTGAGCTGCGTGAGGTCGAACGGCTGATCGCAAAGTTCGGCGTCGCCGGAGCGCATGCCAGCAACGTGCTGGTGGGTGTGCGGCTGGTCGCCGTAGCGGCGCTCGCACTCGGCGCATTCCTGCTTGCTTCACATTCCTCGATGCTCGGCCGCTCGAGTACCATGCCGCCGCTCGTGGCAACAGCGTGCGGCATAGGAGGTTGGTTCCTTCCCGCGATGTTCATCGGCAAGCTGATCAAGAAGCGCACGAAAGCGGTGGTGGCAGGCCTGCCCGACGCATTGGAACTGCTGGTCATCTGCGTCGAAGCCGGGCTGGCATTCGAAGATGGTCTCGGCCGCATCGTGGGCGAGCTTGAGAAGTCGCAGCCTGCTCTGGCGGAAGAACTGGCGTTCACCGCCGCCGACCTGAAGATCCTGCCGAGCCGCGAGCAGGCGCTGGCCAATTTCGCCGAGCGTATCGACGCGCCGAGTATTCGTTCGGTGGTGACGACACTGACGCAGACCCTGCGCTACGGCACGCCGCTGGCCCTGGCACTGCGCATGGTCGCCTCCGAACTTCGCAATGACACGCTGGTGCGCCTCGAGGAACGAGCCAATCAGCTTCCCACCCTGATGACGATACCCATGATGCTGTTCATCATGCCGACGATCTTCCTGATCGTCGCGGGCCCGGCGGCGCTACGGGTGATGGACTCGTTCAATCATTAGGATCCGACCAGCGGAAATACCTTGTTGGCGTTGAGCAGCCATCCCGGATCGAACGCCGACTTGATGCGGCGCTGCTGCTCCAGCTCCGACGCACTGAACTGCACCGGCATCAGCTCGCGTTTCTCCACGCCGACGCCGTGCTCACCCGTCAGACACCCACCCATCTCGACGCACAGCTTCAGGATATCGGCGCCGAACTCCTCCGCGCGGCGGAAGCTGTCCGGATCGTTGGCGTCGAACATGATCAGCGGATGCAGGTTGCCGTCGCCGGCGTGGAAGATGTTGGCGACCTTGAGCCCGTAGGCATCGCTCATCTCGCCGATGCGGCGCAGCACGTCAGGCAGGCACGACGTCGGGATGACGCCGTCCATGCAGAGATAATCCGGGCTGATGCGGCCGATCGCGCCGAACGCGCCCTTCCTTCCCTTCCAGATCGCCAGCGACTCTTCCGCGGACTGCGAAACCTTCAGGCTGATCGGGTCGTGCCGCTCGCAGATCGCACGGAGGCGCGCCAACAGGTCGTCCTGTTCCGCCGGGCTGCCTTCCACCTCGATGATCAGCATCGCTTCGGCATCGAGCGGATAGCCGGCGTGCGCGAACTCTTCGCAGGCGTGGATCGCCGGACGGTCCATGAACTCCAGCGCCACGGGAATGATGCCCGACGAGATGATGGCATCGACGCAGGCACCGGCGACCTCGTTGGAGCTGAACGCGGCGAGCATCGCGCGCGCCCCCTCGGGCGACCGCAGGATGCGCACGGTGACCTCGGTGACCAATGCCAACTGGCCTTCGCTGCCGGTCAGCAGGCCGAGCCAGTCGTAGCCCGCGGCGTCGAGATGCGCGCCGCCGATCGACAGGATCTCGCCATCCACCGTGACGATCTTCAGGCCGAGAAGGTTGTTGGCGGTGACGCCGTATTTCAGGCAGTGCGCGCCGCCGGAGTTCATGCTGACGTTGCCGCCGATCATGCAGGCGAGCTGGCTCGACGGGTCGGGCGCGTAGAAGAACCCCCTGCCCTGCACCGCATCGGTGATGCCGATATTGGTGACGCCGGCCTGGACGGTCGCGCAGCGGTCGGCGTAGTCGATGTCGAGGATGCGGTTCATCTTCATCAAGCCAACCACCACCGCATCCGCCATCGGCAGCGCACCGCCCGACAGCGACGTGCCGGCGCCACGCGGGACCACGCGCACGCCCTCGGCGTGACAGAAGCGCATCACCGCGGCCACCTGTTCGGTGGTGTCGGGCAGGACGACGGCGAGCGGCGGCTGGCGGTAGGCCGATAACCCGTCGGTCTCGTATGGCTTCAGGCGGAGCGGTTCGGCGATCACCGCTTCGGCGGGCAGCAGTGCACGCAGGCCAGCCACGATGGCATCGCGGCGCGCCAGGATATCAGGCTTAGGATCGGGTTGGCGGAGCATGATACGGGAAAATGATCCCGCCAACGGCGCAAGGCAAGCTGCCGTTATTTGCAGGCAATCGAGTAAGCGCGTGAGGGACTTGGTTTTGTTGTCATTGCGAGCGGAGCGAAGCAATCCACATGACCATGCGCACCTTCATGGGGATTGCTTCGTCGCTTCGCTCCTCGCAATGACAGGCTGCCGCTATTGCAGCGGCGTTTGCTGATGGAAGGCGAGCTTCCACCCGTCCGCGCGCTTCGCGTATCCGCTGCTCACCAGGGCATGATACGGTTGGCCGTTCTTCCGCCGGGCGCTGCACTCATAGGTGATCACAGCGGAGCTGTCGGACAGCTGCGCCATACCCTTCCGCTTGACCGATACGTCATTCCAGCGACCTTTCTCGGCCGATTTCGCGATGTCCTCGTTCGACATCACGCCGGCCATCTCGGAGAACGCCACGAGGCACTGCCGGTCGGCGTGCCGTTGATAGGCCTCGGGACCGCCGCGCCAGAAGTTGTCTTCGATCGCAAAGAGATCATTCTCGAGCGACATGCAGACCTCCATCGTTCACGACGTATGGAACAACCCTGCACGCCACCGGTTCCATCGGGCCGGGCGGACCTACGAGGCAGCGGCCGCCAGCCTGGGCCGGTTGCTGTACCAGACGTGGCCGGCGACTGCCGCCATGACGATGATGCCACCCGCAAAGCTGGGGACGGTCGGCACCTCGCTGAAGCAGATCCAGACCCATGCGACGGCGAGCGGGGTCTCCAGCGTATTGATCAATGCGTTCTCGGTCGCGGAAACCATCTGACCGCCGATGGTGAGGAACACCAGACCCAGGCCGAACTGGGTCGTCCCGAACAGGAACAGCTTCAGCATGTCCGGCGTCGCGACTGCCAGCGCGGGGGTGAACGGCCACACCAAAAGCGGACAGAGCAACGCGGACAGGCAGGCCGCGGGAAGCATCGGCGTCTCATGGTGCCGGCGGATGATCAGCATCATGACCGACATCAGCAGAGCCATGCCGAGAGCCAGAAGATCGCCGAACAGATGCCCATCGGCCACGGCGCCGCTCATCATCAGCGTCACACCGGCCAGTGCCAGGACACTGGCGACAAGCGTCGACCACGCCTCCGTCACGCCCAGCCACAGCCAGCCGAGACCGGCGGTAATGAATGGCGCCACCGCGAAGATCACCGCAACATCCGCCACCGCGGTGCGGCGAAACGCGTTGATGTACAGGATTGTCGCACCGGTCGAGCAAAGGGCGGCGAGCAGGCCAGGGCGACCGATCGCCCGTATCGCGTGCCATGTCTCGCGCCGGTGCTGCACCGCAATGACGCAAAAGATCATCAGGCCGGCGAACAGCCCGCGCCAGAACAGCATGGTCCACGCATCGAGGTGGATCAGCCGCGTGAAGTACCCTGCCGAACTATAGGCGACAGCGGACAGCAGGATCAGCAGGATGCCCTGTGTATGTCGATCCATGGCATCACCTCTCGTTCTACCTTGGACCCAACATAGTGCGCGCCTGCTGACAGCGTCATGTCAGCAGCGACGCTCGGGGGGATCACCACAGCGTCTTGCCGTCGATGACCTCGATGGGCTGCGCGTCGGGGTCGAAGTCCTGCAACAGCCATGCATTCACCTGGACGCGGAACTTCCCCGCCACCGGCCGCTTCGCCTGCTGGTCCCACAAGGGCGCGCGCGACCACGTGCCGCAGCCGCAGATCGCGCAGTGGTGATGTTCGATCCGATAGCTTCCCCACTGATAGGTCGAGACCCGGTCGCGCGCCGTTGTCAGGGTGAAATCGTCCTCCGCCTCCTGATAGGCCCACAGTGCGCCGCGCTTGGAGCAGAAAGAGCAGGTGCAGCGGGTGACTGACGCGGGTCGCTTCGCGACGGTGAACTGGGTCGCGCCACAGTGGCAACTGCCTTTGACGGTCATCGTTCGAGGCCTCCGGTTTCCAGCGGAACGAGGCAGCGGCTCTTCGGTGGCGGGATTGCCGATCACGGGACAGTGTGCAGCAGGCTGGTGCGCTGAGATAAGGCGACAAGCAGGCGGTTCTATGAGGCACTGGTGGTTCAGAGGCTGTGAGGCCGCGCAGGCACTGCGGCGCCTATTGGCCCGAACCATGGATCCAGTCGGTCGCCCCTTCGATTTGCCACTGACCCTCAAAGCGGAACATGGCGCCCGCGGCGCCTTCCTGCCGAGTTCCGGGAATGAAGAGCTGGGGGACGCGTAACGCCGCAATGTCGTTTCGAGCCGTGATGCGTGTCGTGCCTGCGGCCGCATTTGGCATGCCTGGGCCTGGAACGAATGTCGCCGCGGCGCTGTTCGCCAACCCACGCCACGCGGCGATGATGCCCGCGGCCTTTACGCTCACAATAAAGTTCAGTGCACTGCCCCACTCCGGCCGCACGCAACAAAGTAATCTGACAGCGTAACCGAGAGTCTTATCGTTCACCTGTGAATATCGGATCAAATGGTCCAGTTCTCGCCGTTCGATCCACCACCCCCCGCGCATGGCGCCCTTGGCACCATCGGTGACGCTCGCGAACCGGTAGAGGCTCGTGTTCTCCGCGATTTCGTATCGCTGCGGGTCGATTATTCCGCCGTTCAATATCGGCATCACCTCATGGCCATTGGGGTCAAGCCAGACCTGACCGTCTTCGGACAGTGATTCGCCCCGTGCCAAGCGTCGGCTTATCGGATTGGCGAAATCCTCCTCATTGATTGCTCGCGCCATGAGTACCTCGCTCTGGCAGGTTATTGCCGGTCGTGTCAGCGCGAGGTCCGTGGCTCAGACCACCTGATTGCGCAGCACGGCCTCGCCGCGCCACATCCGCTCGAGGTTCTCGACCAGGATCTCGTTGACGTTCGCCTCGTATCTGCGGGTCTCGCCGCCGGTGTGCGGCGTGATGAACACGTTCGGCATCACCCAGAGCGGCGACGTCGCATCCGGCGGTTCGGGATCCGTCACGTCGAGCGCGGCACCCGCGATGCGCCCCGCCTGCAACGCATCGACCAGTGCGGCCTCCTCCACGCAGCCGCCCCGCGCGGCATTCACCAGGAACGCCGACCGGCGCATCAGCCCGAGCGCCTTCGCATCGATCAGGCCGCGTGTCTCCGGCACCAGCGGGCAGGTGAGCGCGACGAAGTCCGCCGCCGGCAGGAACGCCGGCAGTTCCGCGAGCGTGTGCACGGAGTCGGCCGCCCTCGGCCCCGCGGCCGGATCGCGGCGGAAGCCGATCACGTTCATCCCGAACGCCTTCGCCAGCTCCGACAGCCGGCCGCCGATCCGGCCCAGTCCCACGATCAGCACCGTCTTGCCCTCGAGTTCGTCCTCGCGCTGCGTCAGATCGCCGATCATGCCCCGCCACAAGCGCCGCGCCTGGTTGTCGCGCGCCTCCGGCAGCCGGCGCGCCAGGGCCAGGATCAGCGCCATCGCATGTTCGGCCACCGCACGCGCGTTGACGCCCGCCGCACTCGCCAGGCGAATGCCGCGGCCCGCAAGCGCCTCCTTGTCGAACTGGTCGGTGCCCGAGCCGATCGACTGGATGAAGCGCAGCTTCGTCGCCAGGGGGATCAGCCCGTTGTGCCACATGCCTGACACGACGATCACGTCCGCCTCGTGCGCGCGCCGCTCGAAGTCGTCCCGATCGCGTGATTCGAAGCTCTGTATGCCGGTGTTCAGCGCGTCGAAGCACGCCTTCATCTGGTACGCGACATGCGCGAAGCAGATGACGAGATGGTCCTTGGACGGGATCATGCGGTGCTGACCTTGCTGCGGCTGGCGCCGCAACAATAGACCGCGCCGCGGGCGTCAGGAAGCCGCGGCGGTCAGCCCTGACGGGCCTTCATGCGGGGGTTCTTCTTGTTGATCACGTAGACGCGTCCGTGCCGGCGCACCACGCGACAGTTCTTGTCGCGCACCTTCGCGGCTTTCAGGCTGTTGCGAATTCTCATGTCGGCGCCTCGTGAAGAGCGGCGGTGGATAAGGGTGGCGGGCACGCCTGTCAACCGCCGGGCGCGATCGCATCCCAGCGCACCAGGCGCAGCCGGCCGGCGCGCATCAGGCGGACCCGCGCCAGCCACAGCTCCGCCTCGCGCACCACGACGGCGACCTGCCGCAGCGCCGGTCGCGCGCCCGCCATACCCTCCACCGCGACGCGCCAGCCTTCCATCGCGTTCAACATATCGCGGCGGGACACATCCTCCACGATCCGCACATCGAACCCGAGACGCCCCAGCGCCTCGGTGATCGCCAGTTCGCTCGGCACCCCGGCGGCACGATGGTCCAACCGCAGCCAGGTCGCCACCGTCGGATCCGCCGCCTGGAGCGGCAGGTCGGACACGGTCTCGAGCAGCACGAGCTGGCCACCCGGCTTCAGTGCCAGCGATGCCGCCGCCAACAGCGGCTGCGGTCTGGCGAGACGCAGCGCCTCGATCGTCATGCCGTGGTGGAAGTAGCGCGGTGGAAACTTCGGCGCCTGCGGGTCCCAGGGTTCCACCTGCGCACGCCGACCCAGGCCAGCACGCCGGCTCCGTTCGTTGGCGACTTCCAATAGCCGGGCATTGGCTTCGTAGCCGGTGACCCAGACGCCGAACTCCGCGGCGACGCGGCTCGGCGCACCGCCGCTGCCCGCGCCGATCAGCAGCAGGCTCGACGCCGCCGACAGCCCCAGCGGCTTGGCCAGGCGCAGCACTTCATCGGCGCCGCCCGGAAACAGGAACCCCTCGCCCCACAACGCCTCTGCCACCGCGATGCGACTGCTCGGCCAGACCGGATCATCGTCCTCCGCCAATGCGGCGTCCGGCACCAGCGACGGCACCACAGGAACGGCAGGCTGAGGAACATCGCCTGGCGGCACATGCCGTCGCAGCAGGGTCAGCACGCTGTCGAGCAGCATGGCGCCACACCTCCACGCGGCAGCTTGCGGCCATCCGGTTGAGGAAGCGTTGAGGCGCTACGCGAACTCGGTCAGCACGTAGCGCACCACCTCGTCGCCCACGACACTCGGCTTGTGGCGATGCGCCGCGCCGGCCGGGATGTGCAGCATGTCGCCAGGCCCCGCGTCCACGCTGTGGTCGTCGAAGCTGTAGCGGATGCGCCCTGCCAGCACGAAAATCGAGTGGCCGGTCTCGCACCACGCGGCTTCCGGCCCGCCCGGCGCCCGCTCCTGGTAGCGGAGCGCGATGCCGAAACCCGATATCGCCTCGCGCACCCTCAGCCGATCGGTGACCGCGCGCAGCGGATGGTCGGCGGCGGGAAACAGGTAGGGACTGTTTTCCATGGCGTCACTTTGCGCCCGGTTGCGGCGGCGGTGAAGCGAGGGCATCCCGACACGTCTCGGTCAGCATCGGCACCAATGAACGATACTCTGCTGCACGCGGCGCACCCGGACGCCAGGCGAGGCCAAGGGTGCGCCAGGCTCCGGCCGCGGCGAGCGGGCGGAGTTCGACGTCGGTTCCCGCCGCCACGCCGGCGGCGATGGCAAGTCTGGGCAGCAGGGTCACACCCAACCCGCCAGCCACCATCTGAACCAGCGTGTGCAGGCTGGTCGCGGCAAAGCGGTCCTGTTCCTCGCGGTCACCGGCCAGCAGGCCGCACACCGCGAGCGCCTGGTCGCGCAGGCAGTGGCCGTCCTCCAACAGCAGCAGCCGCTCCGCGGCAAGCGCGGCCACCGGGATCGCGTCCTGGGCGGCGAGCCGATGCCCCTTCGGCAAAGCCACCAGGAACTCGTCGCGGGCAACCGGCACGGCATCGGCGTCGCCGCAGTCGCAGGGCAGCGCCAGGAACAGCACGTCGAGCCGATTGGTCTCGAGCCGCTCGACCAGATGCGCGGTGGTGTCCTCGCGCAGATAGAGCCGGAGCCGCGGAAAGCCGTCGCGCAGCACCGGCATCAGGCGCGGCAGCAGGAACGGCCCGACGGTGGGGATCACGCCGAGGCGAAGCGGTCCGCTCATCGGTGTCCGGGCAGCATTGGCCGCCTCGGCAACCGCCTCCAGCGCCGCCAATGCGGTGGCGGCGCGCTCCACCAGTTCCAGCCCCAGCGGCGTGAATGCCACGTGCTTGCCGGCGCTCCGATCGAGAATCGCCGCATCGAGCTGCCGCTCCAGAGTCAGGATGCCGGTCGACAGCGTGGACTGGGTCACCGAACAGGCCAGCGCGGCGCGCCCGAAATGACGGCTTTCGGCCAGCGCGGTCAGGTAGCGAAGCTGCTGCGGACTGGGCAGGGCGATCAACTGGGACGCCTCAGCGGGTGTCGCTGCCCTGCGACGCCTCCGCCGCCACCCACGGATCGATGCATCCCGTGGCGGCGCGGCGGTACACCACCAGGCCGTCGAATGCCGCGATCTGCCGGTAGCGCGACCAGGCCCGGGCGAACGCCGCATCCGAGGCGCTCAGCACGGCGACGTAATTCACCACGCCGTCGCGCGTATCGACCACGGCGATGTCGGGACAGCCGACGATGAAATCGTGCGCGACCCAGCGGCGAATCGGCCATTCCTTGGCCGCGGCGGCATCGAAGCGGGCGCGCCAGAGTTCGCCCTTGAGTGCCCACATCGAATCGAAACGCGAGGCCCAGGCGACGCCGGTGTTGTTCACCACCGGGAACCCGAGGGCGATCCACTCCGAGAAGGCGATGTAGGTGCGCGCCTTCTGCTGACGGATCAGTCGCTCCAGCTTCACGACCGTTCCCTGCTCCGGCTCGACCGCCAGCGCCACCTGCGGCTCGAGGCGCTGGAACGCCGCGACCAGGAACACGACGAAGGCGACGGCGCCGGCCGCTACCGGCAGCAGGGCGCCGCGCGCGGCGGGGCGGCGGTGCACCAGCGCGGACGCCGCCCAGCACAGCAACGCCAGCACGGTGGCGATCGTCGCGGGCAGGCGGTGGTAGAACCAGTCCTTGCCGTCCATGAAGCAGATCGCCGTGCTGGTGATCGCGAACACCACCAGTGTCAGCATCAGGTTGGCTTCGGGCATGCGCCGCCGGCTGTTCCACCACAGCAGCAATGCCACTGCCTGGCCCAGCATCAGGCGCAGGCTGTCCATCACCAGATGCCGCAGCGGCACGTCGGTCGCGCCATAGAGCGCGAGCGCCAGCGGCACCGCGCGCCGCAGATAGGCCGGGCAGAACAGCGCGACCAGTCCGGCGTAGGCCAGCATGGTGGTGCCGGCAACAACCGGCATGGTGCGGAACGGGTTCAGACCGCGCAGCAGTGCCAAGCCTTCGAGTACCACGAACACCCCGGCGTAACGCGGCTTCAGCGCGCAGCCGAGACCCGCGAGTACCCCGGCGATCAGCGCGTCGCGCCGGACCGGCGCTTCGCCGTCGAGCGAACGGGCGAACAGCGCGAGATAGGGCAGGATGGCCGCAACCAGAAGATGCTCGCGCTGCCCGAGATCGCCGGCGGGCACCACCAGCAGCACGGTGCCGATCGCGGCGAACACCGGCAGCCGGTCCTGGAACAATTTGCCCCCGCCACGCAGCAGAGAGGCGGTCCACCAGGCACAGGCCAGCACCGCGGCGACAAAGAACGGGATGGCGGTGAACTGCGCGTCGATGCCCAGCGCGCCGGCGAGCCGGATCGGTATGGCGGAGATCCACACGATCAGCGGCGGGTTCACCTCCACCACGTCGACATAGAGTTCGCGCCCCGCCAGCCAGCGCCGTGCCACGTAGAGCAGCCAGGCGATGTCGTCCTTCAGCGGCGAGCGCAGCATGGTGAACAGGACGACGCCAAGCACGGCCGCCAGCACCAGCAGGCTGATCGCGGTGACCGCAGCGCGGACGAATGACGGTGCCGGGCGGACTACCCGGGCCTCGGTGTGGCTCATTTACGCTCGGTCAAAAACGCGTTTCCGCTGCCCCTGTGGCGGCGCAGAGATCATGCTCTGCAGCTCTTTCTATGGCATTTATATGATGAACAGGACGATTGCCACGACATTGTTTCGCGGTAACGAAGATCACTGCGCCAGTTCGGCCTGCCGCGCGGTGATCTCGGCCAGGTAGCGCGACGGGACTTCCATGAACGGCGTGCGCTGACGCAACCAAAGCGGGTGGTCTTCGCCGGTGTGCATCGCCTGACCCTCGGGCTGCGCCGGCCAGCCGGGGAGCCTGAGCCAGAGGCGAAGCAGGTGGCGGCGGCGGGCCATCTCTCGGTGGTCCTCGTAGCCGGTGCGGCCATGCAGCAGCAGGCGGTTGTTGAGGAACTGGATGTCGCCCTCGCCGATGCGCATGTCGAGATAGGTGTCGGGCGACGCGGCGATGCGCTGAACAGCGTCCAGCGCCTCGCGCTGGATCGGCGTCATCACGACGTCGCCGGCGGCGACGGCACGATTGGGATAGTCGCCGGAAAGAAACACCGAGATCTCCTCGCCGGTGCGGGCGAACACCGAGATGCGGCGGACCAGCACGCCGCTGCCATGTTCGGCGTCCACCTCGCGGCGGCGGAAGATGAAGCCGTCGTACAGCGCCTGGAGCAGGTCGGGACGTTCGCGCTCCAGCCGCCGGTGGACCGCGATCGAGCTACAGATGCGGCTGGCGCCGCCGGACCTCGCGGATTGCAGGCACATCAGCGAGACGACGTCGCAGGAGTCGGTGTGGAAGCGCTGCGCACCGCCGGTGTGGTAGCCGCGCGCGCCAGGCTCAATGTCGCTCACGTCGATGACATGGCCGAGCAGTTCGCCCTGCCAGGACTGCGGCAACGGCGCACCGATGTGGCAGCCGAGACCGAAATAGATGCGCGCCATGTCGTCGGTGGAATAACGCTCGCGCGGGATGCCGCGCAGCAGCACGAAGCCACGGCCGAAACGCAGTTCGTCGCGCAGGCCACGGAGGAACGCCCCGAGCGTGGGCAGCGGAAAGGTCTCTGGCGTGATGGCGGGAAAGTCGAGTTCCCCCTGCTCGCGCAGGCAGGAGAGGGCCGCGTCGATTTCCTCGACCTCGGCGGCGGACAGCGTGTGAAGGCCGTCGGCGTGAAAGTCGATGGTCTTGCCGGTCCAGGCGGCACGGTCCTGTGGTCCGATCATGCAATTGCCTCGCGGGATGGTGTGCGGCGCAGCGCCCATGGTGACGCAAATGCGCGGATTGTCACAGTGGCGAGGGTGACTGAACGGGACTGCAACCACCGCGGGTCCCTCACGTTCCACGGCAGCGAACGAGATCAGGGAACCACGAGCAATGAAACACGCCGTCAACATCTTCGCAGCCGGCATGCTGGGCCTGCTGGCTGCCTGCGGTACACAGCCGAAGGAACGGACCACCGGCGGCGCGGCAGCGGGCGCGGCCTCCGGAGCGGCAGTCGGCGCCCTCGCCGGGCCGCCCGGCATGGCGGTCGGCGCGCTGGTCGGCGGCGGTGCCGGCGCGGTTACCGGTGCCGCGACCAGCCCGAACGACGTGAACCTGGGCAAGCCGCCGTGGACCAATCCAGAGACGCGGGTGCCGACCCCTGAGGGTCCGGTCGCTCCTGGCCGCTCGGCACATGCCGGCCGCGTGGACACGTCGCACGATTACGACGCCGACCGGCTGAACGAGCAGAGCCTGTCGCAGAGCACCGGCCCCCGTTGAACAACCGCCGGCTGGCTGGGTCACATTTTCGCCATAATGTGACCCGGCCGCCCGGCGATGCCCTATATTCAGCGCCATGCGAATCCATACCGTAACGCCCCCTGTGCTTGAGCGGATCGGCAGGGCGCTCGCCGCAGCGCTGCCTCGGTACGGCACAACTGTAGCCGCGCCGGCCCAGGTCCGCACGACGATCGATCACTGGATCGCCGAGGAGCAGTGGCTGGCGGGCTTTCCGGCCCACCGCAACGAGCATTTCGCTCGGCTATGGTGTTGCGGTCCCTGAGCCCAGGCGGTGGCGCAAGCGCTGCCGCATTGCTAGTAACCTCCGTCCATTCAGGGAGGCGGCGATGCAGCCGGCCGATATCGCGCGGGTCCAGGCCTATCTGCGCACCACAATAGGCAGCGACCGCATCCGCATCGATGTGCCGAAGAGCCGCAGCGCCTCGATCGAGGTGTGGGCGGGCGGCGAATTCCTCGGCACCCTGCACCGCGACGAGGATGACGGCGAGGTGTCCTACTCGTTGCAGATCACGATTCTCGATGAAGACCTGCCGGCGCTTGCGCCGCAGAGTGCGTCAGCGCCGAAGCGCAGGTAAGCGCGTCAAACTGGCACAGTGACCGCGCGCCCCGTCATGGCGTGGCTTTGCGCACCAATCCACGTCTTCGCTGCCGCGGGCTGTAAAGACGTGGATGGCCGGGCCAAGCCCGGCCATGACGATGGGGCTGCGGGCCCGGATGTGATTCGTTCATACCACGGCGTAGGCGACCAGCTTCAGCAGCTTCTCCCAGTCGATCGGCTTGGTGAGAACGTCGATCGCGCCCAGGTCGCGCGCCTCATCGGCGATTCGCGCGTCCGGCAATCCGGTGATCAGCAGCGAGGGAATGCTGTGGCCGACCGCATTCAATGCGCGGAGCAGATCCAGTCCGGTCATCTCCGGCATCTTCTGATCGACCACCAGACAGGCCACGTCGTGCAGCTCCGGATCATCGAGGAGAAGCTGGCCTGCCGCATAGGTCTTCACGGTATGGCCGGCGGATTCGAGCAATGCATCGAGGACGTCGCGAACGTCGCCGTCGTCGTCCACGATCGCCACTATGTTGGGATTGCCTGAAGGCACGATGATTTCCTATGAAAGTGTTGCTGCGATGATCGTCCAGCATACTGGATTGGCACTTGTGGCCGCACCAAGACGCAGCGGCGTGCGTTCACGCCCTGTTGTTGGAAATCAGGCCGCGGCGAGAATACTCAGCACCGCGGCGCCATAACGCTGCTGTTTCGATGCGCCGACACCCTTGATCTGTCCCAGTTCCTCGATGCCGGTCGGTCGCACCGCGGCGATGTCGCGCAGCACCGTGTCGTGGAAGATCACATAGGGCGGTATTCGCTGCGCCTTCGCCTCCACCGCGCGCCATGCGCGCAACGCCTCGAACAGGCTCTGCACCGCCGGCCCGGCGGCCTTTGCCATCGCGGGGCGTTCCGGACGCAGGACCTCGCTCCGGCGCTTCCCCGCCTCGCGCAGCATCACCGGCGTCTCGCCGCGCAGGATCGGCCGCGCCTTATCCTGCACCAGGAACAACCCGCCGTGCCCGGCCGTGTCCACGTCCAGAGCACCCAACGCGATGAGCTGACGGATCAGTCCGCGCCAGTACGGCGCCGCATGACCGGCGCCCACCCCGAATGTCGGCAACCGGTCGTGGCCATGCCGCAGCACGCCGTCGGTCGCGTCGCCGCGCAGCACGGCAACGATGTGCAGCGCACCGAACACCTGATCGGTACGGTACACCGCCGACAGCACCTTCTGCGCGTCCACCGTCGCATCCGACACGAGCGGTGGCGCGAGGCAGTTGTCGCAGTGCCCGCACGGCTCGGGCAGGTCCTCGCCGAAGCACGCCAGGAGCGCGCGCGTCCGGCAGGTCGCTGCCTCGGTGAGCGCGATCATTTCCTCAAGCTTGGTGCGCATCACGCGCTTCTGCGTCTCCGGCGCGGCCGACTGTGCCAGCCAGTGGCGCGCCTGGGCGATGTCCTGTCCGCCATACAGCAGCAGTGTCTCCGCCGGATCGCCGTCGCGGCCGGCGCGGCCGATCTGCTGGTAATACGCCTCCGGGCTGTCCGGCATGTCGAGATGCACGACGAACCGCACATCGGGCCGGTCGATCCCCATGCCGAAGGCGATCGTCGCCACCACGACCACCGCCTCGCCCGACCGGAACCGCCCATGCGCCGCCCGCTTCGTTTCGGCGTCCAGGCCGGCGTGGAAGGCGACCGCAGGAATGCCCTTGGCCACCAGCCGCTCCGCCACGCGCTCGGTCTTCGCGCGCGTGGCGCAGTAGACAATGCCGCAGACGCCGGAATGACGCGCCAGCAGATCGAGAAGCTGCGCGGTCTCGCCGACCTTCGCCGCGGCGGTGATGTGCAGGTTCGGCCGATGGAAGCTGGCAACAAAGGTCTCGGCCGCTTCCATCCTCAATGCGCGCAATATGTCGTCCCGCGTGCGCGGATCGGCGGTCGCGGTCAGCGCGACACGCGGCACGCCGGGGAACTGATCGGCCAGACACGCCAGGCTGCGGTATTCCGGGCGGAACTCATGCCCCCACTGCGAGACGCAATGCGCCTCGTCGATGGCGAACAGCGCAAGTTGCAGGCGCGACAGCCGCTCCAGCGTGCGGTTCGCCAGCAGCCGCTCCGGCGAGACGTAGAGCAGATCGAGCTGCTGCTCGATCAGGTCCCGCGTGGTGCTGCGCGCCTCCGCTATGTCGAGGTCGGAATGCAGTGCGGCGGCTGCGACGCCGAGCTGGCGCAGCGCCGCCACCTGATCGTCCATCAGCGCAATCAACGGCGAGATCACGACCGCGGTGCCGGGCCGACACAGCGCCGGTACCTGGAAGCAGATGCTCTTGCCGCCGCCGGTCG
>JANWJK010000165.1 GCA_025452005.1 Acetobacteraceae bacterium | reverse complement strand
GTCTGCCAATCATCCGCCGCCAGCACCGCCTCGCCGCTGCGCACCTGCCGGAAGATGTCCGGCTGATCGACGCAGGGCGGCACGGCGCCCTTCTCGCGCAACGCACGCGCCGCGATCAGCAGCCTCCGCCGCGTGCGCGTGATCATCTGGTCGCTCGGCGCAAGGTGCTCGAACGAGTGATCGACGATCTCGCCCATGCTTTCGGTGATCGCCTGGTCCTGCATCGCGATGTGCGTGATGCCGGTGTAGATCACGTCGTTGCGCTGCGCCTCGCGATCGATCAGGTAGTCGTTCGCCGCGTTCTGCACCGGCCGGAAGCGGCCGAACCAGTCGGTGGTATTGGGCTGCATTTCCGGCGCCGGTGTGGAGCCGGGGATCGCCTTGCCGCCGGACAGCACCGCCGTGCGCGAGGCCTGTGTCCAGGAGAACCCGACAAACATCACGTGCGTGTCGTCCATCGGCACCCACGCCCGCGCGATCACGCGATCCATGAAGTCGCCCTGCGGGATGAAGGTCCAGAACGGAAAGGCGAAATGCGCGAAGCGCCAGTACGTCCGGTCTTGCTCGGCTGGACGATAGGCGCAGTACATCGTGCCCCAGTCGGTATCCGTCACATGATAGTCGGGCGCGCGGTTGCTGACCTGGTACATCAGCCAGTTGTCCGGATCGACCTGCTCGGGCCGCACCGACCCGACATGCAGCCAACTGAAATGCGAGGTATCGATGTCGCCTTCCAGCGCCTGCAACCAGTTGCACTCGCGCTGTGTGAAGGTGATGGAGAGATCGCTTTCCGCCAGCAGCGTCGCCTCGATCTCCGGCATCGGCGGCGCCTCGGCGCGTGCGCCCATGTAGACCCAGATCACCCCTGCCCGCTCGGTAACCTTGTAGGCCTTGGCATGCACCTTCTCGCGAAAGTCCTGCTCCGGCGTCAGGTTCGGCATATCGACGCAATTGCCGTCCACATCGAACTGCCAGCCATGATAGACGCAACGCAGCCCGCCCTGCTCGTTGCGACCATAGAACAGCGATGCGCAGCGATGCGGGCAGCGATGATCCATCACACCGACGCGTCCCGTGTGGTCGCGGAACGCGACCAACCTCTCGCCCAGCAGCATGAGCCGCAGCGGCTCTCTGCCGGCAACGACTTCCGAGGACTTCGCGGCGGGCAGCCAATACTGCCGCATCAGGTCGCCCATCATGGTGCCTGCGCCTACTTGGGTTAGCTGTTCGCTTTCGGTTGCATTTGTCATCAATTCCCTCCGTGCGCGACAGTTTGGGGCTGACAAGCTCGAGCGGCCTGTGCTTATGATAGGCATACGGCGGGCAAAAGAACCAGCCGGTACCCGCGCGCCCTGGCGCCAGCGGGCGCATTGCATTTACGCCGGAAGGGAGCGCAGCCGAGCCGACCATCGCCATCGAACATAAGCCGTCACCGTCATCGTCTCTACGCTTGCGCGACCGCCGTGCCGTGCCGGACGAACATGGGAGGACGCAATGCTCGAACACCTGGAGCAGCAGAAGAAGCTGACAGGCAATCAGTGGCGGATCATCGCCACGGCGAATCTCGGCGACATGCTCGACTTCTTCGATTTCTTCCTGATCGGCTACGTGCTGGCCTTCATCATCGGGTCCTGGCAACTGACCTTCGGCCAGTCGGCGGTGATCCTGTTGGCGTCCGGTCTCGGCGCCGTGCCCGGAGCGTTCTTCTGGGGCTGGATGGCCGACAAGATCGGCCGTCGCAAGGTGTTCATGGCAACCGCGCTGAACGTGGCGATCGCCACTGGCATCATGGCCATGACGCCGGGACAGGACGCGCTGGTTCCCGGCTGGCTGTTCCTGGCGTTCTTCCGTTTCTTCGTCGGCTTCGGCAATGCCGGCCTGATCGCGGTGGACATCCCGCTGGTACAGGAATTCGTCCCGGCGTACAAGCGCGGCTGGGTGAGCGGATTGACGACGGTGCTGCTGCCGGCAGGCAACCTGCTGGGTGCGGTGTCCGGCGCTGTCCTCGCGCCGGTGATCGGTTGGCGCGGCCTGTTCCTGGTCGGCCTCGCACCGGCGGCGTTGGTGCTGATGATCCGCTACTGGGTGCCTGAGTCGCCACACTGGCTGCTCCGCATGGGTCGCATGGAGGACGCGCGCAAGTCGCTCGCCTGGGCGCTCCAGGTCGATCCAAGCCAGATCGACTTGCCGACCAGTATTCCCGACGATGTGAAGGCGGTGCCATGGCGGGAGTTGTTCCGCTATCCGCGCAGCGTGGCGGCGTCCTGCATGACAGCCATCAGCCAGACCGGCGGCGTCGGGCTACTGCTGTGGATCACCGCGCTGTTCGTGCTGGTGCTGCGGATCACGCCGGCCGAGGCCTCGTACCTGATGATCTATGTGAGCCTCGTCGGCATCGCCGGCCGGTTGGTCTGCTCGTACCTGTCGGACGCGGTCGGCCGGAGAGCGGCAGGCATGCTGATAGGCTATGGCGGCGCGATCACCATGGTGCTCGCCGGCTACCTGAACAGCGTCTGGATCGGCGGCGTGTCGCTGTTCTTCGTATTGGTGATGGTCCAGCGCTTCTTCGGCGATGGCAGCTACGCGATCATCGGTCCGTACATCGCCGAGGTCTGGCCTGCCAGGCTGCGCGCCAGCGGCATGGGCCTGGGTTACGGCGTCGGCAACCTGGGCAAGATCATCGGGCCACTCGGGCTCGCGCTGATCATCGGTTCCTCCAACTACGTCAGTCCGAAGGCGACGCTGGACGCGATCGGGCCGGCGTTCCTTTTCCTGGCGTTCTGGTATGCCCTGGCCGCCACCGCGTTCTGGCTGGTGGGGTTCGAGACCAGGGGCAGATCGATCGAGGAGATCGACGCGGCCCTGACCGGAGCCGTCCCGGTGAAGGCGGAGGCGTAGACCCGCTCAGCCCTGCCAGACCGAGACGAGGTCGCGCACTTGCGGCCTCGCCGCGGGCGAACCGCCGCCGACCTGGGTGCCCACGTACAGGAACCCGACGATGTCGTTGTCGGGATCGAGCCCGAGCGCCTGCTTCACCGTCGCGTCATAGGCCGGTGCGCCGGTCTTCCACATTGCGCCATACCCCAGTGCACGGGCCGCCAGCATGATGTTCTCGGCAGCCGCGGCGGCGGAGACGAGCTGCTCGACCTCGGCGATCTTGTGGCCGCGCTGGATCGCCGCCGCAGCCACCACGATGACGGGGGCGCGCATCGCCTTCTCGCGCTCGCGCTGCACCATGTCGGCCGGGGCATCCGGTTGCTGGCGGCGCAGGCAGTCGGCCATGACCTCGCCGAAGCGCTCGCGCTTCTCCTCCGGGACCACGACGAAGCGCCAAGGACGCAGCCGGCCGTGGTCCGGCGCCCGCAGCGCGCTCTGGAACATCTTGTCCAGTGCGTCCTGATCCGGGCCTGGCGAGGCCAGCTTCATCGCCGATTCCCGGCCTACCAGCAGTTCCAGCGCATCCATCCCGCACCCTCCCGTCAATGTGTGATCGGACCGTCGGCCTTCTTCCACGCGTCGATGCCCCCGTGGACATGGCAGGCGGTGGCGAGTCCCGCATCCTGCGCCGCCTGGACGGCCATGGCCGAGCGTTCGCCGAAGGCACAATAGAACACCAGGCGCTTGTTTGTCGCGCTGGCCAGTTCATGCAGCATCCCGCCCTCCTGGATGTTCTCCTGCAGGTCGGGATAGGGCGCGTGCAGCGAACCGGGGATCACGCCGTGACGCTCGCGCTCGGTGCGTTCGCGCAGGTCGATCAGCACGATGTCGCGGCTGCCGACGAGGTCCCTCGCTTGCTCGGCTGTCATTGCCCAACCGCGACGGGCGATCTCCTGCTGTGCCAGGCCCTGACGCATGTTGGCTGGCACCGCGACGTCCATCATCTTCGGATTGGACAGGTTCAGGTTGTTCATCAGCGTGACGTACTCGTCCACGGATTTCACCTGAAGCCGCGGATTGTAGCGCTTCTCCTCGGCGATCGTGCTCACGGTGTCGCCTTTGTAGTCGTGGGCGGGGAACACCATGGTTTCGTCAGGCAGGCGCAGCAGGCGGTTGAAGATCGACTCGTACTGCGCACTCGGATCGCCATTCTGGAAATCGGTGCGGCCGGTGCCGCGGATCAGCAGCGTGTCGCCGGTGAACACCCGATCCGGCATGATGAAGCTGTAGGAATCGTCGGTGTGACCCGGCGTATAGGCGACGTCCAGACTGATGCCCTCGATGCCGAGGCGATCGCCGTCGGCGATGCGCATCGATACGACATCGACGCTGGACTGCTCGCCCATCACGGTGATGCAGCGGGTACGGTCGCGCAGCGCGCCGAGACCAGTGATGTGATCGGCATGCAGGTGGGTGTCGATCGCCTTCACCAGCTTCAGATCGAGCTCGCGGATGAGCTGAAGGGAGCGGTCGACCTTCTCCAGCACCGGATCGAGGATCAGCGCCTCGCCGCCGCGGCGGGAGGCGAGCAGGTAGGTAGAGGTGCCGGACGTCGCATCGAAGAGCTGACGGAAGATCACGAGCATCTCCTGGGGGGCGGCAAAGGAGGAGAGTTTATCCCAGGCGAAACGGTTCGTGCCATAACTTATCGCTGCCGGCGGAAATTATGAGTCGGGCGCCGATCCGATTCGTCATGCCGACGCAGGTCGGCATCCACGTCTTCGCCTGTTTCAGCAGTGCAGACGTGGATGCCGGGCCTTCGCCCGGCATGACGCTCGGTGCCGGTGGCTGTGCCTGGATTTCCGGTCCGCCGTCTGCGGCTAGCGGCGGCTACGCCTGAACACCGCGAAATCGCCGGGCGTGTAGGACGCGAAGGTCACGGGTACACCGCCCTGAAGCCGCGCGAAGTGCACGTTCGGCACCAGGTCGTCCGAACTCAAGAACATCTTGAGCCAGTAGAACCCGACGTTCAGCAGCGATACGCCGACCGCCACGCTCCCTGTCGGCGTGACGTTCAGCACGCCGGTATCCGCGATCAGGACCCCGCCGCCGGCGGTGTTCTGAAAAACGATGATGCGTGCCGTGCCCGGCAGCTCATCGGTGTTCAGAACGAAAATCCCGATGCTGTCATTGGCGAGAATGAACTCCGCGCCGGTCACATATTCCAGCGACATGACATCCTCCGCGCGATGCCTTCGTCATGCCGCGGAGCTTATGCGACGAGCCGCGGTTCGTCACCCGCGACGGAAACCTTGATGGACGAAGTGGTGATGGTGGAAGCGCGGGCCGAAACCGTCGAAGAAGCCCAGAGTGACCGATGGAGCGAACCAGGGCGTGTAGAAGCCCGGATAGGGGTAGGGATAGCCGTAAGGCCCGAAAGGCCAGGCCATCGCCAATGCCTGCGGACGGTTGCCGTCGGCGGCCATGCATTGCGCATAGGCAATATCGTAGCGCTGTTGCAGTTCCGCGGTCGTAGCCTGCTGAGGTGCGGCATTGCCGAGCTGCAGCTGGGCATAGCCGCGGCACGCAGTGTCCTCTTGCTGGAACTGGGCGAGGTCCTTGCCCTCGGGAGGCAACGCGATCACAGTGGGACCTTGTGGCGGCACGGCCGCGCAGGCGCTTAGCGCAAGCGTCGCAAGAAGCACCGGGAACGACTTAGTCCGGCACATATCGGACCTTTCAGGGACCCATTGCCGCAGGTCCCGCGACACCGGATAGACGCCGCGGGCAATTGAGCTATTCCACCTGCTCGGGTCACGGTGGGTGGATTTCCCCCGCCCTCCGTGGCAAGCCTGCGGCGTCGCTGGTTCAGGTGCCCTGTATGCTGTTGCTGATTCCCGGCCCCGTCACCACCCGCCCCGAGGTGCGCGAGGCGCTGCGTTACGACTTCGCGCCCTGGGACAACGACTTCCGCCCGCTTTACGCCGGCATTCGCGAGCGCGTACTGCGCATCGCGCACGGCATCCAAGGCGAGCACGCCACGCTGCCGCTGCAAGGCTGCGGCCATTTCATCACCGAGGCGGCGGTCCGCACTTTCATCCCGCTCGGGGGCAAGCTGCTGATCCCGGCCACCGGTTCCTATGCCGACCGGATGATCCGCCTTGCACGCGAGGCCGGCCGTGTCCCGGTGCCGCTGGCGATATCGCCGGTCGCACCCACCGACCCCGACGCCGTCGCCGCCGCGCTCGCAGCGGATCCCGGCATCGGCCATGTCGGCCTCGTGTACAGCGAGACCGGCAGCGGCGTCGTGCACGACGTAGCTGCGATCGGCGCCGTGGCGCGTCGCCTCGGGCGGCGGCTGATCGTCGATGCGGTGTCGGCGTTCGGTGCCCTGCCGCTCGACCTGTCGGCCCAGCCGGAAATCGACGTCGTGGGGTTCACCTCCAACAAGTGCCTTGAAGGCGTGCCGGGCATGGCCTTTGCCGTTGCCCGCATCGACCGCGTCGAGGCATGTGCGGGCAATGCCGGAAGCTGGTCGCTCGACCTGTCCAGCATCTATGCCCACGCGCTGCGCAGCGGCTGGGGCAGCTTCCGGTTCACCCCGCCCGCGCAGGTGCTGAATGCGTTCAACACGGCACTCGACCTGTTCGACGCCGAGGGCGGCCAGCCGGCGCGACTGGCGCGCTACACCGCGAACATGCGGACATTCTACGATGGGGTCCGCAACCTCGGCCTGACACCCTGCCTGCCGCCGCAGGTGCAGGGTCCTATCATCGTCAACGTGAGCGCGCCGGCCGATCCGGCCTGGGACCTGCAACGCTTCGTCGACGCGCTGAAGGCGCGGGGCGTGCTGATCAGCAACTTCTACAGCACCGAGTTGCCGAGTTTCCGCGTCGGCTGCATCGGCGCGATCACGCCGGCCGACATGGCGCGCGCAGTCGCCGCGATGGGCGAGGCACTGGGAGAGCTCGGCATCGCGCAACGCAGAGCGGCTTGAACAAACGGAGGAGACACGAGATGCCTGAAGGCACACGCGCCCCATACGTCTACCTGGTGCAGATGGACATTCCCGCAGCGCACGAGGCGGACTTCAATCGTATCTACGACACCGAGCACGTACCGGAGATCCTGAAGGTGCCCGGTGTGCGTGGCTGCGCGCGATACGTTCTGGAAAAGACCAACAAGGAAGGCATGGCCCGCTATCTCGCGTTGTACGAGATGGACAGGGCGGATGTGATGGAGAGCCCCGCGTGGCTGAAGGCGTCGGAGATCGGCGACTGGGCGCCGAAGATTCGCCCGCACACCACCAACCGGTCGCACACCGTGATGCGCAAAGTCAGTTGAGGAAGCCCTAGGACATGAAAAGCGACCTGGAGATCGCCCGCGAAACCAAGCTCCGTCCGATCGCGGAGATCGCCGCGAAGCTGCATATTCCCGCTGACGTGCTGGAACCCTACGGCCGCCACAAGGCAAAGATCGGCGCCGAGTTCGTCTCGTCGCTGGAGGACCGTCCGGACGGCGCGCTGGTGCTGGTCACCGGCATCAGCCCCACGCCGGCGGGCGAAGGCAAGACCACCACGACCGTCGGCCTGGGCGATGCGCTGAACCGCATCGGTTCGCGCGCGGTGATCTGCCTGCGCGAGCCGAGCCTTGGTCCGAGCTTCGGCATGAAGGGCGGGGCTGCCGGCGGCGGCTATTCGCAGGTTGTGCCGATGGACCAGATCAACCTGCACTTCACCGGCGACTTCCACGCCATCACGTCGGCCAACAACCTGCTGGCCGCGATGATCGACAACCACATCTATTGGGGCAATTCGCTCGGCATCGATGCGCGCCGCGTGTCGTGGCGGCGCTGCCTCGACATGAACGACCGCGCGCTGCGCTCGATCGTCGGCAGCCTTGGCGGTGTCGCCAACGGCTTCCCGCGCGAGGACGGCTTCGACATCACGGTGGCTTCCGAGGTGATGGCGGTGTTCTGCCTCTCGCGCAACCTGGACGATCTGCAGGATCGGCTGGGACGGATGATCGTGGCGCAGAAGCGCGACGGCACGGCCGTGACGGCAAAGGACCTGAAGGCCGATGGCGCCATGGCGGTGCTGCTGAAGGACGCGCTGGCGCCCAACCTGGTGCAGACGCTGGAAGGCTCGCCGGCCTTCGTGCACGGCGGACCGTTCGCCAACATCGCGCACGGCTGCAACTCGGTGATGGCGACGCGGCTCGGCCTGAAGCTGGCCGACGTGGTGGTGACCGAGGCGGGCTTCGGCGCCGACCTGGGCGCCGAGAAATTCATCGACATCAAATGCCGTCAGGCCGGTCTGAAGCCGTCATGCGCCGTGGTGGTGGCGACGGTGCGCGCGCTGAAGATGCACGGCGGCGTGGCGCGCAACGCACTGAGCACCGAGAATGTGGAGGCAGTACAGCGCGGCGTGGCCAACCTGGCGCGGCATGTGGAGAATTTGGCGAAGTTCGGCCTGCCGGTGGTCGTGGGCGTGAACCATTTTTCCTCCGATACCGAGGCCGAGTTCGCCGCCATTCGCGACGGGATCGCGAAGCAAGGGGTGGAGGCTATCTCCTGCACCCACTGGGGCGACGGCAGTGCGGGCGCCGAGGCGCTTGCGCGCGCGGTGCAGCAGAAGATCCTGCTGGGCGAGGCGAAGCCGGCACCGCTGTATCCCGAAGGGATGCCGCTCGCCGAGAAGATCCGCACCATTGCGCGGCAGATCTACCGGGCCTCGGACATCCTGATGACAGAGGCGGTGGCGCGGCGGCTGGAGGGATTCGAGAAGGCGGGGTTTGGGCACGTCCCGGTGTGCATCGCCAAGACGCAGTACAGCTTCACCGCCGATCCTACGGTGATGGGCGCGCCGGAGGGCTTCACGCTGCCGGTGCGCGAGGTGCGCCTGTCCGCCGGTGCCGGCTTCGTGGTGGCGATCTGCGGCGACATCATGACGATGCCGGGGCTGCCGCGCGTGCCGTCGGCCGAGGCGATCCACCTGCGGGAGGATGGGGAGATCGAGGGGTTGTTCTAGCTAGTTTAGCGGTCGTGACCGTTCAAGTTCTGGAACGTCGGCACTTCGTCAGTAATGCAGACAGGAACGACGGACGGTTGGAGCCTCCTGATCGGCGTGTCTCGGTCGATGTCAGGGCGGCAGCGTGAACAAGCTGTGGTGGTTCAACAGGAACCAGATGGCGAAAACCATCAGCACGAGCAAAAGGTTCACGACGTGCCGCTCTCAGCCCGCGGCGGCGGTCGCGATCGACAGCACGCAGTGCTGCCCGCAGGTCAGCGTGCAGAGTTGCTCGCCCAGCATCCTGGAGTGGACTTCGCGGACTCAACCACCCCGAGTCTGGCGTCCTTCCTGTTTGCAGTTGCGCTTGTCCGCGCCGACGACTCCTGCCTGCTGACGGCAGTCCTGCCGGTCGCCCCGGCGGTCCTGGCGCCGGTCCATTCCATTGGTCTGGGCGAGGGTGAACGAGCCGTCAGTCGATGCCTTGTCGATCACCTTGACCGTTTCTGCGCTCGCCGAGATGGACACGCAAACGACCAAGCCGAAAATGATGATGGATGATCTGGAGACGAATGCACGTGTCATGTCCTGGTCCTCCTTTGGGGACGATTCGCGCGACCCTTCAGCGCGAACACATTCATCCGGAGTTGTAGTTCCTTGGCATCATCGGCCGCGGTTGGCCCGAGCCGATCCGGTATATCCGGCCGGTGGTCACGGTTCCTCGGATATACGTGGATGGAACTCGCTTTGCTCCTACCCACGCCTCGATCATGGCGTAGGTGGCCTCAAAGAGCAACAACCAAACGTCGCTCAAGCCGCTGGTGCCGACACGCCGGAACTTCTGCGGCTCCTTGGCACCGGGGGTGTGCCCGCCTTCCCCCTGTCATTGCGAGCGAAGCGAAGCAATCCCCCGCATGCATTGGTGCAATATCCCCGCGAGATTGCTTCGCGTCGGACGCAATGACAGCATTGGCCGGGTCTGAACCATCAAGATCACAACACTGGAAATGCCAAGGCGCGCCGGAAGGGCAGACTATGATGAAGACAACACTTTTTGCTGCCTTGTTGATGCTTCTACCAGTATGCGCGCGAGCGCAGGCACCGACACGATGCATTCCAGCGGTCATGTCGCTGTCTGGTGAAGGCGAAAGTGATGTAGCTGTTTTGGATATGCGGGGCCAGTGGCATGTTTCGTCGTGGGGAGGTGTCACCTGGATCGCGCTTCACGCGCCGGACGAAAAGGCACGCTGCCTCGCCAGGCAACTTCTTCTCGGCGCCTCGAAGGTGCGCTCTGATACCGCAGACACTCGATGCACGGGAGACTGGGGGAAGTTCATGCGGATCGTATCAGCAGATCCGTTGGTCCACGCCTGCCAGGCCGCTCCTTCATGTTCGGTTGGCGACCTGTGCTCATGAAAGTGCCACGTCTTCTCGAGCGGCTGCATCCACCCGGCTTAACGAGCACTTGTTCGAGGTCAGCGTGACCAGATGAAGGTGCGGGCGTATCGCCTCGGCGTCCTCGATGGCCAAGGCGGTTGATTGGCGATGGCACCGCGCTCGCTCCCGTCAGGGGCGGGAGCACAGCGTGCCTCTCGGTCGCCTCCGCCCATGACCGTGGCAGGCAATGCGCCGGAGCTTACTCTGTTTCACTGGCGTGGATTGCCCGCGGTCAAGAACGAGCCGCTTGCGCCGAAACCCTGTTTGACAAGACCGGCCGGCTGTGTCTGGTAGCGTACAAAAGATTTCCGCTCGCACAACTTGCCGCTGAGTCGGCTCACTACTCTGGAGGAAACGCTGACGATCGCTGGCGCGACCGCCGCCCTACCTGTCGGAGGCGCCCGCAATGTCCTGATGTTGCTCGCGGTCGGTTTGACCATATGGCTCTGCCTTGGCGCGCTGGTGGCTCAGCTGTTCGGCGCATTCGTCGATAGGGGGCGGCAGTCTCGGGAGGATGAGGACGACCAGGGCACAGCCGACACTGAAAGCCGGTCGCGCCCCCTGAAGGGAGTGGCCACAATGACCGCCAGGAGAGCGCCCAGGCGACACTGGTTCAGCTACAGCACCGACCCATTGCCGACCGGTGCCGAAGCCCTCGACGAGCCGTTTGGCGCGTTCCCGTCCTGGTTCCTGCGGATCGAGTGCGATGTCTGCGGGAAGGTGCAGATGGTCAACGAGGCGCATATGAAGCGGGGTGCCATGCCAATCCGGGACATCATCGCGCGGATGCCTCACAACGGCTGTGGCGGCAGGGCAGGAAGGGCGGAGCTGCTCACCGGCATTGAGGGCGTCAGCATCCGGCCGGTACGGCGCATCGTGCTGCTGGGCTGATCCGCCCTCCGCGCCGGCGCCGCCGGGAAGGCGGGTGGCCTCATGGCAGCGGGGGGCGAACGGGGGTGCCAACACGCAAATGCGAATTTGGCTTTTGGCGCCGCGGATTAACTTAGCATTATGTCCGTCCCGCTGACCTCCGTGCAGTGGCTCGTCCGAGCCGAGGATGCCCGGCTCGACGCTGCCGCGATGAACGACCCGCAAGCGAAGCGCATGATGCTGGTGATGGCCGCCGGCTACGAGAGGCTGGCGGCACATGCTAAGTGGCTGGAGCGATCGGGTCTGCCCCACGAGGGGGCGCGGACCGACTTCCAGCTCAGGGGGCTCAGAGGCACACCCCGCAGTTGGTAGGCCGTTGACCACGGGATCGTGTCCCGTGAGGGGTGTTGGCCCTGGCCTACGGGGTGCTGGGTCTGTTCCGCGGCTGCTGACGAACTGCAACCGACTCATCTCCGTCTGCCAGCTGCCAGGTAAAGCCGTGAGGGGCCGCAGGTAGCTGCTGGCCTTGCGGGGCTCGAACCGTTCTCCCGGTCGGCGTCCCAAAGCTATTGAGCTCTTGATAGAGCCCTTCGTAGAGCGCCGGGGCTCCGGGGCGACGCACTCTGGTTCGTTCCGGTGCGCGCAATTCAGTGGCCAGTTGCGCCGCAATTGTCCGAAAGCGCATAGCGAGACGCTCGAGGTTTCGCTTTACGAACGGACCATTGTCTGTAGCAGCCCCAGCCATAGCCTGGAGCTCAGCCGCCTTCTGACGAAGGTCCTGGACAACGCTGGGCTGAGTGACCCGCTTCCCTGACATGTGCTTCCATCCCCAAAATACGGACACACAAAGCAAGATTGGCAGAACGACGCCCCCGGGCGATATGGAAACTCTCCAGCGCGGCGCAGCAACGCTTCAAAAAGAGATGAGGGGATGCTTATCAGATCGAAAACGCCCGATTGGCACGCGTGTTCTCGTTTCTTACCGTACGGTTTCGTACGTCTTCCCGTACGGCTTCGGGCCTTCCACCCAATTAGTCTGATGCAGCCTGCGCTGCGGCATTGCGCGATGACAACGTTACCCGCTGCCGAACGGTACGGCCGCGCGGGACGAGCCGCTGCGGGGCGTTTCCGTCGTGCAGTCACCCGGCAGTCCGGCCTGGGGAAGCCGCAGGCGATCTCGCCCGCAGTTGCGGTCATCCCACGGCGTCGGCCAACTTGTCGGGACGACTCGCAACCCCGACGTATCCTGGCCTTTGTTCCCCGTGGGCACACTTGGTTGCGTGAGGCTGAAACTCTGGGGGCGACAATGAATGACGATCCTACACCAGGGCCACAGATCGAAGGCGTAGTGATCCCGCACGATAGAGCAGAACAGGTAGCGACTATCGTACTGGAGGCGGCCCGTGCTGATTTCGGACTGCTGCGAGCGGAGATGACCGGAATCCGCAATGCCACATTGGGCATCCAGGCCGAACTCGCGCTGCTGGCCAATAAAGCCGATGTGTTGAGGGCACAGTCCGACTTGCGGGCGAGGATCGAGCGGGTGGAGAGGCGGCTGTTGATGGGCTTCGGTGTGCTCGCAGGGGCGTTGACGGCCCTTGTCATTGTCGCGCTGCGATATCTGCCGGCCGTCGGACATAGTTGATGACGAGAAAGAGAGATTGTCTGACCTCGGGTTCCAAGCGAAAGCCGGCGGCCCCGCCTGGGTCGGCCGCTGACGTGCTCAAGCGCTGATCCGAAGAACCGTCAAGCCTTCGTCAGACACGCAATTGCGATTTCTACTTCGAGACGTATGCCGTCCAATTGCGCGATTGGATAGGCGAGGACGCGGTACTGCCGAGGAGGGCTTATGTGGTGGCGCTTCCTGCTTCCAGCTCTGGTCATGACGGTGGCACTGATCGGGCTGTTTGCCGGAGTGATGGGCGACCTGAAGTCATTGTCTGCTCTATCGGCCCGGGCGATCGCGATCATCGGCGGCACAGAGGCCAGGCACGCTCCTCCGCCGGCCGCGTCTGCCCCAGCGGTCGGGGAACAGCAGGCTGCACAGGATAACTTGCAGCGTCAGATCGCCGATCTCCAGCGACAGGCCGGCGATCTGCAGAACCAGATCGCACAACGGTCGCACGACATCGAGGCCAAACGTGCCGAGATGGACGGATTGCGCCAGGGTCTTGAGGCGATGCGCGCGGAAACCGACACTCTGCGCCAGCAGCGCCAGGCCGAGGAGGACGCACTGGCGCGCAGCAAGGTGCAAGAGAAGCAGATGGCCACAGCCAATGCGCCGCGGCGGCCTCCCGCACCACCAAGGCCCGTTTCGCCACCGCCGCCGTTTGCGCCGGCACTCACTCAATCCCTGCTGAACGCACAGCAGTGGCTGGCGGCAGGCAGGCCTGATGAAGCACGAAGCATATTGGCAACGGTTCAGACGCAGATGGTGTTTCGGCCGGTGACGCCGGGCCACCCGGTGGCCGAAGGCGGCAATCCATCCGCCACCGAGATCGGCGCTGCCATTCGCTGGCTCGACGTAGGCGCCAGCAGCCAAGCCATGCAGGCGATCAACCGTGCGATCAACCACGCCAATGCCGCCGAACCACGTCCGCGCCCGTGGTCGAGCTATCCTAACCCGCCTTTCGGCGGACAGTACGCGAACTAGCACGCTTCACCGGTTCGGCCAGTCGGGCACTGCCCAGCGGCACGGCAATGCGACCCGTCGCGCTATAGTCCTGACCGTGCCCGCCCCCTGCCGCTGCATTACCGGTAGTGTGTGGCGCCTCTGCCCGTTGCGTGAGCGTGACCGTATTCTGGACCCGCGTTTCCAATGCACACATCGAGTGTTTCATGACACGTTACAGCATCCATCGGTGTTCCACCTTCCGACCTCATCACCCGCCACCAGGGCCGCTCGACCGACCCACCAGCGGCGTTTGACCGGCGCCCAACTGTGATCGCTGCCGACATTCCAGCGGCGCCCCCTTTGCATCCGGCACTTGGCCCGCGGATAAGAGCAGAGGCAGAGTATGCATTTGTCGTCGCCGTTGGGATGGCTCTCCGATGCCATCGAGTTCCGAAGCCTCCGCCGCCGCCTGCCCAATGCGCACCGTGCATGGTCGCGCGCTTCCGGCAAGCTCAGACCAGAGTCCGATGCGGAATATCTGGAGCGACTACGCGGCCTGGCGCGCGAACGAAAGCAATTGCGCAGTCCGACAGAACGCTCCAGCAGTATTCCGGTCACAGTGAAGCTTGACTAACCGGCCTCCAGCGCCGCGAAGGCACTCAGATTGACGATCCCCCGCGCCGTCACGCTCGGCACCAGCACGTGGATCGGCTTCGACATGCCCAGCAGCATCGGCCCCACCGGCAGCCCGTCCGACGCCGCCTTCAGCAGCGTGAATGCGATGTTCGCCGCATCCAGCGTCGGCATCACCAGCAGGTTCGCCGTGCCGGAGAGGCGGCTGTCGGGCACCGCCTTCTCGCGAATCGCCGTCACCAATGCGGCATCGGCGTGCATCTCGCCGTCCACCTCGAGCTCCGGCGCCCTCTCACGCAGCAACGCCAGCGCGCGGCGCATCTTGCGCGCGCTCTCCGAATCGCTTGCGCCGAAGTTGGAGTGTGACAGCAGCGCCGCCTTCGGCGTGATGCCGAACTCGGTGACCGCCGCAGCCGCGAGCATCGTCATCTCGGCGATCTGCTCGGCGGTCGGGTCCACCACCATCTGCGTGTCGCAGATGAACAGCGTGCCATGCGGCAGGATCAGGCAGCCCAGGCCGTAGACGCGGCTGGCGCCCGGCTGCCGCGGAATGATCGGCAGCACGTAGCGCACCTGGCGCCACCAGTTGGCGCTGCCGCCGCAGATCGCCGCATCGGCAAGGCCGGCGTGCAGCAGCATCGCCGCGGCGACCGTGTTGCGCCGCGTCAGGCCATAGGCGGCATCGTCGGGCGGGATGCCGCGGCGCCCCACCAGGCGCTGAAAGTCGGGAAGCAGCGGCCCGAACACGTCATCGTCCTGCGCCGGATCCAGCACGCGCACGCCGTCGGTCAGGTCGATGCGCAGCCCCATCTCGTGGATCTTGCGCTCGATCACCGCCCGCCGGCCGAGCAGGATCGGCCGTGCGATGCCGTCGTCCATCAGCGTCTGCGCCGCGCGCAGCACACGTTCGTCCTCGCCCTCGCCATAGACGATACGGCGCGGCGCCTGCTTCGCGGCCTCGAACACCGGCTGCATCAGTTGTCCGGAGCGGAACACGAAGCGTTCGAGGTCGCGCTGATATTGCGCGAGGTCGTGGATCGGCCGGCGCGCGACGCCGCTCTCCATCGCCGCGCGCGCCACTGCCGGCGCGATCTCCAGGATCAGCCGCGGATCGAAGGGCTTGGGGATGATGTAGTCGCGGCCGAACACCGGGGCGGCACCGCCATAGGCGGCGACGACCACCTCGGAAGCCTCCATGCGCGCGAGCGAGGCGATCGCCTCCGCCGCGGCGATCTTCATCGCCTCGTTGATCGTGGTGGCAGAAACATCCAGTGCGCCCCGGAAGATAAACGGGAAACACAGGACGTTGTTCACCTGGTTGGGATAATCGCTGCGCCCGGTCGCGACGATGGCGTCGGGGCGCACCGCGGCCACCTGCTCCGGCAGGATCTCGGGATCCGGATTGGCCAAGGCGAGGATCAGCGGCTTCGGCGCCAGATGCGCGAGCCACTCCGACTCCAGCACGCGCGGCGCTGAGAGGCCCAGGAACACATCGGCACCCGCCAGCACGTCGAACAGCGTGCGTGCGCTCGTGCCACTCGCGTAACGTGCCATGTTCGGCAGCATGCCCGCGCGGTCGGTGCGCACCACGCCGGCGATGTCGGTCAGCGTCACGTTGTCCGGTCGCAGTCCCATCGACACCAGCAGATCGACACAGGCGAGCGCCGCGGCGCCCGCGCCCGAAGTGACCAGCCGAACGTCGGACAGCGCCTTGCCTTGCAGCACCAGGCCGTTGCGCACCGCCGCCGCGACGGTAATTGCGGTGCCGTGCTGATCGTCGTGGAACACCGGGATGCGCATGCGGCGGCGCAGTTCCGCCTCGATGGCGAAGCATTCAGGGGCCTTGATGTCCTCCAGGTTGATCGCGCCGAAGGTCGGCTCCAGCGCGGCGACCACGTCGCAGAAGCGCGCCGGGTCCTCGGCATCCACCTCGATGTCGAACACGTCGATTCCGGCGAATTTCTTGAACAGGACGGCCTTGCCCTCCATCACCGGCTTGCCGGCCAGCGCACCGATGTTGCCGAGGCCGAGCACGGCGGTGCCGTTGGAGATCACGCCCACCAGATTGCCACGCGTGGTGTAGTCGTAGGCGGCATGGGGATCGGCGACGATCGCCTCGCAGGCGGCGGCGACGCCGGGCGAGTAGGCCAGCGACAGATCGCGCTGTGTGGCCATGCGCTTGGTCGGCTCGATCGCCAGCTTCCCCGGCTGCGGCAGCCGGTGGTAGTCGAGCGCTGCCTTGCGGAAGTCGTGGTCCATGCGCCGCTCACCCGTGGTTCGTCGCCGTCAGGATGAGCGACGAGGCACGCACTGGCAACGACGACGGGACTATGCGTCGGCGGAGGAATGGTGCGCCCGCAGGCGCTGAACGATTGCCTCGAGATCCTGGCTGCGGAACGGCTTCTGCAATACCGGCACGTCGGGATGCGCCACAGCCGTGCCCGCCGCGCCGTAGCCGGTGACGAACGCGAATGGAATGCCGCGAGCCCGCAACACTTCCGCCAGCGGCCAGGCCGGCACGCCGCGCAGGTTGACGTCGACGAACGCCATGTCGAAGTCCTGCGACCCGGCGATAGCGATCGCCTCGTCAAGCCGCCCGACGGTCGCCGCAACCTCGCAGGCGAACTCCGCCAGCATGTCCTCCATCAGCATCGCGATCAGCGCCTCGTCCTCGACCAGGAGGACGCGGCACTTGCTGTCGGTATCCGTTGTCATGTCGGTTGCTCGCCGTGTCAGCCCAGCGGTGCGTCGATCTCGCACACCACACCGGTCACCTTGTAGTCGAGACGCACGTAGGCACTCAGTTCATGGGCCACGCCGCGCGCGATCAGGCGGGTTCCGAAGCCCTTGCGCCTGGGCACCTGCACCGGTGGCCCGCCCGCCTCCTCCCAGCGCAGCCGCAACCGGCTGCCGCCGTTCCGCCCGCTCAGCGACCAGGCGACAAGCACGCGCCCCTGCGGGCAGGAGAGCGCACCGTACTTCGCGGCGTTGGTGCAGAGCTCGTGCAGCGCCAGCGACAGCGACAACGCCATGCGCGGCGTCAGGAACAGGTCCGGCCCCGCGCATTCGAAACGACGATCGTCCGGGCCGATCAGCGGCGCGGTCACGCGGGCGAACAGTTCGCGGATGCCGGCGCCCTGCCAATTCTGGTCGGTCAGCACGTCGTGCGCCTGGGACAGCGCGACCAGGCGGCCCTGGAACCAGCGCAGCTCGCCATCCGGACAGCCGCGCAGGCTCTGGATCGCGATCGACTGCACCGTTGCGAGCGTATTCTTCACCCGGTGATTGAGTTCGTTGATCAGCAGGCGCTGGCGTTCCTCGTGATCCTTGCGGTGGCTGATGTCCACCAGCGTGTTCACCGCGCCACTCAGCCGACCGTCCGCGTCGAGCAGCGGCTTCGGATAGGCCGCGAACGGCACCTGCGTGCCATCAGGCCGCACCGCGATCGCCTCGCCGGTCACCGCGCGGGCCTCGCGCAACGCGATCGCCATCGGGCATTCGTCATGCCGCATCGGCCTGCCGTCGGGGAACAACAGGCGCCACGAGCCACACCATTCGTCACTGCCGAGTTCCGGACGCCGTCCCCAGAGTTCGGCCGCCGCCTCGTTGTAGAAGGTGATGCGTCCGGCAACGTCAGTGGTGTAGACGGCCGCGGGCAGCGCATCGAGCAGCGCACGGAACCGCCGGTCGGTCTCCCGCCGCGGCCCGGCCGCCGCGTCGTCTGTCGCCGCATCGTGCCAGGAAAACGGTGTGCCGAACGGGAAGTATGCGTCGAACTCGGACAGCGCAGATTCCAATCGCAGGGGCCTTCCGCTCGATTTCCGCTCCGGCTTCGGCGCCGAAGCCGATTGAGCCCCGGCGCGCCGGCATCAGCTTACGTCCTGACAAGATGGCGAAATTGCGCCGCTGAAGGAAAAGCAACAAGCGGACGCGCCGCCACTTGTGCGTGACCCCGACCCCGCTGCTGACAATGTGACGAACAAACCACTTGCATGGGTGCTGAAGGTCCGCGCCATCGGAGCGAAGTTGCCGAATCAGCCGGCGGAGCGGAGTATCCGCCGCCAGCGTCAGTCGCTCGTTTCGGAGGTCGACATGCGGAAATCGCGATGGATCGTAGCGGCAGCCGCGCTCGTTGCAGCGCCGGCGATGGCACAGACCCCGATCCCCGACCTGCGAGGCACGTGGAAGGGCGAAAGCGAGTCGATCGTGGCCGGCGCTGGCAATCCCCATCACCCCGGTTCGTCCGCTCTGCGCCTGGGCAGCGTCTCATTCACGTTGACCATCGACAATCAGGATGGACGCCGCTTTTCGGGCAAGTTTTCGTCTCCACGGCAGACGGAGCAGATCATCGGCGTCATCTCGCGCGACAGCAGGGTTTTCGCAGTCGACAGCGACGGCTATACGTTCGGCACAATTCTCGCGCCGGACCGGGTTGAGCTCTGCTATCTCCAATTGGCGGCCAAGGGCCGTGTGGCGTCCTGCACGGAATTCAAGAAGCAATCCTGACAGGACCGGCAGCCTGCCCGTAAGCCGTCATCGAATCTTGGCTTGGTGCGGTCGAGAAGACTCGAACTTCCACGGGGTTACCCCCACAAGCACCTCAAGCTTGCGCGTCTACCATTCCGCCACGACCGCTCGTGCAGGCGCTGGGATATACCGGATGAACGATGTCGCTTCAATTGCCGCCGCCCCGGAATGGCGCATCGCCGAGGGTCTCACGCCCTACGCCGATGCCATCGTCTTTATGCAGGACCGCGCAGCCGCCATCCGCGCCGGCACCGCGGCCGAGCTGATCTGGCTGGTCGAGCACCCCCCGCTCTACACAGCGGGCACCTCCGCCCGGCCCGAGCAGCTCACGGACCCGGGCCGCTTCCCCACCTTCACGACGGGCCGCGGCGGGCAATGGACCTATCACGGCCCCGGCCAGCGCGTGGCCTACGTCATGCTGGACCTCACGCGCCCGCATGGCGTGGTGCCCTCACGCGACGTGCGCTGCTTCGTGCATGGGCTGGAGGCGTGGCTGATCCGTGCCCTCGAGCGCTTCGGCGTGCGCGGCGAACGGCGGGAGGGCCGTGTCGGCATCTGGGTCGCCGATCCCGCCGGCACCGAGGCCAAGATCGCCGCCATCGGCGTGCGCGTGTCCCGCTGGGTGAGCTGGCATGGCGTCGCGCTCAACGTCGCGCCGGACCTCGGCCACTACGCCGGAATCGTGCCCTGCGGCATCAGCGAGCATGGCGTCACCAGCCTGCATGCACTCGGCGCCACGGCCACCATGGCGGAAGCCGACGCCGCCCTGCGCGCGGCGTGGGACGAGGTGTTCGCTGCTACAGCGACGGAACCTGGCGAAAGCCGAACTGCTCGGGAGGATCGGCGAGTTCCTCCTCGATGCTGACCACCTCGGCCATGCGTGGGCCGCGGCGGCAGAGGCGCAGCAGCTCTTCGACGGCCGGGGTATCGCCGGCGACCAGCGCCTCCACAGAACCGTCGATCCGATTGCGTACCCAGCCCGAGACGCCAAGTGCGCGTGCCTTCTCGACCATCCACACGCGATAACCGATGCCCTGCACCCGGCCGCTGATGATCAGGCGCTTGCAGTTCATCCCCGGGCCTCCGGTCGCGTCAGTTGCAGAAAGCGCGCCGCCAGGGCGACGTCGGCCGCGATCGCGGCGCGGCGTGCGGCGGCCTCGGCATCCTCGCCCCATTGTTCGGCCTGGAACAGCTCGTCCAGCGCACCCAGCGCATGCGCGGTCGCGGCATCCAACCGGCCCTCGGACATCGCGAGACCCAGCACCAGGCTGCCCAGCGCCGGCACCGCCACGCCGAGCGCGGCCAGTGCGGGCACGTCCAACGCGGCGACCGCACCGCGCAGCGCGGCAATGCTGCCGCGGTGCTGCTTCACGTAGGCGACGCCTCTGTTGACCCGCAGCGGTGCGTCATAGGCCGTCGCGGCCCAGTCCAGCCATGGCTGCCATGCCTGCATCTGCCGCGTGACCAGCTCCTCGGGCGTTTCCGCGCGGTAGCATAGCAGATCGCTCTCGGCGTACCGCGCGATGGCGTCGACGACCGGCAGCGGATCGGGCGCGACGCGCTGCAACGCCGTGCCCGCCAGGCGGGTGAGCGGGGTGTCGGCGAACGACATCTCGCCGCCCTTGCCGCCACCCGCGGCCTGCCATTCATCCGCTATCGCTAGCGCCAACGCTTCGTGGTCAACGCGCAGCACCACGCCGCCTGGCAGGTGCATCGGCTTGCCGTCGAGCAGGATGGTGTAGCCGGCATCGGCGGGTGCAATGGACACGGTATCCCAGAAGCGCTTCACCCCTGCCCTCTCATCGGAACAATTGCTTCAGCGCCCCGCCGATATCGGGCGGCTTCGGTCGCTGCTGCGGTCCCGGCTGCGCCGCGCCGCCAAGTGTCCTGCGCGCCGCCTCGGCGGCCCCGCCGCATTCCGAAGCCGCGGGCGCAAGCTGCGCCCCTCTCAACGGGTTGGTGCCGCCCAGCAAGGCCCCAACCACGGTTCCGGCATTCTCGGCGACCGTCCCCGCGGGGTCAGGCGCGGCAGACGGGGATGCGAACGATCCGCCAACCCGCAGTGGGACCACGATACCGGTACCAGCAATCCTCGCCTGAGGCCGCACCCTCAGGTCGAGCGTTTCGGCGCCAAGGTTCAGGCTGCCGCGTCCGTCCATGGTGAGCAGGGACGAGACGAGCGCCAGGGAGCGCACCGTGGCGATCCCGCTGGCGGCGTCGAGGCGGGCGACGAAGCACTGCACCTGGCTGGTGCCTCCGCGCCCCACCAGATCGAGCAGGTTGGCCTCGCGAAGGATCGCCCCGAGCGCATTGCCGAGGATGCGGTTGTCCACGGTGCCGTCGGCCATCGTGAGGCCAAGGGATCCGTCGAGGCCGGCGGCGATCGCATGCGGCGTCGCGCCGGCCCCATGCAGGTCGGCCTGCACCTGGAGATTGCCGCTGAGCCAGGCGGGCTGCCGCAAGGCGGCGAGCAACGGCTGCATCGCCAGCGCGGGGATCTGCAAGCGCAGCGCGACCGTCGGGGTGGCCTGTGCGCCATCCGCGGTGAGCGCGGCGTCCAGATGCCCCGCCGGGAGGTCGGCAGAAAGTGGATCAAGCCGCAGCCTGCCGCCATGCAGATCGACGCGCGTCGCTATAGCGCGGTAGGTGGCGCCGCCCCAGACCAACTGCGCGATGGCGAGCTTCACGTCGGCATCGGCGAGGCGCAGCAGATCGAACGGAATCGGCGTGGCCGGAATCACAAGGCGATTGGCCGCCGGCTTGGTGACCGCGACCTGGGGGACAGCCGGTGCCGCACTGGCAGGGGCGGCGGGCGGCTCGCCGCGGGCAGCGAGCAGAGCGTCGAGGTCGATCCTGTCCGACGCTACATCGGCCTGCACCGACGGCCGCCCATCCTGACGCCGTGCCGCCGTACCCTTGATCGTCAGGCGCGACCCGAGAGCCTCCAGGTTCAGATCGAGCCGGACCGGCGCGGCCGCCGTGGCGCCCGACAACAGCGCTGACGGCGCGCCGAGTGAGCCGGCAACGGTTGCCGACAAATTGGCGAGGCTGCCCTGGGCGGAGATCTGCATCGGCTGATCCAGGCGTGCGGCAGCGGCGTCGAGCTTGTCCAGCTTCAGTCCCGCCAGCACGCCGGTCAGGTCGGATTGCCCGATATGCATGGCCAGACCGGAAACTTCCGGAAGCGCGGCCCCGGTATCGGCGACCTGCGCCGCCAGGGCGACATCGCGCAGCGGCGGCAGCTTCGCTCCGGGCAGCAACGGCGCCAGCGCGACGAGGTCGGGGATGTTTGCGGTCAGCTTCATCCGATAGCCGCGGCCCTGGAGCGGCTGGGCGACTGCGCCGTCCACCGCGATCTTCGCGCCAGCGGCCTCGAGCTGCGCCTGCACCGGCCAGGCGGTGCCGGCGTCCCTCTCTTGGAGCCGGGCCATGGGTCCGAACTCGCCGGCCAGCGTGAACGGCGCGCCGTTGCAGGTCGCCGACATCGACACGTGCATATTGTCCTGCGGCGATGCGGCGCTGGCGCGCAGGCTGGTGATACCGAACACGGCACTACGCCCGGCACGATCATCGCGCCAGGTGAGCGTGCCGTTGTCGATCTCAACGTCGGCGACACTGATGCGGATCGGTGTCCTATCCCGCGTGCCGGGAGCGGCAGACTGCGGCGATGGCGGACCGGTCTCCGGCGTGAACTGCCAGTTCGGCCGGCCCTGCGCGTCGGTCTCCAGGACGATGTCCGGCTTCACCAATACCAGGCTGGCGATCTCGACGCGCCGGCTCAGCAGCGGGATCAGCGCAAGCTTCACGTCCAACTGCTCGAGCGTGGCCATCTGCGGGCGGGAGAAGCCGGGCGGGTTGCCGAACGCGACGTCCTGCACGACCAGCGTCGGCCGCAGCGACAGGCCCAGCCGGATGCGGCCATTCAGCGGCAGGTCCCGCCCGGTCGCCTGCTTCACCGCAGCGACGATCCGCGGCTTCAGGCTGTCGGGATCGAAGCTGAGCGCGACCACCGCGCCGCCGGCAACGACCAGCACGACCAGCAACGCCAGCGACCACAGGCCAACCCGCAGCACACGCGAGTGTCTCCGCCGCGCCATCGCGCCCTTCCCCCTGCTAGCGCCGTTGCGGCGGGCGTGCCGGCGGCGCGTGGAATCCCAAGGTGCGGAACGTTGCCGTCATGTGGGGCGGCAGGTCCGCCTCCACCACCAATGTTCCACCGGCGGGATGGGGCAGGCGAAGCGCCCGGGCGTGCAGGTGAAGTTCGCCCGAGAGGCCCTCGACCGTGGCGGCGAAGGCGTTGTTCTGGTCGGGACGGGCATATTTCACGTCGCCCAGGATCGGTGCACCGATCGCCACGCAGTGGACGCGAAGCTGATGGGTGCGCCCGGTCAGCGGCGACAGTTCCAGCCACGCCAGCTTCTGGCCCGCATGGTCGAGCGTGCGGTAGTCGGTGATGGCACGGGCAGCCTCCTTGTCGCCGCGCTCGGCGATTTCGGTGCGCTCGCCGCGGGCGCCGCCGGTGCGCCGGAGCGGCAGGTCGATGCGACCTTCGGACGGGATCGGCCGGCGGGCGACAATCGCCCAATAGGCTTTCTCCACGGCGCGGGTTCGGAAGGAAGCGGCGAGCTTCGCCGCGGTGCCGGGCGTGCGAGCGAGCAACAGCACGCCGGAGGTGTCGCGGTCCAGCCGATGCACCAGCCGCGGGCGGTCCGCCGAACCGAAGCGCAGCGCATCGAGCAGAGCGTCCAGGTGGTGGACAATGCCCGGGCCGCCCTGCACCGGCATGCCATGCGGTTTGTTGATGACGAGCAGATGCTCGTCGCGATGGATCACGAGGCGCTGGAGGTCGCGGGCGGTGTTCGGATCGATCGCGGGCGTGGGCTTCGGCTCCGGTGCGGTGGGCAGCGGCGGTATCCGCACCGACTGTCCCGCGGCGAGCCGGGTTGCGGCTTCGCTGCGGTGGCCATCAACGCGCACCTGGCCGGTGCGGCACAGCTTCTGGATCGCCCCTTGCGTCAGGCCGGGAAAGTGGCGGCGGAGCCAGCGGTCCAGGCGGATGTCGGCTTCGTCGTCGGCGACCGTACGCGCGGCAACCGTCACCTCCCCCTCTCCTTGCGGGAGGGGGTTGGGGGGAGGGGAAGCATCTGCATCACAACGGAATCGCCAGCAGCGTATCGATCTTGTCGCTGTCCAGCACCACGACGCGCTCGCTGAACCGGAATGGGATCAGCGAGATGTCGATCCGGTCCAGGTAGCGGCCGCTGGCGAACAGCATCGATGTCCCATCGTGCATGATCCGCACAGCCACGAAATGCGAATGCACGACCGCGACGTCGCCCTCCATGGCCTTCAGGCGGATCGGGCCGACGACATGGCGGTAGCGGTGCGGCTCGTAGATGTTCGCACGGCGGAGGGAAAAGACGCGATCCAGCAGCATCCCGCGCGAGGCGGCATACATCACGCCCTGACGCATCCCCGCCTCGTGGTTGGCGCGGCTGATCACCAGGTAGCGGCACGGGTCGCCAAACAGTTCCGGCCACTCCTCCAGCCGGTCCTCGTCGATGCGCTCGGCGTATTCGCCGATCAGCTCATGGATGCCGAGACGGATCGCGACGTCGTCCATCACTCGCCCATCAGAGTGCGGTAGT
>JANWJK010000164.1 GCA_025452005.1 Acetobacteraceae bacterium | reverse complement strand
TCTTTGACGGGGCCGCGGAGGCGAAGCTGATCGCCTTGGCCTGTTCCGAACCGCCCAAAGGTCGCAAGCGGTGGACGTTGCAGCTGCTGGAGGAGGCTGTCGTGGAGCTGAATATCGTCGAGCGCGCTTTTCCCGCCGGCGAGGCCCGCAGACTCGTCGAGCGGTTCGAGTGGCACTGCACGCCCAAATTGGTGCGGTGACTGTCGCGCGCGACCGCCCGCCGCGCAACGCGGCCCGCGCTGTCGGCTAAGAATCCCAATTCGGCTCAGATCGATAGATCCGAGCGCGTGACAGGTCGAGGTTGCATGTCTGGCCCGGGGCCGGCGCCCAGGCAGCCTCAGTGGCAAGAACATCAAAGACGTCATCGTTCAGTGCGACGACTGTGCGGCACATCGGTCCGACAAGGTGCCGGCTCTCGACACGCGCCGGGCCTGGTCCCGGCAGCAGGCCGATCTCATGCAGCCGTATCAACGCAACCGCCTGTCCCGCAGGACACGTGGTAGGGATCTGCACATTGGGCAGTCCTTCAATACGGGCAAGACCGTCGGAGACAATGCAGTCGAAGCGCACTGATTCACCAATGAACTCATGCACGAAGGCGCTTGCCGGTTCAGCGTACAGCCTTGCCGGCGCATCGACCTGCTCGACCCGGCCGGCACGCAGCACCGCTACTCGGTCCGCCATCTCCATCGCCTCCGCCTGATCGTGCGTCACGAAGATGCTGGTGAGGCCCATTCGGTCGTGCAACGCGCGCAGCCACACGCGAAGGCTTTTGCGCACTTTCGCATCGAGTGCGCCGAATGGTTCGTCGAGCAGCAGCAGCCTGGGCTCGATCGCCAGCGCGCGGGCAAGTGCGACGCGCTGACGCTGCCCGCCGGAGATCTGTTCGGGATAGCGGTGCGCCAGATCGCCAATCTCCATGAAGTCCAAGAGCGACTGTACGCGCGCGCGAACCTCTCGCGCGGGCGGGCGGCGGTTGCGCGGCTGAACGGCCAGGCCAAATGCTACATTCCGCATCACGGTCATATGACGGAACAGCGCGTAATGTTGGAATACGAAGCCAACGGATCGTTCGCGCGCAGGCACACTCTGCATCGATCGTCCGTCGACGGTGATGTCACCGGAATCGACAAAATCCAGACCCGCCACCACGCGCAGCAATGTCGTCTTGCCGGAGCCTGACGGTCCCAGCAGCGCGAGGAACTCGCCTTGCGCAATGGTCAGGCTGACCCGATTCAGGGCTGCCACACCGCCGAACGATTTGCTGAGGTCACGCAGCTCGACGCTCACAGAAGCGGCCCGCCGCGACTGCCGATGCGCCACTCCAGCGCGGCCTTCACCACCAGTGTCAGCAGCGCCAGCATCGACAACAGGCCGGCGATAGTGAAGGCGCCTACCCAGTCATAGTCGTTGAACAACGCCTCGACCTGCAACGGCATCGTCATGGTCTGACCCCGCACATGTCCCGATACCACCGCGACGGCGCCGAATTCGCCCATCGCGCGCGCGTTGCACAACAGGACGCCGTAGAGCAGGCCCCAGCGGATGTTGGGCAGCGTCACGCGCCAGAAGGTCTGCCAGCCCGTGGCGCCGAGTGTCAGAGCGGCTTCCTCCTCGCTCGCACCCTGCTGTTCCATCAGCGGGATCAGCGTGCGCACAACAAAGGGGAACGTGACGAAGGTGGTAGCCAGAACCAACCCCGGTATGGCGAAGATGACGCGGATGCCGGCGCGGTCGAACGCCGGGCCGAACCAGCCGTTGGCACCGAACAGCAGTATCCACACGAGGCCGGATATCACCGGCGATACCGAGAACGGCAATTCGATCAGGGTGATCAGCAGGCCACGGCCGGAGAACCTGAAGCGAACAATACACCAGGCCGCGGCCAGGCCACATACCGTGTTCAGTGGCACGCTGATCGCGGCGACGATCAGTGTCAGCTCAATTGCGGCAATCGCGTCGGGGGCGACAAGCGCATCGGCCGCGATTGCCAGCCCGTGCTTCAACGCCTCGGTGAACACGACGGCCAATGGCAGCAGCAGCAGCGTCACCAGTAGGACGACGGTCAGTGCAGTCAGTCCCACCCGCACTGCAGGGCTTTCCTGCGTGGCCGATAGATTCATGTGCGCTGATGGATGCGCCGCTCCAGCAGGTTGAGCAGCAGCAGAATGGCGAACGAGACCAACAGCATTACCAAACCCAGCGCGGCGGCCCCAGCATAATCCAGCTGCTCCAGGCGGATCACGATGAGCAATGGCGCGATCTCACTGATCATCGGCATGTTGCCGGCGATGAAGATAACCGAGCCATATTCGCCCACGCCGCGTGCCAGCGCCGCGCCGAAGCCGGCCAGCAATGCCGGGATCAGCGCCGGCAGCACCACGCGGCGTACGATCTGCGAGCGCGTCGCGCCGAGCGTCGCAGCGGCCTCTTCGGAGTCCAGCGGCAGATCCATGATGACCGGCTCCAGCGTGCGCACGACGAACGGCAGGCCGACGAAAATCAATGCCACCAGGATGCCGAGAGGCGTGTAGGCAACTTTAATACCCAGTGGCGTGAGCAGTGCTCCGATCCAGCCTTTTGGCGCGAACAACGCGGTCAGCGCTATGCCGGCGACGGCGGTTGGCAGGGCGAGAGGCATGTCGATCAATGAGTCCGCGAGGTTGCGGCAGGGGAACCGGTAGCGGACCATCACCCAGGCGACCAGCAAACCGAACGGGACGTTCACAACCGCGGCCAATGCAGCAACGCCAAAGCTCAGGCGCAATGAAGCCAGCACGCGTGGTTCGGTTATCGAATGCCACACACCAGCGAGCCCCAGCTCCCATGGGCGCAGGATCAGAGCCGCCAGCGGCAGCAACACGATCAGCGACAGCCAAAGTAGCGTTATGCCAAAGGTCAAGTTGAACCCTGGCAACGCGGAATGCCGCGCAGGCTGCATCATTTCCCCGGCGTGAATATCCGGTCGAACATACCGCCGTCGGCGAAGTAGGTCGCCTGTGCCACATCCCAGCCACCAAAATCACCGATGGTCACAAGCTTCAGGGCCGGATACCGCTCCGCATATGTTGCCACCACCGCTGGATCACGCGGTCGGTAGTAGTGCTTCGCAACGATGTCCTGGCCCTCCTTGCTGTACAGGAACCGAAGATAGGCCTCCGCCACAACACGTGTGCCCTTCTTGTCCACGACACTGTCGACCACCGCGACCGGCGGTTCGGCCAGAATACTGAGCGAGGGATAGACGATGGTGAACTCATCGGGTCCTAGCTCCTTGCGCGCCAGCCAAGCCTCGTTCTCCCAGGCAAGCAGAACATCGCCCAGCCCACGCTGAGCAAAGCTGTTGGTTGCGCCGCGCGCTCCTGTATCCAGCACCGGCACGTGGTGGAACAGGTCGCGCATGAACGCCTCGGCCGAAGCCGCCGTGGCTCCAGGCTCACGCTGGGCCCATGCCAGCGCGGCCAGGAAGTTCCAGCGTGCACCGCCGGACGTCTTCGGGTTCGGCGTGATCACCGCCACATCCGGCTCGATCAAATCCGACCAGTCACGAATTGCCCTTGGGTTGTTCTTGCGTACCAGGAAGACGATCGTGCTGGTGTAGGGAGATGCGTTATCCGGCAGCCGTGTCTGCCAGTTCGCCGCAATCATCCCGCGCCTCGCCAATGCGTCGATGTCGGCGGCCAGCGCCAGCGTGACGACGTCTGCCGGCAAACCATCCAACACGGCACGCGTCTGCGCTCCGGAGCCGCCATGCGACATGTTGATGGCGATACGTTGGCCGGCCTCCTTCTGCCACGCCACAGCGAACGCACGGTTGATTTCGCGGTACAGCTCGCGCGTCGGGTCGTATGACGCGTTCAGCAGCGTTGTATCGGCCGCTCTGACGGGCCCGGCAGCCGCGGCAGCCAGTGTCACGAACATCGTGGAACGCCGGGTCATGCGAAAGTCAGGCATTGGTTACCTCCTTCAGACGAGGCGGCGTCTTAGAGACAGGCTCTAAACCGGCAGGCCGGGCGCCACCGGCTGCGCGACCGCCTGCGGCAACCACACGCTGACTGTGGTGCCGATCCCCTCTTCGCTCTCAATCGACAGGTTGCCGCGATGGCGGTTCACGATGTGCTTGACAATGGCGAGACCCAGCCCGGTGCCGCCGACCGCGCGCGACCGTCCGGTATCGACGCGATAGAAGCGCTCGGTCAGTCGCGGCAGGTGTTCGCGCGGGATGCCGGCACCCTGGTCGGCAACCGTCAGCACCACGCCAGGCCGCCCCGGCGCGGTGACGGCGGCATCGAGACGGACCGTGCCTCCCGCGCGGCCATACTTCACCGCATTGTCGAGCAGGTTCTGCAACACCTGGGTCAACTGGTCCGCATCGCCGATCACCTCGGGCAGTTCGTCCGGCAGGCACAGGTCCAGCGTGACCGACCGCTCGCGCAGGCGTGGCTCGAAACTCGCCGCCAGCCGGGTTGCCAGACCATACAGATCGACCGTGCCGGATGGCGCCTGGTGCTCGATCAGCTCGATGCGCGAGAGGCTCAGCAGGTCGTCGATCAGCCGGTTCATCCGCGCTGCCTGCTCGCCCATGATGCCGAGGAAGCGTTGCTGCGCCGGCGGGTCATCGGCGGCCGGGCCGCGCAGCGTATCGATGAAGCCGATCAGGGAGGCCAGCGGCGTGCGCAGCTCGTGGCTTACATTGGCGACGAAATCGGCGCGCATGCGCTCGACCGCGCGTTCCCGCGAGCGATCGGACAGCACCACGACGGCGCGGCCGCCATCGGCGATCGGCGGATCCATCGGCACCACGGCCGCATGCACCTCGCGCGGCACCGGCACGTGCAGCGTCACTTCGGCCGTCTGCGGCATTTCGGAGACGAACGCACGGTCGATCGCGGCGCGCAGCTCGGGATGTCGCAGCACCGCCGGCATGTCGGCGCCGAACGCCGCGCGCGCAGCGGAGTTGGCGCGCCGCACGCTGCGATCCTCGGCCAGCACGATCAGCGGGTCGGGCAGCCGTTCGACGACCGTGCCGTCGGCGCGGCGAAGCTGCTCGATCAACGCCGATCTGGCCGTGGTCCGCCGTGCCAGCCGTTCGAGCTCGGTCGAAAGCCGCCACATGCCGGGCAGCGCCGGCGAGTGCGGGCCGATGGGCTCGTCTGCCGCGATCCTCCGCACGCCATCGGCCAGCAGGTCGACATCGCGCGACCAGCGCAGCGCCAGCACCAGCGCCGCAAGGAGCGTTGCGCCGATCGCGAGCAGCGCGGCACCGACCGGCGCCCACCCAACCGCCGCCAGCAGAACCAGGGCGGCGACCGGAACCCCGGCAATCACCACCCCGGCCCCCAGCGCCAGCATGGCTATTTGCCGGAGTCGAAGCGCTGGTGGCGGGCACGCACCCCGCGTTCGATCGCGGCGGCGATCAGCGGGTCGAGCTGTAGTTCGCTCCGCACGAAATCGAGCATCTCCAGCGTCCGCTGTTTCGCCACCTGGCTCGCCGCGACCACCTCGCAGGCCAGTGCATAGGCCGTCTCGCGCAGCCGTGGTTGCAGCGCGCCGCGCACCAGACGCGCGGCATGCTGTAGCCCGTCTTCCTCGTTCAGCAGGTTCACCGCCGCGTCGGTGACCGCGCCGAGCTGCTCGGTGGTGAAGTCGTGGAACACCGGTAGCGTCTGCACCTGGCCGGCCATCGCACCGATCTCGCGGTCGGTCATGCCACCATCCGCTGCGGCCACCAGGACCATGGTGAGAACCAGTGCCTCGGGCGCGTCCAAGGCATCAAGCGCGCGCATCGCGAAACTCCGTGTTGGTGACCTGAACCTGATGGAACCGCCTGGACAGTTCAAGCGGGCAGCGGTGCGCCCAGGAAGGCGGAAGTCTGGCGTACGGCCTCGGCCAGGCCGACGCGCCGGACCGCCACGCCGGCGGGAAACGCCGACAGCAGGCGCGATGGAGTCTGGCGGTCGAGCAGCACGAACACGCCGTGATCGGTGGCGCGACGGATCAGCCGGCCGAACGCCTGTCGCAGCCGAAGCCGCGCGATGCGGTCGTCGTACGACTTCGGATCGCCATCCGAGAGGTGGACGCGCCGTTCCCTATGCAGAATATCGGGACGTGGCCAGGGAACTTTCTCGAACACCACGAGGCGCAGCGCGCGCCCCGGCACATCGACGCCGTCACGCATCGCGTCGGTGCCGAGCAGGCAGCTCTCTTCCTCGGTCCGGAAGATGTCCACCAGCGTCGCGTTGCCCATCGCATCGACGTGCTGGGCGTAGAGCGGAATGCCCGCCTCCTCCAGTTCCGGCGCGATGCGGGCATGCACCGCCTGGAGACGGCGGATGGCGGTGAACAGTCCGAGAGCGCCTCCGCCCGCGGCGATGAACAATGCGCGATAGGCGGCGGCAAGCTGGGCCAGATCGCCGCCATACACATCGGTGACGATGAAGGCACGCGTCTGGGCGGCGTAGTCGAACGGGCTGGCGACCGCGGCGCGGATCGCTGGGGACGGCAGATGAGGCGCACCGACGCGTGCCTCCGCCGCCTGCCAGGCAGCTTCCGGGTCCGCATGGCCCGCGTCGCGCAAGGTGGCCGAAGTGACCAGCAGGCCCTGCGCGGGCGCGACCAGCGTGGTCACGAACGGGATGGTCGGATCGAGCCAGTGGCTGTGCAGGCCGACGTCGATCTCGCGCCCACCTTCGGCGCGCGCCAGCCGCAGGTAGAGGATCTGAGCGGGACGGCTCCCCGGCTCGGGAAGCTGCGCGGTCAGCGCTTGCAGCATGGCCCGCCAGGCCGACAGCGGTGCCAGGACGCGCCGGTTGATCGAACGCCCGGCGGCCTCGATGCGGTTCCGCGTCGCGCTGTCCATGTCGTCCGCCTCCTCGTCCAGGCGGGCGAGCAGCCGCTCGCGCAGCGTGGCGATCGGTTGGGCGATGCGGGCGAACGCGCGGGCGAGCCGGTGGGCCGTCTCGGCAACCCCGGGGCCGAGAGGGAACACGTCGCATTCCAGCGCACCCCAGGCGTTCTCGGCCGCCGCGGCGCGGGCGTGCAACTGGTGGCGGACCGCGTGCAGGAATGCCTCGGTCTCGTTGCGATCGGCATCCAGGCGGCCCAACTCTGGATGCTCGCCGGCAATGCGGCCGGACCAGCCGGGCGCCGGCAGCGAGCGTGCCGCCTGGAGCGCGGCGTCAAGCGGCGTCTCCAGCAGCGGGCGGGCAGCGACCAGTTCCTCGATGCGCCACCTCAGGCCGCGTGCGCGCGACCGGCCGCCTTCGGCGCCGAGCAGCCAGCGCCGCATCTCGGCGGTTTCCAACCCCGAGAGCCTGGCGGAGAATGCATTGTCGGCCGCGTCGAACACGTGATGGCCTTCGTCGAACACGTAGCGGCTCGGCACGACACTGTCGTCCAGCCCGCCCCAGGCGGCCTGGGTCATCACCAGGGCATGATTGGCGACGACGAGCTGTGCGGTGCGCGCGCGGCGGATCGTGTGTTCGACGAAGCAGCGCCGCCAGTGCGCGCAGGCTGCGTGGATGCACTCGCCGCGCCGGTCGGCGAGGCTCAGGATGGTGCTGGCGTCGAACAGCTCGGACAACCAGCCAGGCAGGTCGCCGCCCTGGATGTCGCCATCGTCGGTAGCCAGCGCCCAACGGGTGACCAGGCCGAGCGGGATGACCGAGGCCAATGCCAGCCGGGACGTTGCGGAACCGACCGCGTCCTCCAGGTTCAGCAGGCAAAGGTAGTTCTCGCGTCCCTTGCGCACGACCACACGCTTGTGTCGGTCGGCCGGATTTGGCAGCAGGTGCGCCAGTTCGGCGTCTATCTGGCGCTGCAAATGGCGGGTGAAGGTGCTGATCCACACGCCGCCGTGGTTCTTCTCCGCCCACAGGCTGGCAGGGGCGAGATACCCCAGAGTCTTGCCGGTTCCGGTGCCGGCCTCCGCCAGTACCAGATGCGGATCGCCGCGGCTCTCGCGCGGGGCGAAGGCGGCTGCGGCGGCGCCGGCATAGTCCGCCTGTCCCGGCCGCTGCTCGGCATGCGGCCCCAGCATCGCGGCGAGCCGCGACCGTGCCTCGGCCTCCGCCACCGGAAGCGACGAAGGCGGCGGCAGCGGTGCCGCATCCTCCCACTCCGGCAGGCGTTTCCACACGCGCAATGCCTCGCTGGACGGCGCTGCGTCCGGCCGTCCGAGCGCGGCAGAGACGAACTCCGCCCAGCCCCAGCCAGCCTGGCCCATGCGAGCCGCCAGCCCGGCGGCGTCGCGGTTCAACGCGGTGTCGCGGCCTTGGGCGAGGCGATGCAACATTGCTGCGACGAGGTCGGGCAGCAGCGCGGCTGCGGCTTCCAGGCCGCGGTGCGGTGGCTCGAAGTCCAGCGCCAGGGCCAGCCCACGCGGCGTCGGCGCCGCGGTGCGCGCCGGCAAGGCAAAGGCGAACAGCTCCAGCAGATCGAATGCCGGCATTCCGCGCAGGCCAAGGCGGCGGAACGTCGCCGGTGCATGGACCAGCAGCGGGGGCGGCAGGCCACGCAGATGGGCGGCCGCGTCCACGGCAGGCAACAGCAACAGCTCGCCATCGGCGGTGAAGATCGCGGCGCGGCCGTGTCCGGCTACGACGGACGGCGCGTCGGGGAGTGCAATGCGCGCCATGGCTCTCGGTGGGATGCGGTCACGGACGATGCGTAGAGCAGTTTCGCCGTGTCTGAAAACATTGTCGCTTCGACCACGACTTGGTGAGCACAGGAATGGGCACCCGCCTCGGTTCGTCTGCCGGTTGACAGGCCCCGCATGGGAGACGCGCGCATGAGCAGGCTCAGGACATTCGTCGCCGTTGCGGCCTGCGCGCTGGCGCTCATGGCCTGCGCGACCACCAATGCCGACCGTGCGGGCGCGCAACGGCAACAGGTGAGCCCCGGAGCGATGAACGCATCCGAAGGCGGTGGTGGTGGCGGCGGATACTGACGCAATGTCTGCCGGCATCCGCACCGCCCTTCTGTGCCTCGTGCTTGCGTGCGTCGGATGCACCGTCGCCGCCACGCCGGTACAGCAATTCAACTCGCCCGCGACTGGTGGCGGAGGAAATGATGGCGGCGGCGGCGGTGGCGGGGGTAACGCCGGCGGCATGTAGGCGCGACAAAACACCGCGCCCGCGATTGACCGGGCACCCGCCGGTTCCTAGCTTCCGGTAGATGTCCGAAACACTTCGCAACAACGAGACGGCCCACCGGAAAATCTGGCCGTTCGAGGAAGCAGCCAAGGTAGCACAGCGGCTCGCCGCCTCCGGCAAGGACCACGCGCTGTTCGAGACCGGCTACGGTCCATCCGGCCTGCCGCATATCGGCACGTTCGGCGAAGTGGCGCGGACGTCATGGGTGCGCCACGCTTTCGGCGTGCTCACGGGCCTGCCCTCCCGGCTGATCGCGTTCAGCGACGACATGGACGGGCTGCGCAAGGTGCCCGACAACGTGCCCAACCGCGACCTGCTGACGCCGCATTTGGGCAAGCCGCTGACCCGCATCCCCGATCCTTTCGGCTCGCATGAAAGCTTCGGCGCGCACAACAATGCGCGGCTGCGTTCCTTCCTCGACTCGTTTGGCTTCGAGTACGAATTCGCCTCGTCCACCGAGTACTACGCCGCCGGCCGCTTCGATGCGGCGCTGATCCGCGTGCTGGAATGCTACGACGAAGTGATGGCGGTGATCCTGCCGACGCTCGGACCCGACCGCCGCGCCACCTACTCGCCGATCCTGCCGCTGCATCCGCGCACCGGCCGGGTCATGCAGGTGCCGATGGAAAGCCGCGATCCCGCTGCCGGCACCGTGGTGTGGTGCGATCCCGACAGCGGGGAGGCGTTCGAGACCTCCGTCAAGGGCGGCGGCTGCAAGCTGCAGTGGAAGGCAGACTGGGCGATGCGCTGGTACGCCCTGGGCGTCGATTACGAAATGTCAGGCAAGGACCTGATCGATTCGGTGCGCCTGTCCGGGCGCATCTGCCGCATTCTCGGCAGCACGCCGCCGGACGGCTTCACCTATGAGTTGTTCCTCGACGAGCAGGCGCAGAAGATCAGCAAGTCCAAGGGCAACGGCCTGTCGGTCGAGGAATGGCTGCGCTACGCCCCGGCCGAGAGCCTGTCGCAGTTCATGTTCAACGCACCGCAGCGCGCCAAGCGGTTGTATTTCGACGTGATCCCGCGCGCGACCGACGAATACCTGGCGAATGCCGCGCGGCTGGCCGCACAGCCGGCGGCGGAGCAGCCGCTCAATGCTGCCTGGCACATCCACGCCGGCCGGCTGCCGAACCATGGCGGCAGCCCGGTGTCGTTCGGCATGCTGTTGAACCTCGCCTCGGTGGTGAAAGCCGACACGCCGGCGATCCTGTGGGGCTTCATCCGCCGCTACAGCCCGGACGCCACGCCTGAGACCATGCCGTTCCTCGACCGGCTGGTCGATCACGCGATCGCCTACTATCGGGACTTCGTCCGGCCGGAGAAGCGCTACCGTCATCCGACCGATCTGGAACGCTCGGCACTCGCCGATCTGGCCGAGACGCTGAAGGGAATGGACCGCTGCGCCGATGCCGAAGCGATCCAGACCGTCGTCTATGAGGTTGGCAAGCGCCACCCGTTCCCCGAGCTGCGTGCCTGGTTCGGCTGTCTGTATCAGGTGCTGCTCGGCCAGCAGGAGGGCCCGCGCTTCGGCGGCTTCATCGCTCTGTACGGGGTCGGCGAAACGGTCGCATTGATCGAGGCCGCGCTGGCGCGCCCGGCCGACGCCCCCTGACCGCGATGCAGGCAGGGCGCGCACGCGCGATCGGCAAGGCCTGCCTGCACCGGGTGCCGCCGATCCTCGGCGTGCTGCTGCTGATCGGCGCGATCTATGTCGTGCAGAAGGAATTCCGCCATCTGCGGCTGCGCGACATCGAGGACGCGCTGCGTGACATTCCGCTGCGCGCTCTGGCGATCGGCTTCCTGTGGACCGTGCTGTCGTATGCCGTGCTGACCATCTACGACCGTCTCGGCACGATCTACGCGGGACACAAGGTGTCGTACGGCCGAGTCGCGTTCGCTTCGTTCTGTGCCTACGCGCTGTCGCACAACCTGGGCTTCGCCGCGGTGTCGGGCGCGGCGGTGCGGTATCGGCTCTACGCTCATTGGGGCCTGACGCCGCTGCAGATCGCCAAGACCGTGGCGTTCTGCAGCCTGACCTTCGCGCTTGGCGGCATGGTGCTGGGCGGCACGATCCTGTTCCTCGAGCCGCAGTCGATCCCGTTCTTCGGCGAGCACATGCCCGCCGCCGTGATGTACGCGGTGGGAGCGCTGCTGTGGGCGATCGTGATCGCCTACGTCACGCTGTCGCGCGTGTTCGGCAGCGTGCGTCTGTTCGGCTACGAGATCGGCCTGCCGGGCTGGCGCATGGCGATCGTCCAGGTGGTGCTGGCGACGGTGGATGTCGCGATCACCGCGTCGATCTTCTACGCGCTGCTGCCGCCCACGCCGCACCTCACCTGGCCGATCTTCCTGGGCGTCTATGTCGCGTCCTACACCGCCGGCCTCGCGGCCAACCTGCCCGGCGGCATCGGCGTGTTCGACACCGCCATCCTGCTCGGCCTGCAGCCCTACGTGAGCGCCCCGCACATCGTCGGGGCGATCGTGGTGTTCCGGCTGTATTACTACGTCATTCCGCTGTTCCTTGCGGGCGCCCTGTTCACCGGCAACGAGATCCTGCTGCGCGGCAGCGCCCTGCTGCGCCGGGCCGAGCGTATGGGTGCGCTGGCGCGCTGGAGCGAGCCCGACTTCGCCGTCGCCAGCGCCACCGGACTGGTCGCGCTGTCCGGCGTGATGCTGCTGTGCGTCGGCGTCCTGGCGCCGCAGCCGGACTTCTCGTGGATCGATCCGGATTTCGCCGAGATGGCCAATCAGGCCGGCCAGTTCATCCCGTCGTTGATCGGTGCCGGGCTCATCGTGGTCGCACTCGGGCTGTCGCAGCGGGTCAACCTGGCGTGGGGGACGACGATCTTCCTGCTGGCGGTCGGCGCCGCCTTCACCGCGACGCAGATGGAGCGGATGTGGATCTCCGGCGTGCTGGTGGTGGTCGTCATATTGGTGGCGCCGTTGCGACGCTGCTTTTACCGCCATGCCAGCCTGCTGAGCGGACCGCTCGAGGCGTCCAGCGCGATCTCGCTGTTCGCGCTGGTGATCTGTCTCCTCGCCCTGGCGGGGACGCGGCCGCGTGTGCATCTGATGACCAACAACGCCTGGTGGGTCGTTGTGATGTCGCCCGAGGTGCCGCACTCGCTGCGGCTGACCGTCGCGCTGGCCGTGGTGTTGGCGCTGATAGCGACCTGGCGCTTGCTGCGGCCCGGCAAGGTGCGCTGGCTGGCATGGGATGCCGCGTCGCGGCAGCGGCTGGCGCTGCTGGGCGGCACCATCCCGCCGGCGAAGGCCGACGGCGTCGTGATGGGCGAGGCAGAACGGGCAGGCATTCCGTTCCGTCGCTGCGGAAAGGTGCTGCTTGGAC